>JAQUJJ010000118.1:0-2390 GCA_028681035.1 Candidatus Cloacimonadota bacterium
TTTTAGACCAGTTAGAGCGCATTCCCCATCAAGGACAGGTTATCACCATCGAACAATACCGCATCCAGGTGCTGCAAGCAACTACCAAGAAAATCATTAAAGTGAAAATACATAAAATAACTTAAGTAGAGGAAGTCAATATGAAGCTGATGGAGTGTGTCCCCAACTTTAGCGAAGGCAGAGACCATGCTGTGCTCGATGCCATTGCCACATCAATTAAAGCCGTTAACGGCGTTGTCCTTTTAGATGTAGATCCCGGAGCCGATACCAACCGCACTGTGTTCACTATTGCCGGTGAGCCTGAAGCTGTTGTGGAAGCCGCTTTTGCCGCTATTAAGAAGGCATCCGAGCTGATAGACATGAGCAAGCACCACGGAGCGCATCCTCGCATGGGTGCCACAGATGTATGCCCCTTTATTCCCATTTCCGGCATGACTATGGACGAGTGCACCGAATATGCCCGCAAGCTTGGTAAGCGTGTGGGCGAAGAGCTTGGCATCCCTGTTTACCTCTACGAAAACGCCGCCAGTAAAGAAGAATGGCGCAACCTTGCCACGGTGCGTAGCGGAGAATATGAGGCTCTTGCCACCAAAGCTAAAGACCCCGCCTGGGTTCCCGATTTCGGTCCTCACATTTTTAATGCCAAGAGCGGTGCCACTGCCATTAGTGCCCGTGAATTCCTGATTGCCTACAATATAAACCTAAACACCCGCGATAAAAAGAAAGCCCACGACATCGCCCTTTCCATCCGTGAAAGCGGTAAATCTGCCCGTGATGCCGCCGGCAAGCTGCTAAAAGATGAACACGGCAACAAGATAAACACTCCCGGTCTTTTCACGCATTGCAAGGCGGTTGGCTGGTTTATCGATGGCTACGACCGCGCTCAGATAAGCATCAACCTCACCAACTACAAAGTTACGCCGCCATACGCCGTGCTGGATAAAGTGCGTGAACTTGCCCGCGATATGGGCATTCAGGTTACTGGCAGCGAACTTGTGGGGCTTATTCCCAAAGCGGCACTGGTGGAAGCAGGTAAGTATTACCTTGCCAAGATGGGCGAAAGCACTGGTATCCCAGAAAAGATGATTATGGAAACCGCCATCCAGAGCATGGGACTAAGCGAACTGGGTGATTTTGATTTGGATAAAAAGGTTATCGAATATGCCATCGCCAAGCAGGATAGCTTGGTGAACATGAAGCTGGATGCTTTCTGTGATTTGCTTTCCACCGATGCTCCCGCTCCCGGCGGGGGAAGTGTGGCTGCTCTTTGCACTGCGATGAGCGGTGCGCTATCTTCTATGGTGGCGAATCTCACCATCGGCAAAAAGGGCTATGAATCAGTTCAAGAAGAAGCCTTTGCTATCGCCCCCATTGGACAGGATATTAAGCTTAGGGCTTTGCAATGCATAGATAGGGACACAGATGCCTTCTACGCACTGATGGACGCCATGCGTCTGCCCAAAAAGACCGAGGAAGAGATTGCCCTCCGTAATACCACGCTGGAACATAGCACGCAAGAAGCCATTCTTTCGCCGCTTGCCACTCTGAAGCTATCCTTGGAAGCTCTGCATCTTTCTGCTCGTATCGCCAAAATAGGAAATACCAATGCCCTGTCCGATGCCGGAGTTGCTGCTTTAACCGCCCTCTGTGCCGCCAAATCCGCCAATTACAACATCCTTATCAACCTTGTCGGTATCACCGATGCCAATTTTAAAACTACCGTACTCGCCGAAACAAAAGAGCTGATGCAACAATGCTGTATTATAGCCGAAGAAGTGGAACAAGCGGTAACCGCAAAGCTGTAAACATGATATAACTATTTAGTCTGGAGTCGTTGGCGCAGAATGTAACTATCATCTGGTAGCACATTTCTATGCGCCAAGGACTACAGCATGAGTAATTTAACGACTCCACACTCCCTACCTCCCTACCTCCCTACCTCCCTACCTCCCTACCTCTCGACTTCTCGACTTCTCGACTTCTCGACTTCCCTCACATCACTGTTTGGAGTCCTTCCTGCCTTGCTAATTCTGCACAAGCTTTCCCAATTATGCTGGCTTTTATTGCTGTTTAATGCAACAACAAGTTTTAAGGCAGGCTGGACTTCAATGGATACTAACAGATTATCTTATATAACATTAACAATATCAATAGTGAAGTCCAGGTCGCTAACATGACTGAGAAAGCTGGCATAAATCTACTGTCAGCCAAATGAGTTTACCTTCGCAAACCAAGAGAAAGCGACAAGGACTCCACACCCCCTACTTCTCGACTTCTCGACTTCTCGACTTCCCTCACATCACTGTTTGGAGTCCTTCCTGCCTTGCTAATTCTGCACAAGCTTTCCCAATTATGCTGGCTTTTATTGCTGTTTAATGCAACAACAAGTT
>JAQUJJ010000118.1:2490-10944 GCA_028681035.1 Candidatus Cloacimonadota bacterium
GTCGCTAACATGACTGAGAAAGCTGGCATAAATCTACTGTCAGCCAAATGAGTTTACCTTCGCAAACCAAGAGAAAGCGACAAGGACTCCACACCCCCTACTTCTCGACTTCTCGACTTCTCGACTTACAATCACATCTGCGCAACCATCCCCTCCCATCCCTTCACCTTGGGCAGCAAACCCGCTTCCACAGCAGCTTTCACAGATATACATGGCAGCGTATCTTCCGCTATTTGGCTATTAGTGAGGCTTAGTAGCTGCACTCCCATTATCCGCTGCATACTCCACATGAGCTTTAGCCACAGGTTATTCCAGGCGGGCAGGGGATTATCACGGTTACTCGGAAGGTGGTTGTAGAGCTGCAAATAATCTTTGAAATCCTGCACATATGCTTGCGATAGCTGCAACTGCTTCAGATTATCGCAAATGGCTTTAAACTGCATATTTCCTGCATGGGTTTTGTGTTTCCCCTTACTGCGGATTATGTAGCGGTTTATGCCCGGATGGTAATAGATAACGCTATCATCCGCCTGCCCCGTGTAACCGCCAATCAGGTTCTTAAAATGTACTTTCATGGGTATCTCCTTTTTTAGTGGGGATTTTTATCCCTCTATAGTATAAGGGGGACAAATGTTGGGTTTTGGGACAGATTTGCCAATTACCTTACAGTTTCCCGCTTGGGGTGGCAAATTCCGCTTTGCTACAGTGAACGCAGTTCGCTTATAAAGGCAGCTACACTGCCTCTGCCGAATCGGAATTCGGCAGCCCTGCATATTACCCCCCCCTCCCAAGCCCTTCCTTGCTTAACCGAAGTGGGACTCATCGGGATTCGATCGGGATCTCATCGGGTTGCAACCCGTTCAACACCGCTTGAGATGGGCTTTGGCACAGCTTCGGATAAGCAAGACCGTAGCCGGAGCTTGCCCAAAGCTCCGCCCATAAGTAACAGTATATTAATAATATGCGAGGTATAACGCGGAGGATTGGCATCCTCCGACTACAACACTACACTATATGTTCAAAATAGTCCCACGGTACGTCATTTCAGACAGAACGCAGCATCCAAGAACATCCAGAGTCCCATCGGGACGATATTTTAGATAGACAAGAAACATGAACACAAAAATAATGATTCCAATATAAATTGAAATGTAATGGCGGCTGTTAATGTATTTATGCCGTCCCTACAGGACTCGAGGTATATGCGAGATATCCGTGCGAGCGATCTGAAATGCCGTCCCGAAGGGACTCATGCGCTTTTATAATTCCTGTGTTGCTATCTAAAATACCGTCCCTATGGGACTTATGCCACATGTGAATTATCATATAGAAAAAGGAAGACATTATGACCAATACCTACACCCAAATATACATTCATTATGTTTTTGCCATAGAAATCAGACTGCGGCACTTGACTGAAGAAAGGCAAAAAGAACTGTATGCTTACTCCGCAGGTATTATTAAAGAGCTGAATTGCTTTCTGCAATGTATAGGCGGTATGGAAGATCATATCCATATTTTGGTAGGGTTACATCCCACGCTTTCGGTTTCTGAGTTTGCCCAAAAAATCAAAGCCAACACATCTCGCTTTATCAACGAGAAAGGTTGGGCATTAGGTAAATTTAAGTGGCAAAGTGGTTTTGGAGCGTTTTCCGTTTCCCAAAGTGGCTTAGAAAAAACAAGGAATTACATACATAATCAAAAAGAACACCATCAGCATAAATCATTTAGCAACGAATATGAAACCTTCTTGACCCAATACCGCATCGAATATGATAAGCAATATGTATTTCACGATCCGGATACTACAATAGAAAACAATGACACGACTCCATGATGAGTCCCATCGGGACGCCATTTCAGATAGAAAAGAAACATGAACACGAAAACATGAACCCCATGAAGAAGTAAATTGTGATTACGATGTATACATATAATATGCCGTCCCTACAGGACTAGAGGTGTTTATGAGACTATCGTGCGAGCTATCTGAAATGGCGACCCGATGGGACTCGTGCGCTTTTACGATACCCTTGATTCTATCTAAAATTGCGTCCTGATGGGACTAACCCTTGGTTTCAGCTTGACACCAAAACCTTATAGAGTGATATGGAGATGAAGGAGCTGACAAGCGCAATGAAGTTTCAGCTTGACACCAAAACCTTATAGAGTGATATGATAATACTTTCTTACCTCCCTCGTATGTAGTTTCAGCTTGACACCAAAACCTTATAGAGTGATATACAATCACATCAACTTTAGTTCAGATACAAGTTTCAGCTTGACACCAAAACCTTATAGAGTGATATATCCTGGGCAATCTGGTCTTATCGTGAACAGTTTCAGCTTGACACCAAAACCTTATAGAGTGATATTACGGTTATACACCAGCGAGAGCCGTATCAGTTTCAGCTTGACACCAAAACCTTATAGAGTGATATGATCGGCGTCCGCCGGTACCAGTGAGCTGAGTTTCAGCTTGACACCAAAACCTTATAGAGTGATATTTCCGGGCTGCTTCCGAGACTACCTATGGGGTTTCAGCTTGACACCAAAACCTTATAGAGTGATATCGTCTTGATGTCCAGCAGGTCTGCCAAGTAGTTTCAGCTTGACACCAAAACCTTATAGAGTGATATCGATTGGCGTTATCCTCTGCATGTTGCACAGGTTTCAGCTTGACACCAAAACCTTATAGAGTGATATCCTCTGGAGTGGTTACAATTCCAACCGTCCCGTTTCAGCTTGACACCAAAACCTTATAGAGTGATATGCATTACCTGTTCCGTTCTCTGGTTGCCGAGTTTCAGCTTGACACCAAAACCTTATAGAGTGATATAGCACCCCGCCCAACTCAGCCCTTCCACTGTGTTTCAGCTTGACACCAAAACCTTATAGAGTGATATCTATACTGATGATAGTTTGATCGTGCGAGTGTTTCAGCTTGACACCAAAACCTTATAGAGTGATATAGCAATAAACGATTTGGAGCGGAGAATGGATGTTTCAGCTTGACACCAAAACCTTATAGAGTGATATTATCCATACGCCATTGCGCGGGTCTATCCTGTTTCAGCTTGACACCAAAACCTTATAGAGTGATATCCAAAGCGATTGACTATTATTACAACCGTCGTTTCAGCTTGACACCAAAACCTTATAGAGTGATATGAATATCGGGCTATCAAAAACCACAATCTAGTTTCAGCTTGACACCAAAACCTTATAGAGTGATATAATAAGCAAAAAAAAGTTTGCAGAGACTATGTTTCAGCTTGACACCAAAACCTTATAGAGTGATATAGATTGATTCAGAGATTCTCGAAGATTCCAGTTTCAGCTTGACACCAAAACCTTATAGAGTGATATATTGCTCTCGTAAGCCCCTGCGTTTGCAGGGGCTTATTTTGCTTAAGTCGCAGAAAAATCAAGCGTCATCGTCCTCAAAGATGAGGAGTTGGTCAGGATTTTCTTTGGATTTTCTGCGGTGGTTGTTTTCCATAATGCGGATGTTGCCAAATTGTTTATCGGTAAACGTGAGGATATTTACCTTGCCTCTCACCGGAATGTGTGCTTCCACTTTTTGAAAAATGCTTTCCAGCTTTTCCCGAGGTCCGCAGTATTTGGCATATACAGAAAACTGACACATACCAAAGCCCTCTTTTTCCAGAAAATTCCTGAACTTGGTGGCAATCCTGCGTTCATTTGCTTCCACCACAGGGAGATCGAACATTACCATAATCCACATAAGCCTATACCCGTTTAATATGGTTTCCATATTATTTCCTTTAACCCAAAATATGCAATTGGAGTTCAAGCCGGATATGATAATTCTGCATTGTGACATATTCAATACCGGCTTGGACTTCAATTACACTTTCTTGTCATATGAACTTGACTGAAGCCTTGCCTTCGCTACCGATAATAAAAGTGTGTCCTGAAGTCCAGTGTGCCGTTAAGTTATAGGTGGACATATAATTAGCATAGACACAAAGGACTCCAGAACAAAACGCTTTCATGTAAAGTCCAAACGGCTAATGAAACACGTTTGGAATACTTGAAGTTAAGCTCAGCCATTTGAACTCCATATGCACTATTAGAATTAAGTTTGGTTTAGCTGCTCCTGCAGCTTAAACATAGAATCGGCAGCAATTTGGGGATAGAGTATGCCTGCCTTTTTTTGCACAAGAGACAGCACAAAATCACTTACAGCCCGCTGAATACAGTACCTGATATGAGAATTAGTATCTGCTATTACCACAGGTAAATCCAGCAAGGCTATCAGAGTTTTCTTATGTGCAGTAGTTAAGGGGCTGGTTTCAGTTATCTGTTGCATGCTTATGCAAAGGTCTATATAGGGGCGGAAAGGCTCCATAAGATCATCTGCAAGACAGTAGGGGTTCATCTGGTTATGGTGATGTATCCCAAGCTCTGGAATAAGCCCGGCTGCCACGATATTCCTGCACATACTTGCCCGCAGGATAGCATAGCCGTAATTTAGGAAACTGTTTATCCCCGGTAAATCTGGGTTGCGCCTGAACCCTGTGCCAAACAGCCTTTCCCAGTATATTCTGGCTGCGATAGCCTCGTTGTTTCCGGTATCGCCGGATAGCACCTTGTCTGCCAGGATATCCAGATCGTTATGGCGACGCTTGTTTAGCTCCAGCACAGCAGCCTGATTGAGGATTTTTGCCTTTATCACCTGCTGCCAGAGGTTTTTCTTTAGGGGCAGGCTGCTCTTTATCTGCAATTCTATCCTATCCTTGCGATACACATTGTTGCCATAAGGCAGGGTGATGGCGCAGGGCACGGCATTCTGTCCGCAATGAATGATGGGGATGTTATTCTCGCTAAGGCGCATGATGGCTTTGTTGGAGATGTATGCTCCATAGGAATTGATGATTAGCGTCTCGATATCCGATAGTGGTATCTTTTCCTCAGCTTCTTGCTGTTTTACCAGCAGAAAGCCCTTGCTTACAGAAATGCTGATTCCATCGGAAGAAATCTCCACTACGCTATTCATGTTCGTTTACAATGGGATCGAACCAGCGTCCCAAGATGTCTATTCCGGCTTTACGGGCATGAAGCTCAAACAACTTGTTGGGAGAATACTGTTCTCCAATATCATCCAGAGCTTTTTCCTTTTTTGCTACATTGATTTCTCTTAAGAATAGAGAACCTTTTGTCATCTTTTTAACTCTTCTCAATTCTCTTATGCCATCTTGTGCCTCTACAGCAATAACATCATTCTTATACACTCGCATCACTTTCTTGGCTTTGGGATAGTCCTTTTTCCATTGTGGCACAAAGTCTTTTTGATGTGCGTTGTAGGAGCTTACAATTTCTATACTCCATTTTACTTTGGGGTCGGTGGGGTCTTTAATATAGATATCGGCAAAGAGGTTGTCGCCGGAAGCCATGTATTTAAATGCTTTTCCGTCTTTATCTAAGATAGGGATCATGCCATTGGGATTCATGCTGCTTACCATCTTTACTTTCTTTATGTTGCGCCGCTTCGCCCAGGTTTTCACAGCTTCCTGGAAATCCTTGGCTTTGTGAGTTTCGGCTATAGCTGCCAGTTCTTTTCTGAACTCAAGTGCTGCCACATCCTCAAAGTTCTTTTCACTAATGTCATTTACAGATTTGCGTACAGAATACAAGTTCATCTTGGGATTATTGGGGTCTATCCCTTCGCAGGCATAAGCAGTTTCTTCCATTAATGCGCCACCGGTCTGGCTTCTGCCTTGCAATTTTGCGGGGTTAATCTGATCTGGCTTAAAGGATGTGGCAATGCTGTTTACTTTGGCTGCAAATACCTCGTGATTAAAGCTATCGTAGGGAGGGGCAAGGTTTTCTATAAAACGTTCCCGGCTGTCTTCTATGGTTTTAGCAAGTCTTTGCACCATAGAGCGGGTGGTTAATGCTATCACAAAGGCATCTATAGCATGGTGGCGGTGATCTGTTCTATCTTTGCTGTTGCCCTCTCCCAAAGCTGCGTTCAAGCCCCATTTGCCGCGTAGCATGCTGGTGTGGCGTCCTGTGTTCGTCCAAACGTTTGCTTCCCCACAGATGTAGCACATATATTTTCTTGCCACTCTGCTCATATAGCGGGTGTCGTTTAGCATACGGGCAAGAATTTCCTCTTTGCTGCCATATTCTTCCATTGCATCTGCCTGGAATCTCCACTTCTTGTTATCCGGTAGATTGTTGGCACGAGAAACTATATCTGCCCAGTTATAGCTGTCCCTGCTTTCTCCAAAGGCTTCATGGGGGCTACGCTCAGCTTTGTATTGATTAGCCTCTCTAATGCACAAGATTTTGTTGGAAGTGCTGTCATCATACGTATTGGATTTTGGCAGGATGTGGTCTATCTCTATTTTGCGAGTAAATAAATCATTAACCGCTATCTGATGCCCGGAATATACACAACGGCGGTCAAGCTCATTTGCTCCCAGCTCAAACCACAGCTTGGCTTTAAGCCTGTTGAGATGGTTGGGGCGGATGTCGTTCCTTTGCAGGAAGTCATCTATAACTTCGTTGTTTTTCTTGTTCTTGTTGGCTTGTTTATTCATGCGGTCTTTTTCTGCTTGCCCCATTTTGATATCTTTTCCCAGCTCTAAGTAGATTTCCTGCGGGGCTTTCTTATATCTCTTGCATATCTCATTTACTACTTTGCGTAGCTGATTCAGTGCAATATGAACAGTGGGGTTGTTAATTTTGCCGCTGTCATCAGCTTCAGTATCACCTGTTTGTCGGTTAAGCTCTATTGTCTCACGCTTTAGCAACTCTCCATAATAGGGAAGGTTGCCATCGGTAAACACTTCTCCGTTAAATTCGCCCGAGTGGTTTAAACTGGCAAGTTCACAAGCCTTGGAATAAATTATCCTCTGCCGCATAAATGGCAGTATTTTCTGCATTGCCATAATGCTAAGGTGGCAGTAGTCGGAGGGTAGATGCAAGCCTAAAAGAAGATTTGCAATAGCAATCGGGATGCCTAATTCGGTTAACTCTAGCAGAGTCGGCTCATCATCCAGATCGGAGATAATTGTTTCTATCACAGAAGCTTTCATCTGGGTATCCCATCTATCCCAATATGCTTGTATGGCTTCGTTTCCCTTCTTGGTAACTTCTACATAAGTTTGATCGCCAAGTAGCTTCTTGCGCTCGTTTGTTTCCAGATTGAAACGATAGTCTTCTGCCTGCTTTTTAAAGATGGCTTTGCGCATCTGCTCGAAACTCTTTTCTTTGCTCGTGCAAAGGGCTTGGAAAAGGACGATGTATTGCTCTTCTGTTAGCTCGTGGGTGTTGTTACTAAATACATCTATCACTTTCAGATTGTTCAGGTCTTGGCGGATGCGAAATTCCTGGAAAAGCGGATGTGCTTTGGCTGCTCTATCTTGTTCTGGCAAAAGCTGACACTTGCCCTTGGCTTGCTTCTTTAGCTCTCGTTGCCTGAAAATGATTTCCTTAATGATAAGTTTGTGCTGCTCGGTGAAAAGCTTGTTATATTCTGCCTGTGCTTGCCAGATAGCATCAAACTCGTGCTCCACCATTTCACGCAAGGGGAAAATGGGATCGGGGGATTCTGCGTTTATCTCATAGCGGAACTTTAGGGGTTTTCTTAAATGCCCCTCTTGCTCTGGTGTTTCTTGGTATCGTTTCCAGAGGTATTCCCCTAAGCTGCGGCTTCCGCTTTCCTTTAGTGAAACTTTAAGGTTATCAATTGCTTTTGTATATGCTGTTGCTTTGTCACTTAGCAATTTGCGGTTGCTCCTGAATCCCCGGCGTTTGGCAAGGTGGATAATGGCTCTGGCAAATTCGGCGGGTGTTAAAGCTTCATCTAGAGCTTTGCTACGCAGCATATATGGGTTTATCGCAAATACATCGTGCCTGCTGGCTTCATCTTCGGGGAGGAAGCCGCTATTCTGTAAGTATGCGATAAGTTCCTTTAGTCTAAGCAGATATCTGTCTAAGTTGCGGCGCTGTCCTCGATATCCTCTTCGGGCAACACTAAGAGGTTCTTTACTTTTTGCATCCCTGCCATCAGGGAAAATGCGCACGCCCATGTTGATAATGCCGATAGGATTCTTTTCTTCATCAATTTCCAGCATGCACCACCCTAGTTATAATGTATCACCCAAAGTTGCAAGCTTCTATCACTTGGACAAATGGGGATAAAGCCTTATGTGGTGAGGAGATATATAGGACTGGCTTCAGACGCTTGCAATAGCCTGTTTGGACGTTTCTGGACGTTTTTGTATCACCGATAATTGCAAATTGAGCCGATTTCGGACTGGTTTTGGACTTTTCGGTTTCGCTCCAAAAATAGCGAATTAGAAAAGCCGCAACTGAA
Source organism: Candidatus Cloacimonadota bacterium (assembly GCA_028681035.1). The sequence goes on from JAQUJJ010000118.1 coordinate 10,844, forward strand.
GTGACAAAATCCCGATCAGCAAAGCGTCATCACCCTGATCGGCGTCCAATATCTGCACGTCAAAGTCTAAGTTAAATGGTTGCAATACAACGCGACTATTC
>JAQUJJ010000356.1 GCA_028681035.1 Candidatus Cloacimonadota bacterium
CTTACTCGTGGGTTGTTTAGCCGCTCTATGGAGTCAGCAACATCATCCTCACGCAAAAGATATCTGGCATCGTAGCGTTCAAGGTCAGTATGTTGGTTAACCTCAATACTATGTATAATCGAATCAAGTTGCTTCTCTATTTTGCCAAAACCTTCTGCCATTTCTTTCCTCATTTCACTTATCGCAGAGCTCACCTCCGCTTTCATCTCTGTCTTAGTTACGTACTCTTCAGCCATTATACACCTCTTTTATATTGTCGCCCAATACCCGTCTGCATAACAGTAGAAGGTTGCGCTGTTTAGTGTGGCCAGTCCAAATGAATGAGTGCTGTCGGAGCCGTTTATGTACTCGCCATTTGCAGGATAGATATTCGCAGACTCCTCACTGTCTTGGTTGATTATTGTCACCCGAAGCCCTACAGTGGCAGCAGGCAAAATAATCCAATTCTTTTCGGCGCCATCGGTCACGACAACAATCGAGTTCTTTCCACCGCCAATAACGTAAGCCGCTGCATCGGATAGTTCAATGACGGTAGGCAGCGTCGGCAACAGCGGAGCGGAAAGCCAGTTGGATACAGCAGTAGTGCTTTCACCTACCGATACATATAGCTTAGACGAGTCAAAGCGCAATGCTCCCGCAACGCCAGTCGTTCCGTCAGCGCCATTGTCAAGAGCTGTCTTTGCAACTGCAATGGCAGTGGTGGCATCTGATCCTGTTATGGCTACACTCACAAGAGCGTCAGCATCTTCGTCGTCTTCGATGGCATTTTTGACATCTGCAAGTGTGCTGGTAATTGCCCCTGTACCGTAGCCAAGAGTAACCACAATATCCTTTCCTGTTACGGCCACGCCGATATTGCCATCGGCTTCGGGATTAATAAGAGCGATGGTAATAGAATCACCAATAACTCCCTTCGTTTTTGCTGTAAGGTCAAGAGTTATTCCTGTGCCTATGGGGAGCTTTACGCTTGATGCAACAGGGGCTGTGGGAGCCTCCGAGATTATGGCTGCGCCTACACTTGTTTGTAACGCAGCAATTTTATTATAAGAAGTCTCTATAGTAACTGGTGCTGAGAAGCACTGAGAAATAACACTTGTCTCAGTAATTGACCTATTAAGTGGTCTACGTCTAATAGAAAATATAAGGTATCTCCCTACTTCAGCTTGGCCATTAATCTTTGGGATCATGATAGTGTCGCCAATGAACATAGCTTTATGCTGGTAAGAATAGAAGTCTGAGGCTGCTTTAATGTTGTGCTCTGTAGTATATTCGTCACTTTCTCTAATCATCATTGCAGGATAAGAGTATCTTCCACCACTGCTATGTTCTTTAGCACCATGGATTATAGGTGATAGTGCTGAAGTAAATTCTGGGACAGCAGCATTATAATCATCACCTTCTCCATCAACATAGGAGTAGAGAATCTCAAATGCAAAGTTTTGAAACTGAACATCTGAGTTCATGTTATCAGTAAGATGAAGCTTTAGCTTATAGTAGTCACTAAATTCTTTTAGCGAATAACCGCTTAGGAGAGGAGAAGCAGAATTATTATGTATTGCAGTTATATACACAGGAACAAAATCTTGATCGATAACATAGTCTGTTTCAACTCCTTCTGCTTTTGTAGCAACAGAATAAAGGCCAGAAAGTGATGGGGTGTAGATAAAGCTCTCATCATCTGCAACATCAAGGTATTCTTTTATTACGGTTCCACTCGTATCACTTGTGCCAGAAAGACGCAAGACTCTACAATCAAGAGCAGCACCGCTTGTATTTGTATAACTAACATGTCTCATTTTATTTATTCCTTTAGTCCAAAGATGGGGTAAGATATACTGTTGCGCCATTCCCTCTTACGGTTATGATACCACCAGCCGGAACGGGGATTTCTATGGTTGAATCTTGCAACACAGGCATTGACGCAGTCGCAGTTTCCTTAAGTGTTTCGCTTTCTGTGCCGATAAATGCCATAGCATCAACAACAACAACTCTTACAATTTTACTTTTAGTGCTGGAAAACACAGAGCTTTTAACAACACTAGCATCGGTTAACGCTATTGTTTGTGTTCTCCCTGTATCTGCAGGGAAGATAGGTATAGACCCGCCTCTTCCATCAGGCGGAAGAGGGCTAATTTGGGTTCCACTAGTTGCTTTCATTATTATTCCTCAGGTTGTAAACCATGTTCTTTTACGTTTATCTTTGGTATCTGCTCTATGTCTGAGCTTAGTTATCATTTCGTCAACGTCATAATTTTGTGGAGCATACGATCCTTGAAGTGCGAGAAATAATCCGTCTATAGTGTCATCATGAGCTCTCACGTCCTCATTATAGCATACTAATTCATTCTGTAGAAGTTGCCAATTCTTAAGACCAGACAGTCTTGATATATCACCAGAATTAATTACTGGCTCAAGACCAAGCAACCACTTGTTTGACTTAGACTTATTAGACTTAAAGCTCTTAATTGCAAAGTATAATCCTTTCTCGCGCATCTTTTCTCTGCACATATCCTCTAGTGCTCCTTGATATCCCTGTGTTTCTATGGTGCCCATCTTGGGACTATAGGTATATACTAGCTCAAACAGCTTATCACGCTGTCCAGTGGGAGTTAGCTTGTCTGCAAACAT
>JAQUJJ010000357.1 GCA_028681035.1 Candidatus Cloacimonadota bacterium
CTTTTTGCTTGGTATTGCTGTTTGCATACACATTCGTTATTCCTGTTACTGTAAGCGTACTGTTATCCCCTACATAACTGTTAACAACCGCATTGCTTTCTGCTAAACTGCTAGTGGCATTCGCCCCTAATAACAATGCCCCACCAGAAGCCTCAGCCTTCGCACTACTAGTAGCATCTGTACCTTGTTGCTGTGCCTGAGCTTTCACGTCCAAATTGGCAGCGTTTATGGTGTTACTTGTACCGATATGAGCATCCACATGATGTGCTGCAGTTGCTTGCGCAATGGATACGCCAACCTGCGCTCCTAACGCTATACTGATACCAGTACTTTCTGCCTGCACCTTTGGCATAGCTGTTGCCTGTACTTGAACGGTATCATTGTTCGCATTAATTGTAACACCATCTTCAGTCTCAGCTGTAGCCTTACTGCTATCTTTCGCTGTAGAATCCGATGCGTTACCACTTATGATACCGCCCGTACCAGCTCTAGCTGTCGCCGTAACTTCGCCGCTACGATTCGCTTCTACTTTAAGGATTCCAGCCGCATTATCATTCATATTAACAATAGAGCCACTGCCAATAGCAGCTAAGCTCTCACCGTCTTTTACAGCGCTAGCAACAACCGCGCCCACATTCGCAAGTCCTAATTGGTAACCTTGCGCTGTAGCCGAAGCAGAAGTAGTATCCTCCGAACTAACTGTTATATTGCCACTAGCCGTTAATGTACCCGTTACTTTAGCTGTCGTATTCGAAGTGAGATCGGTAACTGCAACCGTCGCATTGATATTAGCGCCCCCAACAGAACCCTGAAGAGCCAAGTTGGTATTACTTCCCTCCGCCAAAGCTTTGGTAGTAATGTCTGTAGCCGTGATTGCACTACTATCAATTATACTTTCCACATTATGATGCACCGTAAGTACATCAACTGCTGCGCCAACGGATACAAGGCCCACAGTGACCGTGCCCGCTTTTAAGTTAACAGCATCTTTTTCCTTGGCAGACACTAAAACGGACTGGGTCACATCCACCGTAGAATTACTGATAATACCTGCGTAAGTCTTCGACTGCATACTTTTTTGTTTGGTTGAAATGTCTTCACGTGTTTTCGCATTGAGAGTTGCCACTTTATCTTTTTGCCCCACAGAACCCATTAGCTTTGACACATCGGATTCTTTTTGTCCGCCATTACCATCATCTTGTGTTGCACCAATTTTATTAGAGTTAGCCACCCCATAGGCTTCCGCTAAGGTACTATTTGACTGAGCTTGGGCTTGATTATTTAACTCACTACCAATAGTAGTTACTGAAACATTACCGTTTAACCCTATGCCACCGGTAACACTGCCCATAATAGAGGTAGTATCCACTGCCCTGTCAGCAGTTGCTTCGATCGCAGCACTAGCAGCATATACGTTGCTGTCACCAATATAAGCACTGGTGGTATTATCAATGCGATTGACCGCCACAGATGCCCCACCACTAACATAACCGCCAATGACTGCCGAGCCAGTAATATTATCAACATCTACCGTGTTTGTCGCTTTAACCGTAACATCTCCAGCTCGCTTCGCGCTGCTACCAATATCAGATCCTACAATGTGGGCATCTGCGGTATTGCCTAAGACATTAACTGATACGCTTGATCCTACTGCCGCAGTAGCACCAAAAGCCCCTGATACTGTTACATTCATAATTTTACTTGTATTCGTGGCAATAACATCGACCGCCCCGTTAGTCGCTACCGTGCTGTTTTCCATATAAGCTTTTGTCGTATTGGCATCAAGGCTCACACCTACCGCTGCGCCAATACCTACACCGCCAATTCCTGCACCACCGTCTTGAATAAATAGCTTGCTTTGATGGTCCGCATTGATTTCAATGCTACTGACATTGACTTTAGAATTCTTTACATATGCCTCGGTTGTACCTTCGTATAGACCAACCGAAGCAGTACCACCTACGCCAAAGCCACCAACACCCACACCATTGGCAAAAGAAGATGCACCTTGAATGGATTTGGCTACTACATCTAAGTCATGAGCCTTCAATGAATCTGTAGCTTTGTCTTTACCTGTAACGCTAGCACTAACGCTACGAGTGAATTTATTGGTATCCGTAGCCCCGCCAACTCCACCAATTCCGGCTGCAACCGAACCGGCAAAGCCGAAGTTCATAGCATAATCTTCCGCTTTGACGGTAACATTAGAAGGAGTTATTGCTGTTTGGTTAATTTTTGCCCCCGTGATAGCAGCATTCGTATTACCTTCGAGCGTATTTACATTTGCCGTACCAGCAATGCCAGCAAATAAGGCACCCGCCACATTACCAACACCTGATTCCGTAGTATGAGTAGCCGAAGCATTGACGGCTACACCGGTAACCTTTTTAGTGTTACGTTTTTTGCCAATACCAACCGATGCATTATTTGCCTTCATGTTTAAGAAATCGCCACTGGTTGCTACCGTACTGCCATAAGTATCCGCTGCCAAACCATCACTAATGCTAAGTTGATTCGTACTATCATCTGCATTCGCATTTACCGAAGTCGTATCGCCAATAATTTGCGCCGTAGTCGTCCCACCAATTTGGTTGACTGCTACCGCAGCACCTATACCGGCACCTT
>JAQUJJ010000358.1 GCA_028681035.1 Candidatus Cloacimonadota bacterium
CGTCCACTTTGGCGCGCACCAACACATGATTGGCGTCATAACCAAAGCCGGTCATCATGATCACGGGGATTTTATCGTCATAGTCTTTCACTCGCCAGAACAGCTCATAGCCGTCCATATCGGGCATCGCGATGTCGGTAACTACAAGATTTACTCTACCTTTAATGATCTCTTGCATGGCTTGCATCCCATCCGAAAAGGTGAGGATTTCCCACTGCGGACGCAAGGCAGAAATCTCTAGTTTTAGGTTTAAAACCAGTTCGTCTTCGTCATCTACAATACATATTACTATAGGCATGTTTATATCTCTTTCCCTGTGATTATTTTGTGGATAGCCAGATATTTATCGCGGGTTTTGCTTATTATTTCATCAGGCAGATGTGGGGCTGGAGGCTGTTTATCCCAACCGATAGTGGTCAAATAATCCCGAATATATTGTTTATCGTAGCTCTTGGGACTGCTGCCCATCTCGTATTCATCCAATGCCCAAAAGCGGGAGGAATCTGGGGTAAGCACTTCATCTATCAGCAGTAATTGATTGCCGATGGAGCCAAATTCAAACTTGGTATCTGCCACGATGATGTCTTGCTTGATCAGCGTTTCGTGGGCGTGGGAATATAGCTCGATAGCCTTGTCTTTGATATAGGTTGCCAGCCTTTCGTCCATGCGGGAAAGAAACTCACGGTAGCTGATGTTTTCGTCGTGACCGTTCTCCACCTTGGTGCTGGGGGTAAATAGCGGATGGCTAAACCTTTGGCTTTCCAGCATATCTTCGGCGATAAGCATGCTGCCGATGGTATTGGTTTTGGAATATTCGCTCCAGGCAGAACCGCTGATATAACCACGCACAATGCACTCAAAGGGGATTACGCGGGTCTTTTTCACCAGCATACTACGCCCCTCAAGATAGGCTGCATAGGGCTGTAATTCAACTGGGTATTCGCTTACCTTGGCGGTGATAAAATGGTTGGGGATGATGTGTTGGGTGGTGTTAAAGAAATGAATTGAGATGGAATTAAGGATCTTGCCCTTATCAGGTATAGGCTCTGGAAACACCACATCAAAGGCGGAAATACGATCGCTGGTAACGATTAACATGGTGTCACCCAAATCGTATATATCTCTAACTTTACCTTGACGGTGCTGTTTAACTATGGTAAGTTTGCAAATCTCTTCGTGCATCTATTTCTCCCTTTTTCTCAGGTAATCGTATATAATCCGGCTTTCGTCCACGGTGTCCAGGTTTAAGGCGAGGGTTTCGTTAGCCCTAAATTCAGTCTTATCCATGGGGAAGTGGTATGTTTTGTGGTTATATTGGCAGCTTATTACCTTGCCACCCATAATGTTTACATGGTCGTCTTCATATTCCAGTTGCTTGGCTGCATAAAGAAAGATAAGCCAATCGCGGTATCTGCTTAAAACATCAATCTCATCATCCAGTAAGGCAGCTTTGCTAAACTCAAGGTCGTCAAAATACTCGTTTCTGGTCTTGGTAATCATTTCCAAGATGCCATTATCAGGATGCAGATAAGCTTCCTTTAGCAATGCGTCCAGTTTATCCAGGCTATGCTCCAGCTCGCTTTCTTGGGAGGGGGCAAGGCTTAAACACCAGCCACGGCAGATGTCTTTATCAAACTTGGCACAAGGGAAATCAGTGGTCTCACAATAGGGCAGCTTCAAGATGCGGGATAGAGTATCTATCACATCCACCAGCATGAAACGGCTGCGAAACGGCCCCAGATAAAGCCAATCGTCATTAGTATGCTCCATCGTGCTTACAAACGGAAAGCGGTGCGCATCGATAGCCAGATAGGCATAATTCGCCCAGGGAAGGATGCGGTGCTGAAACAAAGGCAGTTCTTCGGTGATAGTAGCCTTATACTGAATAAGTGCTGCCAAACCATGCGCATGGACTTCATACGCAAGCTTACTGCTTTGTTGCCACAGCTCGGCATACAAGCCACCTTCCTCTGCCTTTCCCTGAAGAGTTTTTAGCTTTAGCGGAAGATTGGCGGTGTAACCTGAATATAGCAATGCATCGCTGCTGTGAAGGGCAAAATAAGCCCAGCCTTTAGGCAAGCTATCTAATTGATTCTTTATCTGTTTATCCAAAACAAGCATAGTCATAATACCATGCTTTAAGATACAACAAAAATGTCAAACTAAATCAGGTAGGGAAGGCAAATCAAAGGGGGAAAGGACTTTTGAATTATCTAATCGGTGACTGTATCTGCGTAATAAAACGCTACCAACTACAGCATTGCCGATTTATGAGTCAAAAGAAACCCCCATCCCGAATTACCTTTAACTCACAATTACGCTGTGTGATGGTTGTTCTAGTTTATTGCGTAACACGTAGCAGCGTAATTGTAAGTCAAATTCCGCTTATCGGGCTGCCAATCCCCGAATTGGCAGAGACCGCGATGCTGTCTGAAAAGCATTCTGTGGATACTTTGGCAAATCGGAGTTTGCCACCCCAACCAAGGTACTCCCCTCCTCCTATCAGAAAACGGGAGTGAGAAAATTCACGCATCCCCCCGAAATTTTTCAAGCTAACCTTTTAGATGCTTAAGAGGAGCGGGTTGGCATCCGATGTTAGCTTGAAAATGTAGTCTCCCAAAT
>JAQUJJ010000359.1 GCA_028681035.1 Candidatus Cloacimonadota bacterium
AAAGCAGTTACACTGGTTGGTTAAGATGATGTGAGGGGCAGTAGCGTATTCGTTCTGCAGCTTATGCACGATAAAACGGTCGTCTCTGCAACTGGCAGGGCTGCTTTGAGTGTTGTTGCCCATTCCCTTATCTTGATCCTGAAGCTCGTATTGGAGTTTAGATAGAGATAATAGCCCGTCTTGCAGATGATTGGTGGAGATCGCTGCATTGGCTATCTTACTGCCGGTAACCACTCCATCTTCTATGTGATTGCCATAGACACAATTGTTCTGCAAGCCTCTGGCATCCAGCTTTCCGATCGTGCAGGACTTACCACTGAACTGACCTGCTGAACTGCCCAGGTTATCCCAGAGCTCATAAAAGCCGCAGTCTGCTTCGGTTTCGATACCGATCTCATAGTAACCGGAGTTGGGAGTGGTTTCGATCAATTTCTTGCCTTCCGACCAAGACTGTCCCGGTCTGAGCAGACGGATATCCACTCCGGATTGAGGTTTGCGCTCTGTGCCTTCCATGGTGTAATAGCTGATAGCGAATCTATACATGTATGCTCCTCTAATTTTGGTTGGGTGGGTTAACCGTCTCGTCAAAGTCGGTAATAATGATGATACCGAAGTCGATGTAGCCGGGTGAGCCGATGTATCTGGATTCAAGGCTGAACTTGATCTTAGTGGGGTACTCATGCAGATCATCCGGACACTTGGGCAGTTGGGCTATGGTAACGGGGAACTGGTGCTTTACATCATTATAGGCAGTGTATTCCAGATAGAGCTTGCCGGGGCCAAGCAGGTAAGTCATCAGGCTATAATACTGTTGAGGTTCGAGTACTGCTTCCAGGTCGAAGGAGTCCTCACGATAGGCTTCTCTTCTATGGATATAAGTGGGATCGTAAGCATTCTTCTTCTCAATACGATACTTCTAAGCCGGATTATACTCGACCTGCCCATTCTCACAGGCATAGTAGAAGATGCCGTCATTAGCCCAGCGGATCAGTTTGAAGCCCTTTATAGCAGCCATGCTTTCACCTTATATTCATCATTAATATAGTCCCGCTCCAGTTCGGTAATGGCATAGACCTTGGTTTTGATGCGGATTTTTGATTGGAGGGACAGGTTGTATTTGGAGAGATTATCTATTACCGTCTCGCAGCTCCACTTGGAGTCATGAAAGTCGATCAGATAATCTTTGATACGGGTTTGCAGTTGAGCTGTATCTCCAGCCATTATGTCCAGTGAGGCGATCTCCGGCTTCTCCGGATTGCCCCGCTTGGTCATGAAGCTGACTACATCCTCATCCGCTATATCTATGATATTAGGAGAGTAGGCATCCTTATTCTTGAGAATGATCTGTCCACTAACATTGGTATAGATGGTAGCATTATAGAGCATCAGCATTGCCTGCAGAGCCTTGATGTTATCGGTCTGCTCTTCCTTGAGAGTCTCGTAAGACTTGCCGGGCTGGAGTTTGGCAGGGAAGAGATTGCCATGAAAGTTGGCTTCCACCCAGTGATTGTAGTATTGGCTGCTGCCATAGTAGGCTGAGCCGAGGCTGCCCGTACTGGTGAGATTGCTAAAGAGAGTGGTCTGGTTGATGCCATGCTCGGTAAAGAAGCTCATAAACTCGTTATAGGCATTATCTAAGGAAGGCAGGTCTTCCACCCAGTCTGTGCGTTCATCATACTCGATTAGGACAGGACAGATGTTATTATAGAACTTGTAGATTCTGGCTCTGAACCTACCCTGATAGCGGGTTGCGGCTGGACTGGGATAGGTCGCCTGGATCACCTTCTTATAGGCAAAGACATAGCTGATCTTGTTTCCTGCCGTATCTACAATGAAGCCAGCATAGGGTCCCGGCCAGCCACTGCTGTGATGGCTGTAGGTCCAACCTCCTGTAGGATTAGGAAACTCTATCAGATCAGCAAAATCAACATGGGCGATAGTCAAAGCGTTGCCGGAAGTGAGGTTCAGAGTCGGCACAGTGAACTGGTTTAAATATGGAATGGAGATGGGGATAGTCTGCTCGATATCCTGCAGAAAGTAAGCCAGTATCCAGATCGGTAGATAGCCTGCGGTCAGACTGTAATAGTGAGTGAGATCGGAATAGAGTGAAAGCAGCTTAATCTTATCGTAACAGGTGATCTTGAGGATGCTGGAACTGATATCAAAGGAGAGTTGGGATGTGTCGATGATGCCGGTAAAGAACAGCAGATTATCCCGATAAACCCTTACCTCAAAGTGTGAGACATAACGCTCGTGTTCATTGCTGCCGGAGAGGATGTTATTCTGTATCCAGGTAGTGGGAAAGCACTCAAAGACCAGACGCTTGGGTTCGCGGGTATAGTTGGAGACCGACTGTAGTTTATCGGCTGAGACAGACAGACTGATGATAGCTCTGTTTGCCGCTGTATCGACCAGGCTATGCTTTAGCTGGTTGTAGTCACTGGCAGTGGTCTTGCCTTGGATGAACTCAATCTTGAAGAGATTCGGCATATCCTTATCCTCTACTTACTCTACAATTCACTTCTGATCAGCTTACCAGTATCGGCTATCTCGGAAATACGAACAGGGTCGTTACTAAGCGGATCGACTTTAACTTCTATAATAGGCTTGGAGTCGATCAC
>JAQUJJ010000360.1 GCA_028681035.1 Candidatus Cloacimonadota bacterium
AAAGCCTGAGCTGCATGGGCATCACCATCCCCGGCAGGGCCTCTGGGCGACAGAATACTTCGAAAGAGCCGGTTGCCACGGTGCTGTTTACATTCACGTTTCCGCAAGCTGCAAGGTTTACAGATACTTCCAGTAGGTCGTTGAGAGAGATCAATTCTGCAGATAGGTTTTGTGCTGCCACGGCTCCACTATTTTTGACAGACACGGTAAATTGAGAGTTTTCACCGGGGTCCAGCACGCCGTTTCCATTGCCTGGAAGCTGCTGGCTGATATATCCCATTTGGGCGGATTCCACAGGGATGAATTCAGACACTTCAAAGCTTTGCGTATATCCATCTCCCAAAGTGAGATGAAGGCGTAACAGAGTGTCGTGGGGAGTGTCAGGAGCGATTTCGATGACGACAGGGTTGTTGTTGATTGCGGGTATTCCTGGCACAAGAACTGGATAATAGATGACGGCTGGCTGGATGTTTACCCAAGGGCTGTCTGTATAAAGCATTCCGGAGATGCGACTCATATTTGTGCTACCAGTATTGAGCAGACCAAAGTAGAGTTTCACCGTTTCTCCGGCAGTGATGATACCGTTATCGTTGCCGTATTCGCTATCATCAATGACGATTGCAGCGGGAACCAAGGTAGCAATATGCTCAATCGGGATGGCATGGATCAGGGGCTTAAAATTATGAGCGCTGATGGTCAATTGCGCCGCTCCGGCAGTCATATTTGCCGGCAAGACCAAAATGCTATTGCCTTGGGCATCGGTATAGCCGCGAGACAGGATATCAAAGCCTTGAGACAAAACCACAGAGGCGCCCTCAATGCTATTGCCTTGGGCATCAGAAACAGCAACATCCAATAAAGATAGTCCTACGGGTATAGACGGATCGGTCTCAACTTGGAAACTGCCGGGAATACCGGTAAAAACTTCCATGGTGGGGTCTCCAATCAGGTTGCACCAGTGCGTAAACTTGGCCACATTGTCTGGAGAAGAGAGGCCAAAGGTATCGTTCATATAAAGTTTGCCCCGCAAAAGTGCTTCACCCATGGTGCGCATCTCATGCACAAAAATCCCTTCAAAGATGCCGCCGTGCAGGACGTTGTTAAAAGTGGTGTGCGTGGTGGATGTACTCATCCCGATACCTGTTACCGCCCCTTTGGGAGCTACAAGTGTGCCATAGCGGACAAATTGCTCCATTTCTGAATTGCCGGCGAAATTATTTGTACCACAGGTTATGTTTACAGCATGTAAGAGCTTGTAGCTATTATTTATATTAGGTTCAGCGGGTGGATCGTAATCGATCCAGCCACGGAAGCTGTAAAAGCCCACACCTTGAGTAATGGCAGTATTGATAGCAGTCTCATTGCCTGAAAAACCACTGGGGTAAATCTCGGTGAAAGTATAATCAGGATTTATTTCCAAAGCCATCTCTTTGATGTATTTGCTGATGTACTTAGGGGAAATACCGGAGCCACCACTGCTGGATCCTACCAGCAGCATCCGGTTCAGCCAATCTGCAGTGGCGACATTGATATCCCTTTCATAGATGTAGATCTTATTAAACAGCACCAGCAATTGGCTAATGTTTTCTACAGATATACGGCCGATAAATACATCCCCCAGGATATCCCCTGTATTCATATGGGTATATGGGTAATCTGAAGCTCCACCGGAATAACTATAAGCGGGAATAGCAAAGCTTCCACTGGTATCACCAATTAAAATTACATAGTCAGGACGCGTGACAGGGTTGTTGTAGCGACCCCTGATAAAGGTCTGGATGCTGGAAGTGGAAGAGCCGGCTTCGCTGGCGGCAGTGCTGAATACATCCACATCTGCGCCTTTCTGACGCTTCCAAAGTGCAAAGTTATCCAAGGCAGCATGGAAAGTGTTATCTGTGGTATTACCATGAATGATCAAGTAACGGGGCGGAGTATTGGCGATCATGATATCCCGATAGTCATCATAGTTTTGAATCGTGGCTTTATAGATTTTGTCAAAGCTGGGGGAGATATATTGCACTGGTCCCGGGAGTTCATTGACTGAAGGCTGAGTTGTAAAATTGACCTCAATCTCCATACTTTGGCGAATGGTAAGCTGTTTGGTGCCAGCATTGTATATGAAGGGATTCACCTGCAGCGTGATGATCCTGAAATCCCTGAGGATCATGGGGTCAGTGCAAACAATGTTGTTTTCGGGATACAGTGCTCTGCTTTGGTAAAAATCTTCACTTTTACTGAAGCCGCGGGTGCTTTCTGCTATACTATTATCCTGCATGGGATATGGATTGAACCCTTCCCATATTTGCTCTTCTGTCCCTGTGATCTGAATGGATACTCCACCTGTCGCAGGAATGGCGAGAGTAGTTGTGAATATGGGCAAATCCGGCATTCCGGACAGTGGCGCGCTCTGCGCTCCAGGAAGCTCAATCTTGTGATAGAGCTCATTCTGTTGCGTAATCTGTGCAACATTGAAATCTGATAACTGAAAAGTAAGAGTCAAACCCGTAGCCCTGCGGGACTGAATCTGGAAATTAGAAGCAGTTTCTTTTTGTACATCAGTAAGGGCCAAGACTGGCACTATCAATAGTCCCAGTAAGAGGAGCGCGATTCTTTTCAAAG
>JAQUJJ010000361.1 GCA_028681035.1 Candidatus Cloacimonadota bacterium
TCTGCAAAGACTGACATCACAACTGTTGCTCAGTTGAGTGCTTTCTATGCTGACGGTACTTTGCCGGCAGAGACTCAGGCTGGAACCGGTTTGACCGTTTCATTGAGCGCTGCTACTCCTGCATCTGCTACCGCTATCGTTGACCTCACTGGTACCAGCGGACAGGCTTATGTTCCGTTTGTGAGCTTGAATTTTGCTGCCGGATCTGATGGCGCAGTAAAAGTAAAAACTATCAAACTCAAAAGAAGCGGAATTCCTTCAGCAGATACGGATCTCTCAAATGTCCAAATCTATGATGGTGCTACTAAGATTGCCGATTACAGCTCTTTCTCGAGTGGAGTGATCACATTCAACAATGCTGCCGGATTATTCACGGTTGCCGCAGGGAGCAGTAAGACAATTACTGTGACTGGTAACATCTCTGATACTGTCGCTAGTGGTAGAAATATCAAATTGGGTGTTGAGACAAGTGCTGATGTTGTTACTGACGGTGCTACTGTTAATGGTTCTTTCCCGATTGTCGGTAATGTTATGAACGTTGCTGATATCGGAGCTAACCTGCTTGGAACTGCGGTTATTGCCACAGTATCAAACGGTTCAGGAACTGAACCTGGAACAACTGCACAGGATTTGTGGAAATTCAAAGTAACTGGTGCTAATCAAAAGATTTCCTTGAGTAAAATCAAGCTTACTATGATCGGTACCATTGCTGCTGACGATCTCCAAAACTTGGCGCTTTACCAAGGTTCTACAAAGCTCGGAGCAACTGCCACTCAACTGGATGCAGACAAGACAGTTACTTTTGATTTGTCATCTTCACCGTTCGAAATTAACAAAACCAACAAAGATTTCACTTTGAAAGGTGATATTGTTGGCGGGACAAACAGAACATATCAGTTCTCGATCCAGTCGATGGATGATGTCTCTGTAACTGACGTTGAGAATGGTGTAAGAATCAAAGCAGGGGATGCTGATTCATGGACTGTTATTCAGGCTGCTGCCGCAACTACGATTAGCGTAGGTTCGTTGACAGTTGTAAAGACTCCCAGTGTTGCAACTGGAAATGTTGCCAAGGGGGCTCTTGACCAGCTTTTGGCTAGCTTTGACTTCAAGGCAACCGGAGAGCCGATTAAGATTACTACGATCAACCTTGAAGCTAATACGGGTATGGCGAATGGTTTGCATCAAGTAAAGCTTTTTGTTGATGGATCGCAGATTGGTACAACTAAGGACTTGGCTGAAGATATTGCAACTTCGGTTGCTATTGGAAACAGCCTGATTATCCCTGCTGGCACAACTAAAACGGTTGAAGTCCGTGGTGACGTCAAGAACAAAGACGGTGTCGATCTTACCGCGGATACTACACTTGCTGTATATCTGAGTGGTACAAATAGCAGCGCAGCAGGAACATCCGCTGTGTACACAAGGACTATCTCTATGGGATCTGCCAATCTTGGCGGTATCGCCGGTTCTTCCAGAACAATCAAGGCGGGTGCTTTGACAACAGCTATCAATCCTTCAGTTGCAGCTTTTTCGGCTAGCAACCCGGTCGGTGTTGTCGGCGCTACTGGAGTCTTGGTCGGTTCATTCGTCGCTACTGTTGGTGCAGGTGAAGCGGTTTACGTTGATGATGTACAAATCACAGACGCAGATGCCGCCTTCTCTTCATTGCAGAACTTGAAAGTTAAAGTTAATGGGACTGAGATTGGTACTACTGTTACTTCCCCAGTTACAACAACGACCTATACTTTCTCAGCAAATCCAAGCATTGAAGCTGCCGCTTCCGCAAATGTTACAATTCAAGTTTATGCGGACATAAAAGCTGGGACTACCTTGGTTTCTCCTGACAAAGTGGTTTTGTCAAAAGTGACTGCAACCGGAAAGAACACTTCTTCCGATGCGTCAGACGCGAATTCTCGAAACGGTCAAGTTTTGCACAGTGTCAATGGTGGTGCCTTGGCTGTTACTCTTAACGGGAGCACTCCTGCATCTGCAATGTTAGTTATGGGTTCTTCCAGCGATGTACCGGTCGCCTCTTATGATTTTGAGGAAACAACCGGCGCTGAAGATATGACTATTACTGAATTGGTTTTACACAACGTGGCTGGAACAGACACTAATCTTAATAGCTTTGGTTTGTACGAGGCAAACGGAACAACTCCGGTTGCTACTAAGCTCACTTCAGCTTCTGGTGTAATAACATTCGGTGGACTTTCCGTTAACGTTGCTAAAGGAACAAAGAAAACTTTGGTTGTAAAAGCCAAGGCCACTTCTTACCCGAACGCAGCTGCCGGTGCTTCAAACTTCTTGAGAATCACTGCTTCAAGTACGACCGATGTGCTTGCTGAAGGCGTAACCTCAGGACCACAGACTATTACTATCGGTGCAACAAACCTTGATGGAAACATCTTCAAGGATTACAGAACCACTCTTACTGCCGTTAAAGGCACTGTAAGCGGAGACGGTACAACCGGAAGAAATAGATCAGCTTCACAGGTGGTTTCACAGATTAAGCTTATGGCTGATTCAGCATACAATGCAAAATTGAGTGCTGCTACTACTGCTGACGCCTTGACTGAGTCATTGACTCCTGCTGGAACCTTTGCTGGAACTTGGG
>JAQUJJ010000362.1 GCA_028681035.1 Candidatus Cloacimonadota bacterium
GTCAATCAGCTTAGCAGCAGTTAAATCGGTCTTCTTTAAGTCTTCATCTTTGCGAGATAGACACACCCATCTAAAGGGGCCATATCCGTGATCGAAGCATAAAGGCCCCATAATATCCTCCACATAGGAAGGCCAGATAAAGCCATCGTTGGTATTCTCTCCATTTTTGGCAATAGTGGTTTCTCCGGCCTCAAACACGCTTGCCATGAAGCTGTTGCCATAATCCCAGAACCTCGAGCCTTTGGCACACAAATTCTTTATGACTTTAAAGTGACGGCTCAGGGAAGCATCTACTTGTCGTTTGAAGGCTTCGGCATCTTCGGCGATCAGCTTTCTGCCGGCTTCAAAGCTTAGCCCCACAGGAGTATATCCTCCATCGTAAACAGCATGGCAAGAGGTTTGGTCAGAAATCAATTCGGCTTTGATAATGTTTTTATCGATGTATTCCAATAAATCCACGATATTGCCATGGTATGCGATGGATAAGGGTTTCTTGCTTTTACGGGCTTCGTCTACATAGGCAAACACCACATCTAATTTATCTGATACTTTGCTCACCCAGCCCTGTTTGTGTCTGGTTTCGATGCGACTGTAATCTACTTCGGCGATCACGCCTATCCCACCCGCTATTTCCACGGCTTTGCTCTGTGCGCCGCTCATCCCGCCTAAGCCGGAAGAAACGTACAGCACGCCTGCCAGGTCTTTATCTTCGGGGATGCCGAGGTATTTACGTCCGGCGTTTAGCAGCGTGATATAGGTGCCATGCACGATGCCCTGAGGGCCTATATACATCCAACCGCCAGCAGTCATTTGTCCATAATTGGCAACTCCCAAGGCGGTAAGACGTTTAAAATCAACTGGATTATCCCATTTACCGATCACTAAACCATTTGTGGAGATAACTCTTGGCGCATTTACGCTGGATGGGAACAGCCCCATTGGGTGCCCTGATGCGACAACAAGCGTCTGATCTTCCTGCATAACTTCCAGATACTTCATAATAAGCTGGTATTGCATCCAGTTTTGGCACACCTGCCCTGTTTCCCCGTAGGTTACAAGCTCATAAGGATATAGGGCGATATCGAAATCCAGATTATTATCGATCATCACTTGCATAGCTTTGGCTGAGGTAATACCTTTGTATTCATTTAATGGCTTGCCTTTCAGCTTGCCTGCTGGTCTGTAACGGTAGCCATAAATGCGACCCATGGTCTTTAGTTCATGTAAAAACTCCGGAGCCATAGTGTTGTGAAGCTCAGTTGGGATATAGCGTAATGCGTTTTTTAAGGCTTGGGCTATTTCCGCTTTGTTCAGTTCTAAACCACGGTCTGGGGCACGCCTGATGCCTGGCTCAAATAAAGGCTCGGGTGGTAGTTCGTTAGCTAGGGTTATTTCAAAAGTTCGTTCAGACATTACAACCTCTGTTATTGTTTTTTATCATGATGTTTAAGATGCTGCGATCTGCGTTATCCATACCTTGCTGCACAAATTCCGCAAGATTATCTATCGTCTCATCGATATCGGCGGTTATAATTCCGTCGTTAGATGCAATACAAATATTAGATATTGCCAAAAGGGCTGCTTGTACGGCCGCGCTGGTATTAGTAGCTACTTTTAGGGAGCATCCTTCTTTGGCGCCATCACAAATCATCCCTGCGGTATTGCCAATCATGTTTTTTATGGCATATTCCACCTGTAAGTAATTTCCACCCAGTAGATACACGATGCCACTGGCTGCACCACATGCAGCAGAAAGGCATCCACACAAACTGGATAATACACCCACTTTGTACTTAATGTGCACACTCACCAAATGCCCCAATGCCAATGCTTGTAGGAGCTTTTCTCTTTCATATCCGCGTTTTTCGGCAACGGCAATGATCGGCAAAGTAATTGAGAGTCCTTGATTTCCACTGCCAGAATTACTGATTACCGGCATACTGCACCCGCTCATACGGGCATCGGTAGCAGCAGCAGTTAAAGCCATGGCATAATGATGAATATCATCGCCGAGCAAGCCACTTTCTATCTGCCCCATAATCATCTTGCCCAAGCTTATGCCGGCAATGTTTTTAAGCCCATATTCGGCTATCGCTTTATTCATAAGCAAGCCCATATCAATGGGTTCTAAGGTTGCAAGGCTGGCATTATTACAAAAAGTGAAGTAATCCAATAGCGTATTCCCATCCGGAGATTCGAGCTTAGGAGCATCACCTTCGCCAATTATATTGTGTTCCATAACTGTGTTGCCAAGCTCCAGATGATACAACCAACCATGCCGCCATCTTAATATGGCTTTGCTATGGGTGGTATCGTCATACAGAATTGCTTCAATCCAAATCTTATCGTCGGTTTCTTTGTTATATATCTTGATCTTCTCTGCTGCAAGCATTAAATTGGCTTCCAGAATGTCGTCGGGAGAGATTCCTGCCAGGACTTCTAATTTCCTAGCAGGTTCTTTAACGCAAATACCAAGAGCAGCAGCTATCTCCAAACCGACTAATTCCGTTTCTGGAATGCCTACTCTCATGCCATTTTTTAGTATGCTGGGGCTTACCCATATTTCTGCCCTGATAAGCTTACCCGGCAGTATCTCGGCTGCGTAAGCAGCAGCT
>JAQUJJ010000363.1 GCA_028681035.1 Candidatus Cloacimonadota bacterium
TTCAAAGACAACCGCTGCTAACGACCATTCCCCTGGCACGTAGTCACAGAAAAAAGTATTGCGGAATTCGCAGTTTTCGAATGTTGAGATAAGTGCATAGGGTGCCATAAAAATCCCGCCCCAACGGGAGTTATCATCGGGTTGAGACTTATCGAAACTTATGGGCATATCTGGTGTCCCAATGGCAGATATACTACCGTTTACGATAATCATCTTGGAAATGGGCTGGTTGTTACCGCTCCACATGAAATTATTGATGTTGCTTTTATCCGCACCGGTACAGCGTATCTGAGTGCCGGGCAGGATGGTAAGCGTAACCCCTGCATCTACATACAGGAAAGATGTTATTATGTAGGGGTTATTGTCTGGAGACCAGATTGTGTTTCGGGAAAGGTGCCCTCCAACCTCTATTGAGTAAAATGAGATTGTGAACACTAATAGGATCGCACTGCAAATAGTAAGTTTCATATTGTTTTCCCTTGATATACCGGGCTTCGGCATATTACCAAAGCCCGGAATAACTAACTCTACTTCATCACCATCATTTTATGTACGAGATGTGTATTAGCTTGTTCTATCTTGGCAAAGTATATACCAGAACTAACAGATCTGTTTTGGAAATCTTTCCCATTCCAGGTTATCCTATGTGTTCCCGTTGGCAAGGGTGCGCTTAGCAGATTCCGCACCTTCTGCCCTTTCAGGTTATAGATAGTCAGCTCAGTTTCCCCTGCCACTGGCAAGAAGAAGCTAATGGTGGTCTCCGGATTAAAGGGATTAGGATAGTTTATCGCCGTGATATTATCTGTAAGAGCTGGCGTATAGGGATCGTCATTTGCTACCCAAGGTTCGCTGCCATACTCGTAACAGCCCATGTCTATCCTGCCATTCCATATACGGCTATTGCCGGCAAGATCGTAAGGAAGTAAGCCAAGCCCGCTGATGTCGGGAGTGCCATTATCTATGCAGGGTGAACCAGGTGCTAAGCGCAGGTAATTTGGTGTGTCTGGAACTGTAGAAGCAAACATGGGGTCAGCATCTTGGTTATGTTCGCCATAGCTAAGCGTGTTTAGAAATGAAGCATTGAGTATGGAAGCGGAACCTCCCCGGATGTTGTTGTAATCCATGTCCAGATTGCATACAAATTGCGGTGTTGAGGTGCTGTACATCACTATTTCCTTATTTGCATCAGGATTGTAGAAGATATTATTGCGCATGCTTACATTGCCGGTTACCCCCACCGCCGCCGTCGGGCTATAGTTATTGTAAAAAGTGCAGTTAGTTACTTCATAGTTACTGCTACTATTACTCCCTAATAACATAGCCCTTGTGTTATTGGTTCTAATATTCTCAAAAAGGCAATTGTTTAACTTGATGTCGGCACCTTGTGTTGTAATGCTGTCCCAGATAGATATTCCAAATGTATCTTGGTTGTTCTGGACACCAATATTGCGGAACACACAGTTTTCTACTGAAAGCGAACCTACTACCCTGATATCAAATACAGGCATGCTCCAGCTATCATCGCTGGGAGTAACCTCTGCACTATATATGGAATGGATATTCTCAAATACTGAATTTGAAAGAAGTCCACTATTAATTTTTCGAATCTGAAAACAAGATTCTACGGTTGTAATATTCTTTACATTAAGTGAGTCAATACTTGTATCTGCTATTTGTGACATAAATATTGCGCCCTCCCAAAAAACATTCATATTGGAGATGTCTATATCGGTTAATGTAATTGCTGTTGCAGTTTTGCCAATGTGTAGTGCCTTAAGATTGTCATTTATACCATCAGAGATAGAAAACCCTCTAACAGTCGAGTTTGCTGTTTTGTAACCAGAGATATAATTAAAGGTGCCTAAGTTGCACTGATGATCACTGTTTAGATGGACGTTATTACTCCCAGCCCCTACTATATTTACATTCGATTTCAATGGTATTGGGTAAATCTGATCATTCTCATTCTCATTGTAATTGCCAGGCATTATGAAAACAGTTTTAGTATTTAAACTGTCAGATTCAATCTTGTGGATGGCCTTTGTTATCGACCTCATCGGATATTGTGAATTTATTCCAGAGTTATTATCGTTGCCTAAAGGACTTACATAAAGATTGCAATTTACTTCGAAATGATATCCCCGTGAAATGAGTAAGGTATCATGATACTGCTCAAAGTTACTTTGATTGCTATGCCGATCATAGTAGAAACTACTCGACGGGTTTACAGAAAACATATCAAGATAGAGAGATAGATTGGATTGAATATCCGTTATTAGGATATCAACAGGGTTCACTCCGTAGTTGTCATAAATTGAACAGAGGTTTATTGGGTCAAATATCACTGTGTTCAGGGGATTGTTTGATCCCTGGATAGATATTCCACCTGCTTGAGATATTGCATAATTAGTATATATCTCTACTCCGCTCAAAAGCATTGAATTCCCAAATGCAAATATCCCACCTCCAATAACCGCGATATTATGTGTAATCTTGCATTTTGCTAAAGTTACATTGCTCCCAGCATATATTAGAATACCTCCACCTCTACAAAGTTGGTCTGCAAACACAGGGAACCCACTTCCGTTTGTAATGGTAAATCCCCTCAAGGT
>JAQUJJ010000364.1 GCA_028681035.1 Candidatus Cloacimonadota bacterium
GCCACCTGCAACAAGACGTTTTCCTGGGCTTTAAGGCCAGGCACACGCAGCTCTATTAGTATATTTACCCGGATCATAAAGTTGACTTCGAATTAGGAGAGATTAGATCTTGCAGAGCTTTGGCTGAGGTAGATTCCTTTTCGCTGCCAAATTCGAGATATATCTGGGAATGATAGCCTCAGCTTCGGTGTGCCCGGCCTTAAAAGACCGGGAAAACGTCTTGGGGAGGGTTATGGCTTGTTAAACAAGGGTTAAAACCCTTGCCTATAGTCTTTTAAGGTAGTTCTATAAATGCGGATACAGGGGCGGAATGCCTATAGCCCAGCAGGTGACTGCTGAGCTATGGCGATAAACGCTGTCGTGCAATGCACTCAATGGCTGTTCTGCTCTTCATTCATCGCCTGCTGTGCTCTGCACTCAAGGGCTACCTTGTTCATCACTCAATTCCTGTCGTAGCCAAACTAAATGCTGGAAATTCTTGCACTCATAGCCACATCCTTCCTCATCCCTTTGACTTGCTTTTAACGTGTCGAAGTATAGGGCAAGAACCCAGGTTTTGCTTGTGGATCGGATAGAGATTTGAGTCGTTTTCTTCTATCTAAAATGTCGTGCCTACAACACTCAATCCCTTGTGTAGCTATCGTTTGATATCTAAAATAGTGTGCCTACAGAACTCGTTCGCCATTTGCTCATAGTCATTATATCTGAAATATAAACCATTTCGGCATTTGATCTTCATTTTGGGGTTATTACGGAACAGTTCCCACCTCCTCACCAAAGCTCAAACCACCTCCAAAATTCTCAATTCTCAATTAATCGAAGGCATTCCTGAACCGTATTCAAATGCAAAGCCAGGACTTTGTCGATAGGCGTCTGATATCCTCCCGCCAGATTCCAGGCGATAGGTATCCCTTTATCATGCGCATAGCGGAAGACGATCCTGTCTCTCAGCCGCATCTGCTCGGTGCTCAATTCTCCACCCAGAGGATCATCAATATGGGGATCCGCTCCGGCTTGGTAGAGCAGCAGGGTAGAGCCATCGAATTTAGCTTCCAGAGAGGCATATAAGCCCTTCAGCCAGGTGTCATAGTTCCTGCCGATTTGATCGCTAAAAGCCATGTGCGTGATGTAATCTATATTCAGCCGGCGGATAATATCGAGGGTGCCATTGCCCCAGTGCACATCAAAATCGATGATGCCGATGCTGTCCACTAGATCCGCCCTTTTCAGCAATACCGCAGCTACCATCAGTCCATTAAAGGTACAAAAGCCCATGGTCTGGTTATAGCTGGCATGATGAAAACCGCTGGTGGGGGAGATGGCGATCCCTTCCTGAAGCGCGATCCTGGCAGCATGATAAAAACTCCCGCTGGTATAAGGCAGAGAATCCGCAACAGATGATAAAGTATTGCCGAAGCCATTGGACTTCCTGCCCTCCAGGATAGCATCAACGTGGGCTGGGTCGTGCACCAAATAGAAATCATCCCGGGACACGGGCTCCCAATCTGAGAATATTTCGATACCAGGTTTGGCTTTGATCAGATCGACAAATAAAGCGGGCTTTCCGGCACTTGGGGAAAAACTCTGGTTTCCCAGTGCTGTTTGTTCGGGGCGATAAACTACTTTCATGTCTTGGTTCTCCTTTTATGTGGGACATAGCTATCTGCTGGGTACTAATGCTTGTGTAGATTCCAAGCCACCTTTTTTTTTGCTCTATCTAAGATTATGCTACTATATGCATTATTTCCCATATCAACAATTAGATCAAGTTCTTTTTCTACTCAAGCTACTAGATTTATAGAGCAGAAATATCTTGACGAAATATTGGGACTTGAATTATCATGTATTCAATTGCTTTTGTGATATTACAAAACAGTTTTTAGTATATATGGTGTGATGAGAAGACCTTTTGAAGGGCTTTCAAATAACAAGAAGAACAATGAGTTTGAATCAACACCAAAATTTTGGGAGTTAATAAATAATCTAGGATTTTATTGGAGAATAATCATGGACAGATTAACATTGATAATTAGGACTGTGTTGTTTTTGTTTTTTATGGTTCTTGTATTCTGTGTGATGGACTTTTTACTAGTGATTGGGGCAGACTTTTTGCTATCACTAAAATGGATTTGGTTTCTAATAATACTAATTTTCCTGAAAGGATTAATTTGGAGATTTTATGCAACGTTAATAGCGTATGCTGTTTTTGGCATATCAAGTTTGTTTAAGCCTCATCCAGGAGCTACTTTCATGATTATGCAGGTGCTATCAATTCTCAACTTTCTTTATCTCACTTATTCTTTATGGACTTTTGGGGATTTTTCTTTCTTTATTATTATTGGTAAACTTATTGCGACTGTTATCATCTTTGATATTAATCGAATGATGGCCATGATAGGTCTATTGATTAAAGAAAATGATTAACTTGACAGATATTAGTGTTTATTATTGTTATGGATGTGAAATAAAATGAAAAATATTGAATTAGTCAATGATGTAAAAGATAGGAGCTTGTTTTGAAGTATTTGACGGTTTCCATTGTATCTTTTCTTTTGTTGGTGGCAGCAATCGTAGATCTACCCTATGGTTACTATAGTTTCCTTCGTATTG
>JAQUJJ010000365.1 GCA_028681035.1 Candidatus Cloacimonadota bacterium
TGCTCCTGGTGGTGCAGGTTCATTTACGGAGGTTTTTACAAGAACTTCTTTAAATGCTTCCGCTTTCGCTATGGGTGCTGGCTCAAACAGCTTTAGTTTTTACAAAAAGGATAATGCAGGGGAAGCCAACCTAACCGCTACGGCAGGGGCTGTATATTACAATACTACAAACAACAAATTGAAGGTCTACAATGGTACTACCTGGGAATCGATAGGAGGTGAATCATTATGGGTTTCAGAGAATATATCTTCTTGGACAGAAGGCCAATATTTAGGAGAAGGTACAGAGGGTTTGGCGCAAAGCTTATCTGCTTTCTCTCTTGATCCTGATGAGGGTAGGGCAACTATCAATACTAATGCAAGGCGTGGGGGGTTGAGTGTATATTCGGCATATACAGGCACAGACGCATGGTCTTTAGTATCTATTAAAGG
Organism: Candidatus Cloacimonadota bacterium; assembly: GCA_028681035.1. The sequence goes on from JAQUJJ010000365.1 coordinate 433, forward strand.
TGAGAAGAGTACTTTTAACGGAACTTTACTTAATTTAACTCAGGATGGTACAGGCGATCTTATCCAGGGCCATTATCAGTCTTCGCCCACGCCCAACTTTCGAGTAGATAGGTTTGGCGGTTTGCACTTATCTCTTGATGGTATAGGGTATTTTGAGAAGTTTCTCAGTTTACCTAGCAGTGCCAGTTTACATCCAAGCAGTAATGAGGGCTGTCTATACTCCGTTGGTAGTAACCTGTATTGGGACCCTGCATGTGATGCTAGTGGCCCTGTAGCTTTGGGTGCAGGTTCAACCTCTTTATGGACAGATTCTGGTACATTCTCTTATCTTACTTCTACGACAGACGATTTAGTATTAGGTGCAAGTACAACCTCAGGCTCTTCTTTCTTCTTTGATGTATCTGCAAAGAGATTGGGTATAGGGACAGATACTCCGCAGGCAGCTATAGATATAGCGGGGGCTGATTCCACGATATCCAATACAAGTGGGAACATAACTATAACACCGGCAGGGAATTTAATAGTTGATCAGGGCAATGTGGGAATTGGTGATGCTTCTCCAGCATCTCTATTGACTGTAGGTAGTGGAGATCTATTCCAAGTAAATAGTAGTGGAGATATGGTTAAGATTAAAAATGTTACATACTCGTGGCCAAGTAGTAATAGTAGTGGAGTATTAACTAATAGCGGTAGTGGGTCATTAACATGGGCAGAAAGTGCAAGTGGTGGTTCATTGTTTACAGACTCGGGAGATATAACATGGCTGACATCGACAACAGACGATTTTGTAGTAGGTGCTAGTAACACTTTAGCAGCAGCATTTTCCGTGGATGTATCAGCGAACACAGTAAGATTAGGTAAAGGATCTACATCAAATGCTATATTGAATATGTATTCATCAGGTGGAGATACAGGGTCAATAACATATACAACTAATGACTCTTGGGCATTTGAAGGGGGCAATGTAGGTATAGGGGTTACAGATCCTACAGCTAGATTGTCAGTACAGGGTTCTATAACAGGGGGAGAAAACGCTATTAGTACTGCTGAGAATAACTTTGCTTTTGGGTATCATACTGCTGTAAGGGAGCCTGTATTTATGAATAGAGACTCTAATCCTGGTGCAAATAGTACGGTTTTTGCAATAGCGCTACAGAGTGATGGCAAGGTCCTCATAGGGGGGGCGTTTACAAAATATGGTGGTACAACACGGCAGGGAGTCGCACGGCTTAATAGCGACGGCAGTTTAGACACTACTTTTGATAGTAGTAGTGGCGCAGATAGTATTATTTCTGCAATAGCAGTGCAGAGTGATGGTAAGGTCCTCATAGGGGGGGAGTTTACAAGCTATGGTGGTACAACACGGCAGAGAGTCGCACGTCTTAATAGCGACGGTACTTTAGATACAAGCTTTGGTACTACTACAGGTGCAAGTAGTAATGTTTCTGCAATAGCAGTGCAGAGTGATGGTAAGGTCCTCATAGGGGGGGCGTTTACAAGCTATGGTGGTACAGCACGGCGGAGAGTCGCACGTCTTAATAGCGACGGTAGTTTAGATACAAGCTTTGGCAGTAGCTTCTCTGGTCTAGATAATAGTGTTTCTGCAATAGCAGTGCAGAGTGATGGCAAGGTCCTCATAGGGGGGAGTTTTACAAAATATGGTGTTACAACACGGCAGAGAGTCGCACGTCTTAATAGCGATGGTAGTTTAGATACAAGCTTTGGCAGTACTACGGGTGCAAATAGTACGGTTTTTGCAATAGCGCTACAGAGTGATGGCAAGGTCCTCATAGGGGGGGCGTTTACAAGCTATGGTGGTACAACACGGTGGAGAGTCGCACGTCTTAATAGCGACGGTACTTTAGATACAAGCTTTGGTACTACTATGGGTAATGTTTCTGCAATAGCAGTGCAGAGTGATGGTAAGATCCTCATAGGGGGGAGTTTTACAGTCTCTTATGGTGGTATAATATGGCAGAGAGTCGCACGTCTTAATAGCGACGGTAGTTTAGATACAAGCTTTGGCAGTAGCTCTGGAGCAGATGGTGCGGTTGCTGCAATAGCGCTACAGAGTGATGGCAAGGTCCTCATAGGGGGGGGGTTTACAAGCTATGGTGGTATAACACGGCAGGGAGTCGCACGTCTTAATAGCGACGGTAGTTTAGATACAAGC
>JAQUJJ010000366.1 GCA_028681035.1 Candidatus Cloacimonadota bacterium
ACGCTCTTCCGATCTTAAAGGTATTGTTCGGCTTCGCCCCGAATGGCAGCCTCCGGATCCGTACCGGTAAAAAAACAAACATAGCGAAACTTCACCTCGAATGCGGATATTTGTCCGGATGCCCACAGGGCAAGCAGCTTACACAGAAAGATGTAAGCATCGGGCGAAAGCCGGTCCCAGCAATTCGGAATAACAATGGTTTTTTCGCCAATGGGGATGCTTATCTCTTTCATAACAGATAGATTTTATCGCATGGTTCGTTAAAGGAAGTTTCCGTATCTACACTGCCATCATCCGAATGATCTTCCAGCAACAGATCGATATTCTTAAGCGCATCCAACGCCTGCTGATCCAAGGCATCGGCCATCTGCATAACGATTGCACTTTCGGACGTACCATTCCGTAAGGCTTTACTTTCCTTGTAAAGGCTTCGTAAAGTTACAGGTAGCTCAATCACATCGAATACCCGTAGCGCCTTGGCGATAATCATTTTAGCAAGGATAACGTTTAGCTTTTCGGTAAACCTGCCCTCGTTGGCGTCGGACTGGTCGTAATAGTCGCTCAAGCGTTCTACCAATATTTCGCGCTGAAAGGAAGTTGTACGGGCATAAAATAGATAGGATTGGTCGATCGGATAGTAGTTATCCAGTTCTTCCGCATTCTTGATACGGAGCGTACTCCGGCGGCTGTAAGTGGCTGTATTTTGAAAATCGGCGTCCGATTCGATCAATTCGAGCAGCGAATCCATGGCGCTGTAATAGTTGTCGATGTAGGAGCGCTGCATGTTCTCAACCTCGTGCTTATACACTTCTGCCGACGAGCCTGAGTTTCGGGTACTAACAATCTGGAACACGAGATCTTTGTACATGGTAAGGTTGGCAAGGGCATTCTTAAGCAAGGCGCATAAATCCGACTCCTTATCCAATATAATCTTACTCCACAGGGTAATGGATATCACCTTCAGGATCTGTTTACGAGCGGATTCGGCCGATGCGTTTAATTCGTCGAAACTAAGGTTGGCATCTACTCCCGGAGCGGACCTGCGGAAGTCTTGCACGTTATCGAATATTTCTGTTAATAGGATCATGATTGTTGATTATTTAAGCGGTCGTTGGGTGAAACTTGCTCTTGTCTGGCCGGAACTTCGCGGTAAAAACCTAACCGGAAGCCTTGCTTGTAAAGTTCCGGGAAGTTGATCTTAATAGCCATATTAAACGGCTCTGAACACTTTTCGTCGTCCGGGGTAAGGGTAAGCAGATACACCAGGTAATTGTAATATACATCTGCACCCGACTTGCTTATAACGCCGTCTTTGCTTACGCTCGAGATGGAACTATCCAACCCGATACTACCCAACAGCACTTCGTCCGCACGTTTATCGTATTCGATTAATGAGCTAATATACTCCTTGTACTTAAGGTCGAGCGTTTCGATACGCCAGCGCTCCTCTTCCGTTCCGTTTCCGTTTTTAAACGAAATAGAAGCATAGGCTTTGCCCTGATTGTCTTTCCCGGATAAGTACTTTGAAAGATTACGAAGCTCTTGCTGCATGTACTTGATAAGGCTCGATTCCTTAAAGGATGTGCCTACATCTATTCCATTGTACATAAGCGGCGGCATATCCTTCGCTTTACGATCCTTATTCTCGTTACAGATATTGGTTATCTGCTTTCTTTTGGAAACAATCCAGGCATCCGGAATTATAACGTGCACCTTAGCGGCGAGGCTGTTACGAAGAAACGAGTTGATGTATTGTGGCGAATCGTTTGCCCCCTTGATCCACGGACGGGTTCCGGAGTAGGTTTCGTTACATCCGTAGAAGTCGCCCACCGAATACTCCCTATGATGGGATATGGCAGCGAACTGGTAGTTAGCCACTTCCGATTCGTGGAACTTAGGATATACTTTATACTTAGCAATACCGGTATCCCATTTACCTTCCAGCACATAGCGGAAGTCGTTATAATGAATAAGGTCGGTCGCTACATTCTTATTGTTACAAGCTAACCGGCAGTGTTTGTTTTCCAACAGCTCCAACCCGGCAATAGGCTTATATCCCAACTCCCTGCCCAGTGTAAAGCGCCACTTAACAAAGTAGTCGCGGAAGTTGTAGAAGTTCTTAATAAGGCCCAGTGCCACATCGTTGGCCGACATCTCCAGCCCGTTATCCTTCCAGCTGTTCAGCCAGTCGGTTATCTGAGGCACGTCGGTCCACTGTCGTACGGGCTTACCATCCTGCAGTATGGCCTTATATACATACAGGCCCTTACCATACAGCATATTGTTCTGCTTAGATATAAGGCGAGGGATAAGCCGGTTCTTCTTAAAGTCGTGCTCAATCTCTTCTACCAATCGGTTGTTAAGTCCACGTGAAGCCACGTTGTACCCGTCTACATGTAACCAACGGAACCCACCAAGGCCGTTAACCGGCAGGTTCTTGTACTCCGGATCCTGATCTATATCAAGCACCGAGGCCATGGGGTTACTACCCATCTGAAACGATATTACATTACCATCGTCCAGATAGCAACCAAGGTTACCCATCATCTGAATGTCGTTGTTCATAACCAATCTATTTTATGAAGTTTAAAGTTATCGTGAG
>JAQUJJ010000367.1 GCA_028681035.1 Candidatus Cloacimonadota bacterium
TTGCCATTAGCTGCAAGGTCAGCTATGGCCTTATTCATCTCAATCAGCTTATCTTTGAAAGTGGCTACATTGATTTTCGTTATTTTTTCCAATCCAACCGCAAATTGCAGCAGATTGGGAATATGCATATCTTTGGTAAATTGTTGGATTACCGGCACAAGTGCCGAAAGTCCTGATACAGCAGCACCTATGTCTATGGTCTTAAATTTCCTAAGCCCATCAGCCAACTGCTCAATATTTGGAATCTTTACACTGTCCAGCCTCTTTACAACAGTGACAAGTTCATTGATATTAGTGATTGTGGCCTGTGGAACAGCAATTGCACCGGTAAGACGCACCATACCGTCCGCAATCTTCTTCATGTCGATATTGACATTCAGTCCACTGAAACTACGGAGCACATGCCCAAGGGCAGACAGTCGCTGAACAACAAGATCCATGCGCAGTGTATCTTTTGCCAATTCCTGCATGCCTTTGGAGAACTGTCCAAAGTTAGGAAGGGTGCCACTCATCTGCATAAGTGGTTTCAGAGCATCGGCAAAAGGCTGCAAATTTGGAATATTCTTGATTTCGGCAAGAGTCTTGAATCCAGAAGCGATCTGTCCAAAATTGGGGAGTTTTATATCCTTGAATGCTCCCAGAGCATCTGCAAATGGCTTCAGATCAGGGATATTGGTCTTCAACTCAGCAAGAGTCTTGAATCCAGAAGCAATTTGTCCAAAATTCGGAAGTTTTATATTTGCGAAATGTGCCAGTTCATCAGCAAACTTCTTCAAGCTGATACTGGTAGCATCTTCCTTGAACATGTTGTTCAGGGATTTAAATCCATTTGCAATCTGGCTAAAATTGGGAAGTTTAATGCCCTGAAGAGACATCAATTCCCGCTTAATAAGGGAAAGGCTCTTCTCAGAATGATCTAAACCACTCAGTGATTTAAATGCATTGGCAATCTGTCCAAAATTCGGGAGTGTGATCTTCTCTAAAGATTGCAACTCACGTTTGATAATGGAAAGGCTTGTCTGGGAATAATCCAACTCACTGAGTGTCTTAAACCCATTCGCCAGTTGTGAAAAATTTGGAAGTTTTATATTCTGGAGAGAACGCAGTTCTTTCCCAATAGTCTTGAGGCTGGTCCCACCCTCTTTCGCAGACAACGCATACAGAGTCTCAAACCCTTTTGCAAGTTGTCCCAAGTTTGGAAGTGAAATACCAGCAAACTGGTCCAGTTCACTTTTGAATTTGGATAAATCAGGGATCTTATTCTTTCCTTTGCCGCCAAGGATCGTTATAAAACCCTCAAATCCCTTGGATATAGCAAGAAGGTTCGGAAGCGTACCTACCTTTGATAATTTCTGAAGCTCATCAGCAAAAGGTTGCAGATCAGGGATGTTTCCTTTGATCTTATCAAGACTTGTGAAGCCCTTGGCCAGTCCGTCAAGATTGGGGATCTTGACAGCACCAAGTTTAGCGATATCTGTTACAATATTTGAAAACGACTTAGGCACCACTATCGCATTGATAGCAGTGCCTATGCCTGAAATACTGCTTTTGACTGATGTTACAACGTCCTGTATGGATGTGAGAGTTGTGGATAAATTCTTTAACTTCTCATCAAAAGGTCCGGCTATATCTATCTCAACTTTCAATGTGCGTGTTTGTTGCGTGGCCATTTCTTATCTCGCTCCAGATATTGCGTTTGCGAACCTCTTCCATTCAGACTCAAGCTCATCCTGTGTAAGCTCTCCGGGCTTCCGGACAGTATTGGATGAAAGTAGCTGCAACTCCTTCTGCATGTCCCTCATATGGGATTCATACCCCTTATGATTGAGATGCGTAGAAAGCCAGCTTGATGAGAATTGGCTTATTCTGTCTCGTTCCTCCTTTACAAGAACCGCTTTCAGGAATATTCCAATCTCATTTAATGTATAACTTTGGATGCTTAACCAAGAGTGGCCATGCGAGATTAGCATTTGGAATGCTAATTCTATTCCACCAAACTCGTCTTTTCGAGGCCCTTGAACATCTCGGTTAAGCGTTGCGAGTTTTTTAGAAGCACGTCCTTGGATTTGATGTTGATCTCAATCACAGCAGAGAGGAGATCCACAAGTACTTCGATGGGGAGTTCCACCAAGTCTTCCTGTGCAATGCCAGTTGCATTTTCCAGAACTTCAGGGAAATTACTCAGAATGATGGAAACGAGTTTTACGAGGGATTCGTTGCTCTGATAGTTTGTCCAGTTGATACCGGCTTCAGAGAACTTGTCGGTCATTGCATTGACCTTGGAGATGAGTTCAATCCACTGAATCAATGCCAATGGACGGATGGTGACTTCTTCATCACCAATGGAAACCTGTGAAACAGAGAAAAGGCTGGAAATAGTTTCGGGTTTGAGTCTGCGTACCTTGCGTGCCATGGTTGTTTCCTTCTTCTTTGGTTGATACTGAAGAGTGGAGCCACATGCAGTAGCTCCACTCTTATTCCATCTTTCTTACTACATACTGCTCTGGTTGTTAATCCATGATGATAGACATGTAGGGCGAATTCGGATGCCCAGACTCGTCTTTCAGAACCTCACCCGAGAATCCGAGGGTAGACCAGTC
>JAQUJJ010000368.1 GCA_028681035.1 Candidatus Cloacimonadota bacterium
GCTTCGGAAGCAAAGGCGACAGCTTTGGTACATCTCAGAAGCGTGGCACTTCCAGCATGTATAACCGTTTGGAACGTATCAAGGAACTGCATAGAAGACTCGACATGGTAATCATTGAGAACCTCTCCTATGAGAAGGTGATTGAGAAGTACGATACCAAGAGCAACTTCTTCTACTGTGATCCACCTTACATGCTTGGCTATACCTATGAGAACTCCAAGCAGTTCAGTCACGAAGCCTTGCGAGATATTCTCAAGAACATCAAGGGCAGGTTTATCCTCTCCTATGATGATAACCCGGATGTGCTCAAGTTATACAAAGGCTATGATATCAGGCATGTAACCAGAACCAAGGGCATCAACCGCAAGGAAGGAAAGTCCGAGTTCAATGAAGTGATCATTGCCAACTTTGATTTGGTAGACATTGATACAGAATCCACAAAAGCAAAACCCAAAACCACCAAAGAGATCAGGGGGATATCGTGAACAGCATCATCTCCTGGGTAGGTGGCAAGCGTCTCCTCCGCAAGAAGATACTGCCGCTCATCCCCAAGCACGACATCTACTGCGAGGTCTTTGGCGGTGCTGCCTGGATACTATTCGGGAAATCCCCCAACAAGGAAGATTGGCAGATATCCAATAAGAGCCGCTATACTGAAGTCTATAACGACATTAATGGCGATCTGGTGAACTTCTGGAAGTACGTAAAGCAGCATCCTGAAGCGTTTGTGACGGAGTTGAACCAGTACCTGGTATCTAGGGAGATGTTCGACACATTCACCCAACATGAGCCCAAAACCGAGCTTGAACGGGCGATCCGTTTCTACTTCCAGTTATCCTGCAGCTACGGCTCAAGAAGCAAGAACTTCTGCATCATGCAGGGCTACAAGTATATGCCACTGCGAAACCTTGAGAAGGTGAAAGCAGCCTCGGAACGGCTTAAGCAGGTGATCATCGAAAAGCAGGACTTTGAGAAGCTCATAGCCCGTTTCGATACGCCTAACACCTTCTTTTACCTCGACCCACCCTACTATACCAAGGAGCATTTATACGATAGAGAAGACGCAGACGCCTTCAGCAAGCATGAAGAGCTTGCTGCCATCTTGAAACAGATCAAAGGGAAGTTCTTGTTATCTTACAACAACGACCCTTTTATCCGCACACTCTACCAAGGCTTCACTATCGATGAAGTCGAAGCACAGTACACCGTCTCCGGTGCCTTTCAGACTGAGACGGAACTTCTAGTCAGGAATTACAAATCAAATTGAGTAACGAGGTGGGATATTATCTCATCCTTCATGGTGGGATCATTAAGCATCGCTTGGTACTCATCCTGAGTCAGGATGATCCTTTGTTCGGGGTCAATGGGATACCCATTGAGATCAAAAACAGTTGCATGGTATTCAGGGATAAGTGTCGCCTGATCTGGAAATTCTCCACACCCAATATGATACAGTATTCCTGTTTTGGGTCCCACCACGCTTTTTAAATGCTTATACGGACCTTCAAGTAACATGATATTCTCCTTTTGAGTTTTGGAACAAAAAAATCAGGATACACAAAATGTCAATGATTAAAAGGGCATTATGCCAGACCTAACATTTAAGCTCATCCTCGTTACAGACGATGCCAATGTTAAGCTTGCCGAAGTCAAGCAGGAGGTGGAGTCCACCCAGTCTGTGGTGGAGAAACCTGCTGCGGTTAAGATATCGGCAGAACAAGCTCTGGCTACCATTCGTGATGTTAAGATTGCTGTCGATGGAGTAATCCAGGTGGTCGGTGGTCTGGTGCGTTCTATGAATGGTCTGTTAGATGCTTCGCTGGCGCAGAGACAAGCTATGACTCTGGCAAAGATATCGTTTGGAGAGGCTGCTGCTGAGATGGGTGAGTTTGCCTCTGCCATGCAATCTTTGACCAACTTCGAAGATGATCAGTTGCTGGCTTTGATGTCCAAGCTCTCGCAGACCTTCAAGCTGAATAAGGATGAGATTCAGCAGCTCGTGCCACTGCTCCTGGACTTTACCGAAGCCAACAAAGCTACCGGGATGAGTGTGGAGTCTGCCTTCGATCTCATGGGTCGAGCCCTGAATGGTCACACTGAAATGTTGGGTCGCTATGGCATAGAGCTTGATGATACCCGGCTCAAGACTGAGGGAGTATCCTACCTGGTCGAGAAGCTGGGTGAGGACTATGGCGGTACCGCTATAGCCCTGGCTGATCTGCGCTTGCAGAATGCTAATGCCTGGGGAGATATCCAGGAGACGGTGGGCGATATGCTCACTGTCCTAATAAATCCTCTCTTGCAGGGTCTGAGGTGGTTGATGGATGCCTACCAAAGCTTATCTCCGGTCATGCAAGGCTTCGTGGCAGGGATAGTTGTAGCGATTCCCTTGATCGGCACTATTACCACTACCATCACTGCTTTGACTGCTGCCTATCATGCTCTGCAAGTAGCCATAAACCCGGTTGCAGGGATAATCGGTATTGCGGTTGGTGCACTGTCTGCACTTGGTATGGGACTGGCAGCAGCCTCGGTTAAGACTGATACGGTAACAGTAGCACAGCGTTCCATGAATGACGAGATCAAAGATGCT
>JAQUJJ010000369.1 GCA_028681035.1 Candidatus Cloacimonadota bacterium
TTTCTCCAATAGTATTGTGTTGGTGAATCAGTATCTTATCTAGTAGAAATACAATCCTGTCTATTTACCATGACAGGAATAAAGGGGCAAGTGTCAATTTTGCAACAATGCCTTAACTCTATATGGCACAATGCAATAATTAAACATTCACCCCTGTATGTTACAGGTGCATCATTTTTACTGCATCTATTTTATGGACAATATAGAGTTGGCATATTCCTCACTTTCATTCCAATGATTATGCAGTAGTTCCTCAAGTACAGGCGTAAAGTATTCTGGTAATCCAAATTTGATCCTTGCCCATTTTCTACTGGTGCTGTTCTCCATACAGGCTATAACTACGCCCATATCCTTGATGGTCCCTCCTTGGAGAATCCTCTTCAGGGCAAACACATCATTGACTATTTTCAGGGATGGATTCAGGTCTAATACATTATCCAATGCAGGTGTTATCATACTCGTAATCTCCTTATTCTCTGGATGAAGTCTTCTGATAGGGTGTCAGGGTCTTCCCCTTCTGGCAATGGAATACGAAGCACATTGGTGAATGGGGCTAGTTTATCCCCTAATTCATTTCCTGCGCGTTCTCCGGGGACATCCCCATCGAATAGGATTACTACATTAGGCACCTTGGCCAGTAATTTGATCTGCTCATCTTTCACCTTGGTGCCAAAGGTAGTCACTGCACCATCACCAATACGCCAGCAGTCGAACAAGCCTTCTACCACATAGGCAATGCCTCTGACTGTGTTTAGGTTATAGAGACAATCCTTTATGTATACAATCGACTCCTCATTGGATAGATGTTTATATCTATTATCCACATCCTCAGCGATGGAAATAGAGGTGTATGTTATTAATCTCCCTCGATCAACTACAGGCACAATGATTCTGTTTGCTAAAGGACCAACAGGACCGGTGTGGAATAGGTTATATTTTTCTATTAAAATATCAGGATCAAAGCCACGAACCTCTTTCAGATATGCCTTATGCCTATCTGATAATCCAGATACAGCATATTTAGGCAAGTCTACTCGAATATTTTTGGCTATTCGTTCATTGAATGTACGTGCTTTCAGTTCTCTTGGAATTAGTTTAGACACTAATTCAAGAGCTTTACCAAATGAACGCACTTCTTCAGAAACTAGGCGTAAAATAGTACCAGACTCTCCACAAATAAAGCAGGAGATCTTCTTGGATTCTATATTTATGCCCATATGGTAATTATCATCGTGGCAGAATGGACAGCAAACACCTATCCATCCTGCCCCGATATTTGGACCTTTCGTCTTATACGGGATTCCTGCTTCTTCCAGAACATCCAGAACGTCCACCTGTTCTATGGGAAGTTTGTTTCCTGAATACCCGCCCCCTCTCCTGAACTTATTTTTTGATCTGTTGTACATGGTTTATCACTGGCACCATCCCTGTGATTTATATACAGTCTGACGCACTGCTCCATGCTTGCGCAACACAGTTATGTCATCATCCCTGAAATCATATATTCGTGCAGTCTTTCCTTTCTCTGGACGCAATACACGACCAGCAACCTGAATCACTCTGCCCGGATATTTGAATGGAGATGCAAGTAGTAATGAATGAAGTTTATCCATATCAAACCCTTCGCCAATCAAGGATACAGTGGCAATCAATATTTTCACATTACCACTGCGCATGTCAGCAACTATTCGTTTGCGCTTGTCTGAGGGAACAGATCCATGCAGGAGATAATTGGGATATCCATACTCTGTGAGGATTTTGGAAATTTCCCTTCCCATCTGTACACGATCCACAGCGATCAAGATAGCTTCATTCTGTTGTTTTATATCGGCAACTGCAACCTCTGCTACGAGTTTATTCCTCTTGGCGTTCTTCGACAGATCTTGGATTATATCTATATATGCTATCTTTGGCGTGAAATAGTTGGTTTTTACATAATAGATCTCAGGCTTCAGAACAGCACCGACATCTTCCAATTCTTGGGAAGATACAACATGTAGTGTTGGTCCGATGAATGCATTGATAGCCCGATCCAGTCCATCATTGCGGAATGGAGTTGCCGACAATCCAATGGTATATCTGGCATACAGCTTTATCAGGCATTCTGTGAATGTGGTACTTGGGGTTTTGTGGCACTCATCCACAATTACCAGTCCAAACTTACGCTTGATGCTGTCCGCATGTTTCCTAACAGACTTCGCAGTCCCCACTGTGATTGGATGTACAGCGTATTGCCCGTCACCAATAATACCGGCTTGATATCCAAGGAAGTCACGAATGCGAGTACACCATTGATGCAGCAGTTCCTTGGAATGAACAATAATCAGAGTTGGTTGTTTCCTCTTGGATATGAGTGCAATAGCCATGACCGTATTATGTGTCACTGTGAAATCACCAAGCAGGAATAATCTGTCAGGTCCACTCAGTGTAAATCCATAGTAATCACCTACTCCCATAGATTTCACCCTCAGTATGCCTGTACGAAGTACATCTTTTCTTTGTTGTCTTCGTGCAGCTTTTTTACGTGATACCCTGCATGGAATTATAGAGCAATCTCCACATATGGATACCCTATAATAAACACTTGGTTTTT
>JAQUJJ010000370.1 GCA_028681035.1 Candidatus Cloacimonadota bacterium
AAGGCTGTAAATGGTGTCACATCTAACAAAGGTGCACTAATTGCAGGTGCTGTCGCATTAGGTGTTGTAGGTTCTATGCGTAAAGAGGCTGGACTTATGGATGACAAGTTTGTTACACACTACGCAATGCCTTTTGTTGGTGCACATTTAGCGTCAGCCCACTATCGTAATAAGTTTATGCGAGGTGAGGAGCTTAATGGACTACAACAATTTGTTGCAGAAAACCCTGACTATATTTCTGTTGCTGCTCCTTTCGCTATGCACTTCGGCTCAAAGAAACTTAACGCGTCGGCTACTAAAGTTGCATCCACAGAAAAAATAGCAGATTTTGCAGATACTTTATCACAAGCTGCATTAACAGGTATATTCCGTGGGAGAGGTATGTCGGGTATGGGTAACCTAGTTGACCAAGGAGTAGATAGTGCGCTAATGCACCACACTTTAAAGATCACAACTCCAAAAGATCAGCCTGTAGTACAGCCTCCAAAAATTAATTATCAAGTTTAAGTAAATCAGGTATAATAGTACGTAAGTACCAAATATCTATTGAGGAAGGTGCACATTAAATGCGATTAGAACAAATTATACAAAAACACCACGCTGAAGCTACTCTTACCGCTGGAGTAAGTAAAGTGGCAAGCGCAGTTGCTAGCAATACAAAAACTGCAAGCGAAAATGGTGCTCAAGAGGCAGACAACATGATGAAAGTAGCGTCTGTACTTGGTGATGTCATTGGCAACAGGATTGCTGATGTCGTAGAAGCTCGTTTAGCTCAATCTTTCGGCTATGATGCGGAGGTAATGAAAACAGCTAGTCTTCAAGATGTAATGCTTGATTCTATGTATAAAGTTGCAGAACAAGTAACTGGTCAAACAGCTGTTGGACTGTCTTCTACTGCACAAGCTGAAGAACTACAAATCAGTGAATCAGCTGCACATCATGCTAACTTAGCTGCACAAGCTGCTTCTGACGCCGTACAAGCGTTAGCTACAGATGACCAACACACAGCTACACAAATGATGGCTACCGCTGCTGGATCTATCCAAACAGCACAACAATTCGCGTCACGTATTCCTAACAACGCTGCTGTAGCAAATCATGTTGGTGAAGCTTCTGCAATCGTTAGTGAAGCTGCCGATATCGCCGCTGCGCACGCAGGTGCGTAAGGAGGAATCCTAAATGAGAAGTACTGAATTATTAATAGCTGAACTTGAGAAAACAGCGTCTGACTTGGAATCACTGGCAGATCAAAACACTAAAGTTGCATCGGAGCCTGGTAAAACAGAAGCTGGAGACTTCTTAGCTGGAATGGTTAAGCAGTTGGGACTAAGTGACTAAAGAACTGTACAAAGAGGCATTTCTCAAACAGCTAGCAAGTAAGTTTAAAGGTTCATACGTCATGGATGCTGTTAGGGCGGCTAGACCGCAGAATGCTGCATCCGCTGCCGAAGAAGCAATGACGTTACACGGTACAGTACTAGGAGCACTTAAACAGAATGGCGCTGTGGGAGCCGATACCATGGGTAAGGTTTTAAACAAAGGTAGAAGCTTCCTCGGTGACGTTGATACTGCTTTGGGTGCTGCGGCTATGGGTAAGAAGAATGTACAGGATGCCTCAGCTAACAATTTTAGAAAGAGCATGTTTACGTTTAAGACAGATAACTACAGAAAAGTTGAAGGCGAGGGTGGTCTACACTCACTACAACAACAATCAAGACCTAGTATATCTGCCCCATTACGTACTGCATCACGAATAATAGTTCCTTCCCTAGCTATGATGAAAGGTCAAGAACTTATAGAAGGTTACAGGAACAAGGAGGTTAACCATGCAGGAGACACTAATCAAAGCAGCCAACCTATGTAGAGAAGCTGCAAACTTACTCCGAACTGGAGAAACCCCTGAGAAACAGGCGTCAGAGATTGCTGATGTTATGCTTTTAAAAGGTTTAATACCTACAGGGGAACGCGAACGTTATACACAGCACTTAATTGCTAATCCAGAAAAGATTGCAGGCGCTAAGCAAGTGTTAGCTTCACTACCAGCTCGTGTGGATGCCATTGGAGAACTAAGTTCTTACAGCGTAGGCACTACTAAAACAGCAGACGCTATGGATAGCTTCATGTATAACGATTAAATAATGCTCTTAATATGAGGAGGCAATTACAATATGTTTAATATTTCAAGCGGTTACGAAACAGGTAACATTAAGTCATACCAAACAGAGCCAGGTGCGGTTATCAAAAGCGGTACATGGGTCGTTTTCAGTAAAACATCAGGTAAGTTAATTCCACAGGTTGGTTTATACGATCCTGCTGTGCAAGGTATCACATTCCCAGTATTCGGCGGAAACGACGTACGCTTTGACTCTAAAGCTATGGGTGTCGTATCATGCGTAACAGCTAGTTCTTTCGCAGGTGAAACTGATGAAGTTGCTGCTGTAACAATCGTCCCTGGTGATTTCCTTACAGTACAGGATGGTCAATTGACTAAAGCTAACTTGGCAACTGCCTCAGCTTTTTCAATCGTTGGGTCCGCAACAAGCGCTGTAAACGGCGTAGTAGAATTTATCCGTAAGTAATATTAGTTGAGGAG
>JAQUJJ010000371.1 GCA_028681035.1 Candidatus Cloacimonadota bacterium
AGGTAAAGTCTTCTATTTCAAGGTAAGTCTGATTGTTGTTATAGCTATTCACCGTGCGAGCCATTGTGCCATAAGCATTGGCCACTTCCCACACGGATGCTTCTGCTCCACCCAAAATGAGCGATAGACCGTAGTGCTCTGCTGACTTTTTGAGTGACGACAATCCTATTTGTTGCAAGAATTGATGAAACTTGGGCACACCGTATCGTCGCAATGAAACAACAGAGGGAACATTCAATGAACGTGCTAACGCCTCATCGGCATGAGCTGCACCATCGTATTGCAAACTAAAATTTTTGGGCGAGAAGCCTCCAATGTTGATGGGAACATCGGGCAGCAACTCTTTGGGGAGCATTACTCCCTCTTGCAACATAGCGCAATATAGGAAAGGTTTTAAGATACTTCCCGTACTTCTGAGCGATTGAATGATATCAACCTGACTTCCAGCCTTGTTACTGTCAAAACCCACATTGCCAGCATAAGCCAAAACTTGATTGGACGCTAAATCGACCACCAAAGCTGCCAAGTTGTGAATACCATTTTGCGAGAACTCACCATTCCATCGCGTTAAAACCTCTTCGGTTTGCATTTGCAACGAACGCTGAATGGTAGTTTGTACATGCTCGCCAGGCTTTTCTTTATAAATCTGAGTCACCAAATGAGGTGCAAATTGTGGCAATGCATGGGGATGATTGGGCAGAGGTTCTGAAAGTGCCAATTGATAATCGGTTTCTGTAATAAGCTCCTTATCACGAAGGCGAGTAAGCAATCTGTTGCGTTTTGCAATTAGCGCATCTCTATTTCGTCCAAAGTGCATCAGTGCAGGAGCATTGGGCAAAACAGCCAATGTTGCAGCCTCAGCCCAAGAAAGTGAAGCAGCATTATGACCAAAGTAACGCCACGAAGCAGCATCAATGCCCACTACATTTCCACCCATTGGAGCATGGGAGGCATACAAAGCGAGGATACTATTTTTAGAGCGCGACAATTCAAGACGGGTAGCCCAAATGAGTTCGATAAACTTCTCGAAATAAGTCCGTTTCTCATTGCGCATCAAGCGCACTGTTTGCATGGTAATGGTACTTCCTCCACTCACAACCCTACCCTCTTTTATGTTCTGAACAAAGGCTCGTCCAATGGATAGTGGATTAACTCCAGGATGGTATCTAAAACTCCTATCTTCGAATTGTATAACACAGGTTGCATACTTGTGAGGAACACTATTTGTGGGTGGGAAGCGCCATTGACCATCTTCTGAGATGCGAGCTCCAAGTAGTTCATCCTCTCTATCCATTACCAACGTGCTATAAGGGGTGTTGAAAAGCGTGCTAGGCAAACAGAATAGATACCAAAGAAGGAAAGCAAGCATTGTGATAACTCCTACCTTCTTCTTTGTGCTTAAGAGTTTGAGTTTATTGATATGATTTGTCTTTTTATTCAAAATTGAACTTTAATTATCACTCTCTTCCACTTTCACCCAACTACCCTTCGTTCTAGCCTGCTCGCTTGGTTTATACATTGCTTGCAATGATACAGCTGGCAGATAGTAAGTACCTCTATAAGCAGCTTGCAGTCTTACTCTGAATGTTTTGGTTTGTCCTGCAGCTAAATTGAAATAGGTGAGCACCCTATCGTCACGTATATCACGATAGTTGTACTTTTCTGCTCCATTTTCAGAGTTTGCATCAAGAATGCGCTCGTTATAGATTTCCCAACCAGAGGGGAATATCTGAACCAAAGCTAAATCGGTGAATACCTGTGCAGGACTATTTTTAACTGTAACTACTGCTGTGAACTCCTCTCCTTGCTTTAATGAAGATACTGAGAGAGGTTTTCCAGCTAAATCGACATAGTCAACTGACAGACTAAATGATGCTTCAATGGTAGCAGCAGGTTCAGCATCCGTTATTGGTTGTGTACGACCTGTCAACTGTGCATATATTTTACCTGTGCCTTTGTTGCTAATGCTTATCTCAATCTTCTCATTAGGTGGAATAGTTATTTGATGCAACGGTTGTGGGGTAGAAACTGCACTCATTCCTTTTGCATTGAGCGTCCAATCTACCTCTATATTTGTTTTACCCATTTTCTCGGCTAGCTGACTCATGGCAATGAGTCCGTAAGCAGCAGTTTGGGTAGAGATATAATCGGATGAAAGCTCTTTGGCTACACTTTGTGCCAATTCGAGTGCTTTGTCAGTCTTGTCTAGCAACAGATACGTTTCCATTATCATAGCCTCATCACGTGCATAACTTCCATAAGTGTCATTATTGAAGTTATATTCATCAACCTTGTCATCAATGTTGAAAACAAGTTCGTTTGCCACATCTTTCCTACCTGTTATAGCATAAGCTGCAGCCAATCGCCATTTCGATTGCAGCGACAGGTCCTTGAGCTCTCGCATCCTATTCATTGCACCCAATTGAGGCTCACCATTCACAGCCAATGCATACAAACGGTAGGCTTGCTGCAATTCAGTCATCGAAATGCTGTAATAGTTACGGTAAGAGACAGTGCGGCTCCAGTTATTAGCTTGCTTGGTTTGAAACTGCACCCAACGCGATAGCATATTGTCTGAAACATCATATCCT
>JAQUJJ010000119.1 GCA_028681035.1 Candidatus Cloacimonadota bacterium
AGAGTTGCACACGGTTAATGGGAGCCATTCTGCAAGGATATTCGGATGACTGGACTACTGGCAGGATATACCTTAGTAATCCAATAAAGACAATCAGAGAAAACCAAGTGAGCCAGAGGACAGGTAGTGCGCTTGCGCGCGACGTGTTGCAGCCCTGTTCCGCTAGCTCCACAGAGCTGCAACACGTCGCAAAACGGTAGCTGCTAAAAAAAGAGCTTGACTGAAAACGCAAAGATGAAAAACATTGTAACAGGTCATATGACCTTAGATAAATTGTAAGAGGCGAGAACCTAAAATGTTCTCAAATAGACGTGAAATTATGAGTTGGAATTTACACCAACCTTTGAGACGTCACTTTAGTTAAAGGAGAGTTTACATGAAATATATAGTGAGATTGGCCATGTTGCTAACAATTATGTTTGGTCTGTTAAATGCGACAGAGCTTACAGTTATAAATAGTGATTTCCAAGGTGTTTTTCTCTCTTCACTTTCTTTTGGCGATTATGATAATGACTGCAACATGGACTTGGTGGTTTCCGGATCAACATCACAGGGTAGTGTAACTCAGGTATACAACAACTTTGATGGAGAGTTTATCTTAGCTGATATCGCTCTTCCGGGGCTTAGTGCATCCAGTGTGTCATGGGTAGATTTCGATAATGATGGGGATATTGACTTGTTTATCACCGGTAGGATGGATAATCAGCAGATAATCTGTAGGCTCTACCGAAACACGAATGGCAGTTTTATCGATACTGGCTTCCAATTTAGCCCTGTGGCTAATGCATCAAGTGCTTGGGGCGATGTCAACAATGATGGATGTCTTGACCTTATCCTGACAGGTACCATCAATGACTCCCAGTGTGCTACCAAGCTATATCTAAACAGCGCCGAAGGATTTGTAGAGAGTGATATCCAGCTACCCAATGTTCATTCGGGTTCTGTTAAGTTTGGTGATTTTGACAATGATGGATGGCTGGATGTTCTAATAACAGGCATTAGTCAGGACGGACCGAGGATATCAAAGATATTCAGAAATGATCAAGGAGTGTTAACTGATATAGATGCAAACCTTTTAGCTGTTGGTAATTCATCTGTAGCCTGGGGTGATTTTGATAATGACGGTTGGCTTGACATCGCACTATCAGGCCGAACCAATTCGAATGAGATAGTGACAAAGATATATCAGAACAATACCGGAAGCTTTGTAGATACCAATGCAACTCTCGTTGGTGTATATCTATCGTCCATAGCATGGGCAGACATCGATAACAATGGTTTCTTGGATTTAGTTGTAACAGGTGGCAGAACACTCACTGCTCCTTTCAATCCTTACTCAGCGGTGTATATCAATAGTGACGGCACATTCACACATAGTCAGCAGTTAACTGGTGTATGTTTTTCTTCCATTGGAGTTTGCGATTTTGATAACGATGGAGATCTTGACATCATGATTACTGGCAGAAGTATCGGAGGAACCGGATTGTCTCTGCTTTATTCAAACTCTGGCACACCTCTGAATACTGAACCAACGGTGCCAACGATCCTTCAGGTTCACGAAGATCAGGATTATTACTATTTCACTTGGGGCCAATCTGTGGATGCTCAACAACCATCAATCAGTTTATCATACTCTATTCAAATTGGTTCATCCTCAGGTGCTTGTGATATAGTATCACCGTCATCATTACCTAGTGGACTCGGTTTATTGGCAAATTTCGGCAGTATTCACTCCACAACGAATTATGTCATCAGAAAGGATGTCTTTCAACCGGATACCATATATTACTGGACTTGCCAAGCTGCAGATAACTCGTTTACACGATCAGATTTTGCACAAGAGGCTACATTTTCAACTGCGGTGAGCAATTCAGACTTGAGTGAAAGCAGTAGACCATTTATACTTATTACACCTAATCCCTTTAACCCTTCAACTACGATTGAGTTCAGCATTTTTCAGAGCTCAAGGGCAAACCTGAGTGTTTTCAATAATCGTGGTCAGAAAGTGAAAACCTTGCTTGATTATAATCTTGAAAGAGGTCAGCATCGTGTGATCTGGAATGGAAGAGATGATAATAATCGCAGTGTTGCTTCGGGAGTCTACTTCATACGCCTTGAGGCTGCAGGTCAGGTAAGTATTAGGATGGCGTTGTTATTGAAATAGGATCAGAATTCCACAGATTAAAGCCTGGGGCAACCTGGGCTTTTCTTATGGTATTCAGAACTCACTGCCTTCCTTCATATTCTGCAAAATTTGTAAGCCAAAGTCTCGCCATGTCGGAGTGAGGAATACATAAGTGCTTTGATCGAAGCAGAGATGAAGCTTTTTTAATTGTTGCTCTTGTGACAAAACTCATCAGGATAACCACTCGGCTGTTCATCTAAATCAAAACACCCCTTAACTAATCCATCAGTGACAAGGGTCTTCAGCAGGTCGGATATAGTTCCAAAGCAGTAGTTGAAGGGACGATATAGCCGATCAAACCTGATCCCATACCCCCACTTCAACTGCTAAAACCATAATAAGCAAAAGAAGCTCATCTCTCAATCAAATGACCAATTTCAGCATCGATGCTGGCTTGCGTTTCGATTGTCCGAAACAGCGCTGTTACTATCCGACAATAATGGATTGGATCGGCAAGGCTCTTGCCCCTGCGGTCTTTCAGGTATTTATGCAGCACCTGATAGCCGCCAATGTTATAGTTCCACAACTCCGGGGCGATGCCCTCAAAGTGCTTATCTTCATTGATCTGCACGATACTCTTGTCCTCATCGTATTGGATAAACTCAACCATGTCATTGGAACCGCTACCCTGGTACCGTGCTAAGGGAGGGCTTAACCGCGGAGTCTTAAGTAAATGGATGTCGGCAAGCTCTTTGCCCATTTCCGCCAATTTACTGAAGAGCTCATAATCCTCTGTGAAAGGTATGCGGGGGAAATCCATCCTGAGATATTGCGTAAAACGTTGGCGGTATTGATTGCTGTGCAGGATCGTATAGACATAATAGAATAGCTGCTCCGGCTGGAAGTCCAGCCATTGCTTTCTAAATTTATCCATAAGCTCAGGAGCGATATTGTATACCCGCTCTGTGGTGGCAAATATGTCATCCTTGTGCTCGTCAGGGTAGCTATAAAGCGGAAAGACATAGGAAATCTCGCTTGTTTTGTTCGATATGTAACAGCTTTCGGAGATTGCATTTGATATTGATACATGTTGCCAAGTTGCACCTGTCTTGACTTGCCTAACTGCCACAATAGCTATATTCTTCTCCAGCATATTCCTCATGACCTCGTTGCGTGGCATGCAGTGAAAGCCTCTGCTTCTACCAGTGTAGTATGTGTAATGGGAATCAAAGGGACGATAGAGGATGGGAACGATGTTGTTGTCACTTATGCCGCTATTTTTCAAGTCTTTCTGAGCGTACTCCACTTTCCAGTCCCGGGCATCCTTGCCAAGCTTATAAGCCGTTCTTGCCGTTTCCGGGTCCAGCGATGCGAAATGGTGAATAGTCTTGCGAACCTGAGTTGGTGTATCCTGGATCGTCAATCCATCTCTGGCGGTTACGACCCCCACACTGTTAATAGGGAAAATCTCCGGCAGGCTTTTCCATTGTAGATAATGCTCATTGCCTGTAGCTTCAGGATGGAAGAGATAGAATGGCGAAGTAGGGCTTAGTTCCTGATAAGTCTTGGCATGGAACTGATTGTTATCCAGCCAGTCATACTTGATCTGGCGGAGTCCGAATAGCTCGTGATGGCTCACTCTTTTCTCTGCGGCGTCTATACCCTTCACCATCAAGATGATGGCGGTACCCTGCTGGATGTCAAAAACGTTCTCATCCTTGCTACCATCAAGGCTGGTCTCTTTCTTCTTGGTATTGCCATGTAGATCGAGCACATAGATTTCATCAAAGGTATGCATCAGGCTTTGGCGCATGCCTCTGAAGGTGGGATTATCCAGATAGCCATGATTGGTGATCATGCCTACGATGCCCTTGCCCGCCTTGTGTATCTTCCATTGGGCAAAGCGCAGGAACTTCACATAATCATCTTGCAGCCATTTTGGGTTCTTCTCGTTTAGGGGCTTGCCATCAATCGAGTAATAACTTTGTGCGCCATCCTGGTCAGTCTTGAGCAGACTTTCCGTCCAGGGGTTGCTATTTTCACTGGCTCCGCTATACGGAGGATTGCCCATAATCACCAAAATCGGTTCCTGATGCTTTACCTTGTTTGCCAGGGCACATTCATCACTGATGTCGTGTGTGATGGGCATTTCTGTTTGCAGAGGCATGTCAGGCTCCAAGGTATTAGATAGATAGAGCTTAAATCGTTCAGCTTCGCCCAGTTCGTAGCCATGTTCTGCCAAGAGATAGCTAATCTTTAGGTGTCCCACAGTATAGGGTGCCATCATCAGTTCGATGGCATAGAAGTGAGGTAGGATGTGGTGTTTGATCAGATTGTGAATACTGCCGCTGCCATATTTGCCTTTGTGCTCTTCTATAGCCACTTTGATAGCTTCCGCTGGAAAGGTGAGGGTTCCGGCAGCGGGATCAAGTATCGTTACATCACTTGAGGCAAGGCCGTCATCTTTGGCAAAGTGGCTCTTCAAGATGCTGTGAATACTGCGCACGATATAACGCACTACTGGTTCCGGAGTGTAATAGACACCCCGTTTCTCCCGCAGTTTGGGATCGTACTCACTGAGGAAAGTTTCATAGAAGTGCACGATGGGATCTTTGCCTTTGCCCTCGGTATAAAAGCGGTGCAGGATCTTTTGGATATCCGTATTGAAGAGAATATCGGCAATGTCATCGATCAAAACTGCCAAAGCCTGGGGTGGCTCTTCCAGAGAGATAAACCTGAAGATACTCTTCAGGATGCCCAGAGTGCCGGGGATGTATTTATAGATCAGTTCGCGGTTAAATTCACCCTCGCTACGGGTGCGGGCGGCAAAGATGCCATAGGTGAGGGTTTGGGCATAGAGATCGGCAAATTGCTCTATGCTCAGGTTGTTGATCAGTAGTTTTTTGAAGGATTCATAGAAGTTCAGCAGCACCTTCTTGCCTTGCATCTCCTCCTCTGCCAGTTCAATGGTGATGATCTCGTCCCTTAGGAAACGGGTACGTTTTGCCAGGGAATTAGCCAGGCTCTTGGGGTCTGTGATGGCAGGAAGTGAAAAGCTGAAATAGCGGTCAAGCAAGGCTGCAAGCTCATCAACATGCGAAGCTGGAGGAGTGATCTGCATCTGGGTAGCATTGATCGGACTTGCGATAGTTACACTATCTACAAACATCCCATGCTGGTAGAGCCGGAACTCATAGAAGTTGGTGAGGATGAGATTGGGAAAGGTAGCCAGGTAGCGCTTGAGCTGTTCGCTTCCTGCGATGGGATCAAGGTTGTAAGTCTCTGGTTTCTTGGCTTCGATATAGCCTGTAATATGGGCTTTGCCATCCCAGACACGGAAGTCCGGATTTCCGGCTTCGGTGGTTTTTGGGAGGATACCCACTTCGCATTTGCTGATCTTGTTCAGCTTGGCATAGGCCTCGATCATGTCCTTCAAACAGTGATAGAAGGACTCTTCCCGGGCATCACCCCGGTTGATGATCTTTTGCAGATCGTTTAGATATGTTACCAGAATAGCTTTCAACAACTCGCAACCCCAATCTTTGTAATATTTCTATAAGAGCAAGGTCAAATAGAGGGTATATTCGGTCAACCACTTTTTGTTTGAGAAGAACTTGATCGGGATACTGATAAGATGAAACAGACAATTCGGGCTCTTGTATCAGGAGGGAAAAGTGATACCAGTCCCTACTCAGTCCAGATAAGCGTTGTTGTCCTGCACTTCCAATGAAAGGGTGGAAATGGAGTGTGAGCTCCGGATACACCTACCGGATTCATTTCTGAGTCGTATTCTATCTGATCGTTGCTGACCCAAGGTGCCAGGGCTTTGATGTATTCCCGGGCATCATCTAGACTGTTTGATTTGGTATCCAGAGCCATGAGGTTATCCATCACTTCCAAGGCATCGCTTAGTGGATATACCTTATCCTGGGCAGCGAGAGCCCGGCAGATGTCGCTGGTGCGATCATCCAGGATCACCACGAGCTTGTAGTATCTGGCTTTGGCTTTCTTGTAACCTTGTAGCCTTCCGAACTCCCTGCTGGTCTTGGTTGGTGCTTGCACTCGCGTGTCTCTGAGTCCAAGCCGCACACAGCGGTCTATTATCGCTTTGGTGGGCTCATTGACCAGTGCTGCGAAGTCATCTCCCAACTGGGTATTGATGATGCTCATAAGCTTATCTATGTAGTCCTTGTTGAGTTTCTCTGCTCGTGGCATATCACTCAGCATCTGGATGGCAAGCCGCGTAGAATCTTTGATCTCGGTCTTCCAGGCATTGTTGAGGACCCGGTAATACTCTAACATTAGCTGATCATAGTAAGTCATAACTGGATACCAGCCTACGCTGGCACAAGTCTCCTTACCTTGACCCTATTCCTGCCGATATCGTATTCCGAGAAACGTTCCAGGCATCCTGCCAGAGCATCACAGCCATCGATATAGCCATCAGGGTAAGTGAGGAACTGGGATATCAGGGTGGGTGTATCCTGATTCTCAGGAAAGAGTATCTTGGCGGTCTCGATGATAGTCTCGGTTCTCTCGATGCGGAGGTTCTTGTTATCCTTGTTATCTATTCTCTTGATGCGATGACTCATTGGTGGCAGATGGTTGTCTTGTGCCCATCTGTCGAAGTCAGCCAGGATACGTGCTTGTCCGTAGGTGGTTTCACAAGCTGCCCGTGCTTTCACTCTGTATGTTCTATCCAACTCCTGGTAGGCATCATAGTAGTATCTGAAGAACTTGGTGTTCTCAGTCTGACGTATCCAGACATGGAGCACATAGAAGCGGTTACCATCATAGCCTATAGAGATAACAGCCTTGTAACAACCCTTCTCTCCCCAGGCAGGATCGGCATAGAGCCAGACACGGTTCATCTTGGATGGATCGGGTAGAGTTCGGTACTTGGTGAACCAGTGGTTCTTGAAGATGTTCCCCTCGATTACTGGCTGACCAAGCATCTCTCTTTGGTATCCAGTCATCCCGAACTTGGCTCGCAGGTTGGGCAGAGTGGCAGTAGGGTATTGTTCCTCCCAGATAGACTTGCCCTGCATATCTTCGAGAGAGAAGCGCAAAATCGCTTTTTGGTGCGTTTTCAGGACTGATTGGGATGTTGTATCCAAATCCGGATTATCTGCCCGTATTTCGCCTAATATGAGCTCCTGAAACTGGCAGATGGCATAGTTGGGATGCACCAGGTTACCGAGCCAGATGATCTTGCCACTGCCATCGGGTGCCAAGGCCCCGGCAAGCTCCTGAGAGATCTTCTCCATGCGTCTCTTGCCGATGGACTGGTTACCCATGTTCTCTTCTTTATCGATATCATCGCAGACAATCAGTCCGGGACGCTTGGCAGTCTTGGGATTGATAGTTCCACGATGAGACTGCTTGATAGAGCGAGCTCGTATCCTGGCTTTATTCTTGAGATAGAAGTCCAGATCAAAGCTGTCCATTGGCTGCAGCTCCGGATAGTCGATTGTGAGCCGCTTATTGTTCTGCAGTTCGTGAAGTGTAAACGCTGTCCGCTCCTGTGCCAGATCAGAGTCTGCAGCAGTGTGGATTATGTAGCGTTCACCTTTGATGATCATCCAGATCGGATAGACCACTCCCATAAGCACCGTTTTGCCCAGCCCACGAAAACCTGTGATTCCGATGATGCCTGAGCCCTTATCAGTCTCATCGAACATAGTCTCATGCGCTGGGCAAAAAGGTAGGGGAAATATATGTGGGAAATAGGTATGACAAAAGAACGAAAAGGCATCCCATCCTGATCCGCTAGTACGCTTTATCCGCTCAGCCTTGGCTTCGGGATTATCGTCTATAAAAGGCAAGACGGAGATCGTTTTTGAAGCGATCTCCGCCAGTGCCTTGTTATGTCGCTGAATAAACTTCTTAGACATAATCGGGACTCACCCCAATCCCCAGCAAGCTGGGAATCGGGGACCCCGAGGGTTTGGAGGGTAACCATGAAAGTGCGGAGCCGGAGGCAACGGCTCCGCTGGGTAGGTGTGGAGGGTAGGTAGGTAGGCTTGTATGGAGGCAACCATGTCCGTGGCTGTATATTTATCCATTTCTAACTCTTAGGTAATCTGCAAGATCGTGCAAAATACTCTGGAACTGCTTGAGCATGGTCTCATGCCCTTTCTCGATCATGAAGTCGGTCACCTGATCCAGGAAGCGAACGATATAATCATTCAGTTCCTTGGAAGGCTGTCTGTCCTTTTGATCTTGCTTCATCATGCTAACTAAGCTCTGGATGGCAGTATCAGCGGGATTCTTGGCGTATTCTCTGAGTGCCTGGATCAGTGCCTTCTTGCGGGCTATGGCAATTTCGTGATCTAATTGATGTTCTTCTTTGAACAACTCATCCCACTTGCCGGACTTAACCCACTTGCGGACGGTGATATCGGATACTCCGAAGATCACCGCCAGCTCTGTGGGATCGGTGTTACCATTGAGGTAGGTCTCTTTACAGTTGTCCCGTTTGATGCGGAACTCTCTACTATTACTCATATTCAGGACGTACCTTGTGTCTATCGAGATAGGCATTCAAGTCTTTGCCGGAACAACGGAGTTGCCCGTTTTCCTTGGTTCGGAAGGCAGGCAGAGGATTGGCGATGTCCCGTATCCAGCGGTAAACACTGGAGCGGTCGACCCGGAGGATATCAGCTATCTCATCCGTTCTGTAGTTGCGTTCATTATTGAAGATACTCATCGGTATCAACTCCTCTGCGGTATTAGTATTCATAGGTGCCATTATTCATTCTCCTGTGCTTTGATCAAATTGATTTGCATAACGCTGCCACTGTTTCTCACAGGGCAGGGAAGTTAAGGACGATTTGGCGGAACTGGCCGGACTCGTCTTTCTCATAGAAGTTGATGTATTGCTTGGTGGCTACGACCTGGATCGCCTGATCAATAAGCTCCATCGCTTCCTTCCAGGTTTGATCCTTGATGTTGTATCGACGCAGGCGCAGGATGCGATACTTGGCGATCTCGCCTTTCTTATCGACTTGGAAAGCTTCTCCGATGATGGCTCTCAGGTTTACATTGGAGTCGGCAGACCAGGCTTTCAAACACTCATCGATCTTCTGTTTGGCAAGCTGGAGTTCGATGCCAAACTGGATACGTTCCTTGTACCTGATCTCAACCCGGTATCTGCCGTCAAAGCTGTTGAGGACTGCATTGCCCTTCCAGTCGAGCCCATTCTTCTCTGCTACCTGCTGCAGATAGAGCTCTACGTCTGCAAAGAACTGGTTTTTATCGGCTACCATGCGATCATGCAGTTTGATCGCACGGGTGATGGTTTTAGTCACAATGGCATCCTGCTTGAGGATTTCCGGTCTGATGATCGAGAGTGGTATGCTCTGACCGTTTGCGTCAACTCTGGTGGGTGCTGGTTTCTTAGTCTTGGGGGTCTTGGGTGTGTCCATTAGATGTCTCCTTATTTATCTTTGGCAGTTTTTCATTCTTTTTGATGTAGTTCTGGAGCATGGCGATCACCGCTCTGCGCTCCTTCTTGTTAAGCAGGTTCCAGTGACTTTTCTTGTAATGGGTAATCATAAAAGTGCGAATATCATAGGCTCAAGTTCAATTAGAGTGGGTGAGAAATAAGTTGAGAGGAATCGCGCATCTAAATAATGGCACTCAAATCTACCACAACAGGAGTGCCCGATGTCAATTCCTCTCGAAAGACAAGTATCTGAAATCCTGCTTAAAGTGCAAGGATATTCTGTGGAATCGTTATCTGAAGTAGAACACAGAGGCCGAAAACAGATTCACGTCAGGCTAAACAGCCTTTATCCTCCACGGTGCAGAATGTGCGGCCAGGAACTGCCAATCTATGACACGCGTGAACGTTATATCCATCATGCTTCTATCTTATGTTATGCGATCGTTCTGATTTTGAAGATGCGCCGCACCAACTGTCCCTGTTGCGGTATAAAGACGGAGCATCAGTCCATTGCTGAAGGCAAGAAAAGGCATTCAAAGCATCTTGAAAATTGTGTCTTGCAGTATACTTATAAATTGGACAACAAATCAACTGCGAGGCTATTGGGTTACTCCATCAGTTCCATATACAGGATCGACAAGGCTGGGCTTGAAAAGTTGGAGCTGGGACTGCAGGCCAAAACCCCTAAAATGAAGCACCTTAGCATCGATGAGACAGCCTATAAGAAACACCATCATTATGCTACCGTTCTGACTAACCAGGAAGATTCAAGGGTTGTCGATCTCTGTCTTGGCAAATCCAAGGAGAGTGCTAAGAGTCTGTTTCACAAGTATTCAGATAAGCTGGACTGGCTGGAAACGGTGGCAATGGATTTTAGTCAATCATACATTAGCGCCACAACTGAATACTTTGCCGAACACTACATTGTTTTCGACAAGTTCCATTTCAGTCAGTATGTGAACAGATGCTTGGAACAGGTAAGAAGGATGATCCAGAGAGCCCTACCCGACGATCTGAGATATCAAAGCAAGAAATACAGCCGGTGGTTGGTCTTGCGTAGAGCTAGTGTCATGTCAAGCTTGACAAGACGTATGGGGTAGGAATAATTGTCTCACTAAAGTGAGGTGATTATGATAAAGTACAAGGTAACCCTAGCCAAAGCAGAACGAGACGAGCTTGAAACCTTTGT
>JAQUJJ010000372.1 GCA_028681035.1 Candidatus Cloacimonadota bacterium
AGCTAATCTTCGTTTGGCAGCAACGACTCCAGACTTAATGAGATGTCGAGAGGTCGAGGTGTCGAGAGGTCGAGAAGTTACGCTCATCAGTTCTTTTCCTCTTTTACTCTTTTACTCTTTGTTAATAATATCTTCACTTTCCCATTTACCCGTTCTGCTTAGCTAAAGTTATCGCGATAAAGCTTGCCACATCAGTGGAATACGAACCAGTACCAAAGCCTGCATCATAGCCAAGCTCGATGGCAAGTTCGTGTGAAATGCGTGGTCCACCGCAGATGAACAGCATTTTATGGCGCAATCCTTCTGCTTCGGCAAGTTCTATCAGCTTTGTAAGGTTTTTGATGTGGATATTCTTCTGAGTTACCACCTGCGAAACCAAGATAACATCCGCTTGTTCGGCTCTGGCGCGGGCTAACAGCTCTTCACTGGGGACTTGTGCGCCCATATTTATGGCGTTGAACCCGTGATAACGTTCCAGTCCAAAGCGGTGATTGTAGCCTTTCATGTTCATAATGGCATCGATGCCAACTGTGTGCGCATCGCTTTCTATGCAAGCACCCACCACGGTTAGCTTGCGTCCCAGATGTTCGGAGATATAGGCATCGGTGGCTTCCATATCCATAACGGGAGTTTCCACAACTTTTACCTTTATCTTGCTGGTATCAATACCTGTGGAGGTAACTGCATAGGCGATGAAATGCGTGAAACCTTCGCGCAAATCCCGCATGCCGGTTATCTCTGCATTATCGAAGCCCATTTGGATTAGCAACAATCGGGCGGCTTCCTTGCCAAACGCATCGGCAGAAACCGGAAGTGCGAAGGATAGCTGCATCTTGCCATCGTTCAGGGTGTCCCCATAGGGGCGGATAATGTTCTTGCTCATAATCCCAACTCCTGTTTCATCTGCTGCATGAAGGGGTTGTAATAGTCCTTATCGCACAGGAAAACGCCGTCCAAGCCCTTTCCTCCGTTTTCGGGACGCTTTATTTCGGCAAAGTCACCCTTTGCCATGGCGGAGAACAGCCCTTCTTCTGCCACCTGTTCCAGGAATTCAACAGCCTGCTGCAATACTTCATTAGCACGGCGGTTTACGAAACTATCGGGAGCCAGGCAGAGGCTTTGGTTCAGGTCTTTCACAGCCTTAAAGAGGTACTGAGCGTTCTCTATAGCCAGCGAGCGATCCACCAGATGCGGAGTGTGAATTGCCTCTGTCATCATACCCAGCAACTGCACGCCCTGTCCGGTAAGCTGACCCATGAAGTTAAACATCGCATCCATGAGGTGAGTTTTGAAGATGTTGCCACTAGCGAACTTGGTGGGGGGCATGTATTTAATAGGAGCATCGGGGAACAGCTCTTTGGTAAGCAGCGCATGCGCAAGTTCGTAAACAAAGCTGTTTTCCATCTCTGGATCTATCTCATAGGCATGCCCTAAGCCCATTTTATCTGGTTTAATACCGCTGATCAGGGCAAAGCTTTCGTTAATAAGCTGGCTGGCAGTAACGGTGTAGGCTTTATCAACCGCGTCGGAAGTGGTTAAATAGTTATCTTCTCCGGTCTGAATCTCAATACCGGCATAGGCGTTTATCATGCGGGCAAAATATTGGTCTAAAAGTGTGCGCTTGGGGTTAATATCTCGGAACAGAATACCATACATGGCATCGTTCAGCATCAAATCGAGTCTTTCGATAGCACCCATCACGGCGATTTCTGGCATGCACAAGCCACTGGCATAATTAGTTAAGCTGATATACCGCTTTTCTTCTATGGAAACTTCATCAAGGGCGGCGCGCATAATGCGGAAGTTCTCCTGAGTGGCATAAGTTCCGCCAAAGCCTACTGTTGTGGCTCCAAAAGGCACGTAATCCAACAGGGATTGTGCAGTGCTGCGGATAACGGCAATAATATCTGCACCTTCACGGGCAGCAGCACGGGCTTGGGTTACATCTTCGTGGATATTACCAGTAGCTACGATTACGTATATGGCGGGACTACGACGCGCACCAAACTGGGCAAACATCTCTTCCCGCTTTTGTTTCTGGCTGCGGATATGACTAAGCATCTGCGTTGTTAATGGCTGCAAAACGCCAAATAGTTGCTCCGCACTTGCCAGAGGCAGCTCAGTTAGCTTAAGTTTGTGCTGGGAAACCTGTTCTGCCACTTCCTGGGCACTAATATTCTTCGCCAGCATGGCATTTGCCACCCAAACGGCTGCACCTTTGTTGATGGCAGAATTGGTACTAAGATGATCTATCACAATGTTGGGCAGTGGTTCGCCCTCTTTATTGGCACCGTCTATACCCAGTAAACGCAACACCGTACGTTCTATAGATACAGAGCTGTAAGCTCCGAATAGCCAATCAAAGGCTCCGGTTATCTGCTTTGCGGCGCTACGACTGCGCTGCACCAATTCCTGATTAAGATCGAGTTTAAGCATTTTAACTCCAAGTTATTGTATAAATAAGTACTAACTACTTTTTTGGGCATAGGGCTGTGGTCAAGGCTTTTCCTTTTTCTATACCCTCTGTCCCACACAATATTTTCATTCTCAATTTCACATCTCTCTATGAGTACATGTGTGACAAA
>JAQUJJ010000373.1 GCA_028681035.1 Candidatus Cloacimonadota bacterium
AATGATTTGGTGAACCAATTGCGAAGGGAAATGATTGGGAATACGAAGCTGCAAGATGCCCTAAATATTCACCCTGGTATAAGGTCGGCTTATTGCGTAAACCAATGAAAATGTCCAAACTCCAGGCCCAGCAGGTGACTGCTGGGGATCCTTGAAATACCATATTGAGTCCGGAGCGTAGCGCAGGACGACACCTGATTAGTTAGATAAGTGCCGTCCTGCGCTACGCTCCGGACTCTGGAATCCATCGGCCAGCCGCCCCAGCAGTCACCTGCTGGGCTAAAGCGATAAACGCTGTCGTGCTCCGCACTAGTGACCTGTCGTGCTAAGCACCTCCATGCCCATAGCCTCTCTGATGCGGCTGACGCGCAATCAACGAACTTTCGACTCGAGTTGACTTGAGAATTCGAGTCAACTCGAGTCGAAGACGCGTTAATCTTGTGTCCAAAGATCGGGCAAGAAGGCAAGTTTTCCCTGGAATAGTATGCGGGAAAGGATAAAGACCACCCATAATCTATTTGTCCCAAAGCACAGGACTTTGATCTTGAAACCGAAATATTCTATTGAATAACAGGAGTTGGCTGACCCAATGCCTTCCATACAGGCTATCTGAAATGTCGTGCCTACAGCACTCAAGCCCTGGTGTGGCTGTCGGGTGCTATCCAAAATATCGTGCCTACAGTACTAAAAAACGTAAAATCCCAAAACCGTGTCCGGGCGGAACAGGAGTCCGCCCCAACGCTAAAACGCTAAAACCTTAAAACGCTAAAACCTTAATAAATACCTACCCAAGATCCCGTCAAGATATATTTGCCTGCAGGGAATCCCCCCCAAAAAATGAATAGTCACACGGAATGGGACGGATTAGACGGATTGACACGGATTATGTCAGACAAGTCTGAGCTAATCCACCTCTGGCTTCGACTATGCAGTTTTTCGAGCTTGTAGTCTTAGTTTCTGCCGTGTTGATCCGTTTAATCCATTAAATCCGTGTGACTATTCAGTCATAAACCAAAAACCTCCCCTGGGGCTCAAGGGAGGTTTTGAATTACTAAGTAAATGAGTCTATTTGGCTAAGATCTTTTCCAGAAGGTCATTAACTTCTGCCCAATTTACCAGATTCCACCAGGCTTCCACGAATTTGCCACGGTCATTCTTGTAATCCACGTAATAGGCGTGTTCCCAGACATCCAGCACCATAATCAGGCGGAAATTGGGATAAACATTGGTATTATGCTTCTCGACCTGCATGATGAAGGGGCGGCCGGTTTTCTTGCAATAGGCCAATGCAGCCCAACCGGAGCCTTCCACACCGTTGGCGGTGGCACTAAAGAGCTTTTTGAAGCGCTCAAAAGAGCCGTATTCTTCGTCAATCTTTTTGGCGATCAGACCTGTAGCAGCTCCGCCACCACCTTTTCCGGCAGGGGCCATGCCTTTCCAGAACATGTTGTGTAGTACATTGCCTCCCACATGAAAAGAAAGCTCTTTGAAGGTTGCTTTGGTATCAAAATCTGCGTTTTCACCGCGGGCTTTATCCATTTTGCTCAGGATAGCGTTCGCGCCTTTTACATAGCCTGCATGATGCTTGTCATGATGTAATTTCAGGGTTTCCTCGGAAATGTGGGGTTCCAGGGCATCGTAGGCATAGGGCAAGGCGGGTAGTTCGTACAATTTGGTAGGTTCCATAGTTCTTTCTCCTTATAGTAGATTCCACAGCCATCTTTATGATGTGTGGCCGTATAGTATATGTTAATCGTATTATGGAGATAGGCAAGCTCTAAGGTTCCAAAGGGCTACAAAGTATGACTCAGAATTCAGATCTGGATTTGAGGTCAGGCTGACGATCTCACCAGATTTGTTTTGACCCTAAAACGACCTTTCCTGCTGCTACTTAATCTGCTTCGCATATCCTCTATCTTGTATCTGGCGAATAGTTTCAAAGTTAGCTCTGATTGTTTTGACCTAAAAACGACCTATCCAGTTAGTGCTTTACCCGCTCTGCATATCCTCTATCTCATATCTGGCGAATAGTTTCAAACAACCTGGGTCGTTTTTGGGTTAAAACAAGAGTTAGGGATAAAACAAGGACAATCCAAATCCGAAAGTTTGACATCTCCGTGTCGTGAAGCTCCTGTTTAAACTCTCATTTTTGGATGGGGAATAGCTTGTAATCTGCTTGGATGGGAAAAAGATAAAAGACAATTTGAAGCTTAGTTGCCAGTTCAAAAATGAAAGTCAAAACAGGCATCGATTATCTACAACAAGTCTCGATTAACAGACCCATTCAAAAGCTTGTGTAGAGTCTATCTCATTGATTTACAGTGTTTGATATATGCTCTTTCTAAAGGACTTGGGCATTCTATTGAAAAAGAGCTTGACTGCAAAGTCAAAGATAAAAAACAATGATACGGGTCGTTCGGCTCTAGGTAAATTGTAAGAAGTGAGAGCTTAATACATTCTCAAAGGGCCTAAGAACTAAGACTTAGTATTCAATCCCAGATCCGAGACTTGACTGCTGGCAGAATAAAATTACAAAGGTGAGATAGAGATGGCTACTACCGAAAGCGATATCA
>JAQUJJ010000120.1 GCA_028681035.1 Candidatus Cloacimonadota bacterium
GCCATTGGGAATGGCAAACCAGTGGTTTATTATCTGCGATAAGCCACCCACGCCACCTGGTGCCATGTTGTATGGCAAGAGAAACCAAGAATAACCTATGGCAAAAAAGATGGAGGCAAAGATGATGCCCGTAAAATTGGTAATCTCTCGCTTTATACGTTGTTTTCTACTAAGCTTCTTCATTGCTTATACTCCTTTAAATAACTGTATTATAGATAAATAACATTATTATGATCTTGGCTTTAGGGTTCGATAATTATAAACATCCTAATGTCTTGACTAAAATCCATAGTGAATTTCTCTGGCTCCTCACCCTGTTTAGCAGCATTGGTAAGCGGCTCTACAACAAATACTGTAGAGCAGGGTTTCCATCATGCTAAACATAGACCAGCAGCATCAGCGTGCTGCCCTACAACCGGAAAAAAGAAAGGAAATAAATATGATTATCGATATCAGATTAGACGGCAATAAACATAGCCTATTGGAGCTGGATAAACCACGCTCTATAGCACAAATAATTAAAACCACGGATATAGACAGCGACCAAGTTCTTTCCTACAAAATCAACCACAGGGAATATGTCAATGAAGATTATATCCCAGATAGGGAAACACTAGTAAACTGCATCACCTATAAGCACCCAGAAGGTAACAGGATATATCAGGATTCGGCGATATTTATCATGGCAAAAGCCCTGCATACGCTGATGGGTAACGAACATTCTATGGTGGTAGAACATTCCATTGGAGATGGTGTATTTTGCGAAGTATTTAACACAGAGCGTTTTACCGAGCAGGATTGTGCCCGCATAAAAGAAGAGATGTTGCGTATCGTTGAATCCGATTTGCCGATAGACCGCATTGAAGTGAAAACAGATGAAGCTATTGATATATTTAACACCATGGCTCGCAAAGATATTGTAAAAAACTTGAAGTACAATTACCAGGAAACGGTGCAAGTTTATAGATGCGGAAAATACTACGACCGTTTCATTCGCACCCTTGCCGACCGTACCGGTATGATTCGCAGTTTTGATTTAGTCTATCATTCACCGGGGTTTATCTTACGTTTCCCTGTTTCAAACATTCAAGCAGAGATGAAAAGCTTTAGTATTCCTAAGAAAGTATTTGCCCTTCATCAGGAACATGATAAATGGCTTGATATCCTTCGGGTGCACAATATCTTAGATGTAAATAAACTTACGGATAACTACGAGATATCTCAGTTTATTCTGGTGGAGGAAGCCCTTCACGAAAAGAAAATAGCCGAGATTGCTGCCGATATTGTTACCAAGAAAGATGTGAAGCTAATTCTCATTGCAGGTCCTTCATCTTCAGGAAAAACAACATTTGCCAAGAGATTAAGTGTGCAGCTTCAGGCTTCTAAAGCCAAACCTATTGTAGTTGGAATGGACGACTATTTCATCAATAGAGATAAAACAGCCCGTAAAGATAATGGTGATTTTGATTTTGAATCTATCTATGCGATGGATTTAGATTTCCTAAATATGCAGCTTACCCAATTGCTGGATGGGGAACAAATTGAACTACCGCACTATGATTTTACGCGTGGCGTAAGGCGGAGAAGTAATAATTATGTGAAACTTGGCAAAGACAACGTGGTAATAATGGAAGGCATTCACGGATTGAATGATGCCCTAACAGAAGCAATCCCTGCAAACCGCAAGGTAAAGATTTACATTAGTGCGCTCAATCAATTGAATATAGATAACCACAATCGCATCCCAACCACGGATTGTCGATTGCTGAGAAGGATAATAAGAGACCATCAGTACCGTGGATACAGCGCAGAAGAAACCATGATTAGGTGGCGTGACGTACGAGAAGGAGAAGAAAAGAATATCTTCCCATTTCAAGAGAATGCAGATTATATGTTCAATAGCAGCCTTACATATGAACTGGGGATTCTTAGGAAACATGCCTGGAGATTGCTGAAACATGTGCCGCCGAGTTCATCAGCATACATGGAGGCAAACCGCTTATTATATCTGATATCACATACAAAAGATATATCTGATGCCTTAGTGCCACACAATTCCATTATCCGTGAATTCACTAACGGCAGTATATTCTCTTACTAGTAAGCATGAAGTTAATCAATATTCTATCAGAAGACGTCCGCAATAAGATTGCCGCCGGCGAAGTAATCGAAAGACCAGCTTCGGTGGTAAAAGAACTGGTGGAAAACGCTATTGATGCCGGCTCAACAAGTATAATTGTGGTTGCCGAAAATGGCGGTAAAGACCTAATAAGAATCTTAGATAATGGCACAGGGATGAGTAGCGATGATGCTCTGTTAGCTTTTGAACGCCATGCGACGAGTAAGATTAAAACTGTAGATGACATCATTCACATTGGCTCTCTTGGCTTTCGTGGAGAAGCACTTTCTTCCATAGCATCAGTATCCAGCCTAAGCCTCGTAACCCGCACCGAAGAAGACGCTATGGCAACTGTAGTGGAATTCAATTCCGGTAAGCTCACCAATGTAAGTAAGACCTCGGCAAACACTGGAACTACCATTACCGTCCGCGGCTTATTCAAATCTTTACCAGCCCGCCGTAAATTTCTGCGCACGGCTAATGTTGAAATTCGCTATATTCTTAAATACATTCATTATCAAGCCCTGCTGTATCCTGCAATTAGTTTCAAGCTGGTTATCGATGGACGAGAAAAGCTATCTTATATTGGGACTGAAGATAGAAACCAAAGGATGAGCGAAGTGTTTGGCAGCGCATTTTTTAGCGATGACATCATTTTCGTTTCTGGCTCTCATAATGGATATTCGATAGAAGGTTACATCTTCGGGTTGGAAGATAGAAGGGATAAACTCATTGATGCGCAATATGCCTTTATTAATGGGCGGTTTATTAATGACAAGACCGTTAAACATAGCATAAAAGCAGCCTACGAACCTTTTATTCTTAAAACCCGAACTTGGCAAAAAGGCAGCACACCGCCTTACATTTTGTTCTTAAGCGTTCCTTGTGAACAAATTGATATTAACGTACACCCCGCCAAAGAGGAAGTTAGATTCAGAGAGGGCAATATAGTACATAGCCTAATCTTTGAGACCATCACGCTTGCCCTGCGTAAATACGAGGAAGATAAATTTGCCTCTGCTAAGATGAGATTCCAAGCTTTCTCCACACCTCAACCGACCACATCATTAGAGCGAGATATATTTGTAAAGAATGTGGAAGTTCCCCGTTATTCGCAGTACAAGAAGGAATATGCTAACCTCTACCAGGATGATTTGTTTAGGGGAGAACCTGCTAAGAATGCACAGAACATTCCTATCTACAATCCCGATAAAGCGGATGAAGATGCGCCAGAGATATTTTCAGACCAACCTAATGACCAGCTACCCTATAGCATCTTGCTGAAAAATGAAGAAGATTATATTAACCCTTGGCAGCTTCATAATACCTATATCTTTATTCAGGTAGAAGATGGATTGGTGATTTTAGACCAGCATGCCGCTCACGAAAGAATATTGTATGAGAAGCTGATACATCGCACATCAGGCACACCCGCTACTCGCCAAAAGCTGATAATTCCGTTGGTGGTGGATATACCCCCCTATATCGCAGCAGAGACAAGTGAATTGATAGATGCCAATCTGGAGCTGCTGGAAAAGATAGGTTTTGTGTTGAAGAAGTTTAGTGGGGATTCTTTGGTGATAGAGGAAATACCCGCTGAATTGGGTGATTTCCAGGGTGGGCAAGTGTTTATTGAAATACTTAAAACACTGGAGCAAGAATTGGAAGTGAATACAGATTTCAGAGATAGTCTGGCAAAATCTATTGCCTGTAAGGCAGCTATAAAAGCCAACCATAAGCTATCTCGCAAAGAAATGCTTAGCTTGATTAATGACCTGTTTGCCTGCCATGTGCCATATTTTTGTCCGCATGGTCGTCCGCTTATTATCAAGATGCCACTAAGCGATTTCGAGAAAAAATTCAAGCGTATTCTATGATCCCCCTTATCGTAATTGAGGGAGCTACTGCATCGGGCAAATCTAGTCTTGCAATACAGCTTGCCAAAGAACTAAATACAGAAATCATCTCTGCTGATTCAAGACAAGTGTACAAATTTATGGATATTGGAACAGCCAAAGTAACGCCTGAACAGTTGTGCGAAGTAAAACATCACTTGGTAAACATCATCACTCCCGACCAAAGCTTTAATGCAGGAATGTTCACCAAGCTCGCTACAGAAGCTATAAATAGAACATGGGCACATAACAAAATACCCATTATCTGCGGTGGCACCGGGCTGTATGTACAAAGTTTGTTAAAAGGATTATGCGCTTTGCCAGACATTCCCGAACAAATAAGAACCGATTTGAAAGCAGAGATGGATGCAGAAGGGATTGATTCTCTATATCGCAGGCTTCAAATGGTGGACGAGAGCTTTGCCTCAAAAATTAGCCGCAAAGACAGGCAAAGAATATTGAGAGGTTTGGAAGTATTTCTCGGTACGGGAATACCCATAAGCCAGCATTGGCAGAATCAGACACCTGACAACAGCTATAAAGTGTTTAGGATTCTGCTTGATATTCCCAGAGACCTTCTTTATCATCGTATTAACTCACGGATAAACAGTATGGTAGCCAGCGGTTTAATTGATGAAATCAAAGGCTTGTTTAGTATGGGTTATGATGATGATTCACCTGGCTTGAAAACCCTTGGTTATAAGGAGTTTATTCCCTATATTAATGGGCTAAGCAGTTTAGAAGATTGTCTAACATCAGCAGCTCAACATCATCGCAATTATGCCAAACGACAGATAACGTGGTATAGAAAATGTACATTTGATTTGACATTATTAGATACTTCAGTTAGAATATCAGAAGTAGTAAATATAATTGAGATTCTACTGACTGGGGAAAAAAATGCAAATCGTCGCTAAAGTATTTGATTACGAGATTACACAAATAGACCTTGAGCGAGAATGTTCTAGGTTAAACAGGGTTGCCACACCCGAAAACGAGAACATTGCCATAGTTTATTTGGTTGATAGATATTTATTGTTTGCCAAGGCAAATGAATTAGGATTGAAAGTAACCGATACAGAATATGATGATGCACTCATGGAATTGATTGACCAAGAAGAACCGCTTGGTCTGTCTAGTGAGGCAATACAAGAATTGAAGGCATCGGAACTAGAGTTTCTATTGAAGAGATATCTACTTATTCAAAAGTACATACACATCGTATGCCCGGATAGTGTAACCATAACCTCTAACAAACTGTACGAGTTCTACAATGAAAACCAAGAGATATTTCAAAGCATGGAAAGCGTACATTGCTCTCATATTTTAGTACAGCAAAGCGATGAAGCCGAACAAAAAATACATGATGTTCGCACTCAAATAAAGAATGCAGATGATTTTAAGCGGATTAGTATGAGTTGCTCGGATTGCCCCAGCAACGTTTCATGTGGTGATCTTGGTTGGTTTCCTAAGGGGAAAATGATTAAGGAGATAGACGATATCGCATTTTCCTTACGCATTGGTGAAATAAGCCAGCCTTTTAAATCTTCATACGGATATCATATTCTGATGCTTTTAGACCGTAAAGAATCTGCAACAATACCCTTTGAAGATATCAAGGATAGCTTGCATACAAGGCTATTGCAGATAGAAAAGGAATATTTCCTTAAAAAACACATTGCCGAACTACGAGAACAATATGCAAACAGTATTGTTATGTTTTCCAGTGAGTTAGGTAAATTAGCGAATTAGTGTCATGCCAAGCATGGTGTGGCATACCACAGCATCTAGAGGGTGTTTCGATGGCAGCTCTGCTGACACTTCCAATTCAGGAGATTGGCAGCCCAATCAAGTAAACTGCATCTGGTTTTGCCTGCCAATTATTGTTTTCACTTGACTAATCCCCCCACACTTAAACTAAAGTACTAACGATTAACTTGCCATATAAGGATGAATTATGAGATATGATGTAATTATTATTGGAGCTGGTCCAGCGGGACTAAGTGCAGCGATTTACAGTGCCAGAGGTGGATTGAAAACAGCTATCTTCGAGAAAGCTTTAATTGGCGGACAAATAACCGTAACCGATGAAGTGGAAAACTATCCTGGCTTTGAAGAATCCCTATCTGGCTACGATTTAACCGAAAAGATGCGCGCTCAGGCAGCACGTTTCGGTGCAGTATTTTACGATGAAGCGATCACTGCCTTAGGCTTAGAAGGCTTGTGCAAGATTATTCAAACCAATGAAAAAACATATCGAGCAAAATCGGTGATTATCTGTACAGGTGCACACCCACGTCTTCTTAATGTGCCCGGTGAAGAACCTTTTATTGGCAGAGGTGTTTCCTATTGTGCCACCTGTGATGGTGCTTTGTATCGGGATAAAGTTGTAGCGGTAGTTGGCGGTGGAGATTCTGCCATTGAAGAAGGTTTGTTCCTTACTCGCTTTGCAAAAAAAGTGTATGTAATACATCGTCGTGATAGCTTACGTGCTCAGAAAATAATTCAGGAACGGGCGTTTAAAAACCCTAAGATGGAGTTTATCTGGGATTCTGTGGTGCAAGAGATACAAGGAGAGGGCAAGGTGAGAGAACTGGAAATCTTTAATCGTAAGACAAATCAGATCTCGCACTTACCGGTTGATGGTATCTTCATCTATGTTGGCATTTTGCCCAATAACGAGCTGCTGGAATCGCGCATAGAGCTGGATAGCGCAGGTTTTGTGCTTACCGATGAAACCATGCACACCAATGTGCAAGGTATATTTGCTGCTGGGGATATCCGCCATACTGTTTTGCGGCAGGTTGTTACGGCTACCAGTGATGGAGCGATAGCAGCTTGGAGTGCAGAGAAATGGATAATTGAACACTATGACATGCTGGAAGATTAATGAATACTAATCAATATTCTAGCAGGGAAATACGTGACCAATTCATCAGCTTTTTTAAAGAGCGGGGGCATAGTTTTGTCCATTCGTCTCCTGTTATTCCGACAGATGACCCGACATTACTGTTTGCCAATGCAGGCATGAACCAGTTTAAAAGCATTTTCCTAGGACAAAAAGAGATATCAATACCAAGGGCTGTTAACAGCCAGAAGTGTATCCGTGCAGGTGGCAAGCATAACGATCTGGAGGAGGTGGGCAAAGATGGGTATCATCACACTTTCTTTGAAATGCTTGGCAACTGGAGCTTTGGAGATTATTACAAACAAGAGGCTATCAAGTGGGCTTGGGAACTATTAACCGAAGTTTGGAAACTCCCTAAACATCTTATGTATGCCACGGTTCACATATCCGATACTGAGGCTTTTGAGCTATGGAATACCATAACAGATATAGAACCTAGCCACATCAGCTATCATGGTGATAAAGATAACTTCTGGGAAATGGGGGAGACCGGTCCCTGCGGACCTTGCTCCGAAATACACATTGACCGAGGCGCAGAAAGCTGTGACAAACAAGGCGTGGAAGGTCATATCTGCCAGGTAAATGGAGATTGTGCCCGCTATATCGAGCTATGGAACTTAGTTTTTATTCAATACAATCGGGAAACAAACCGAGAACTAAGCCCTTTGAAACATAGATTTGTAGATACCGGTGCAGGCTTAGAACGTATAACACAAGTGCTACAGAAAAAAAAGAGTAATTACGAGACAGACCTGTTTATGCCAATTATCGAGAAACTTGCCACACTTTCAGGCGTTCCATATAATCAGGAAAGCGGAACCTCACACAGAGTGATTGCAGATCACGTGCGCTGCCTTTGTTTCGCCCTTGCCGATGGTGGATTCCCTTCCAATGAGGGACGGGGATATGTGCTGCGCAGGATATTGCGTCGTGCTGCCAGACACGGCAGATTACTGGGCTTTGCAGAGCCATTCCTGCATTCATTGGTAGATACAGTTGTAAGCGTGATGGGGCATCATTACACAGAGCTTGCCGGCAAAGAAGAGTACATCAAGATGGTTATTAAAGCAGAAGAAGAACGCTTTAACAAGACCCTTGATACTGGCTTAGATAAGCTGAATGATTTATGTAAGAATGCTATAAATGGTGTAATATCTGGTATAGATGCCTTCACTCTTTACGATACCTATGGCTTTCCTCTGGATTTAACGATGATAATAGCAGCAGAGAAAGGTTTGGCGGTAGATATGGAAGGCTTCAATGTGGAAATGCTGGCACAGCGCGACAGGGCAAGAAGTGCCAGTAAATTTACACTAAAGACCTTTGATACTGACTGGATTGAGCTGGCAAAACCCACGCCCACCATCTTTGTGGGCTACACAGAGCAAGCAGTGAACGCCAATATCCAAAGATATAGCATAGATGACGATATGAATGTGCTGTTGCAGCTTGATAGAACACCCTTCTATGCCGAATCTGGCGGACAAGTTGCGGATAAAGGCACCATATTCAATGCCGATTTTGAACTAAGCATACACGATGTTAAAAAGCAAGATGACTATACGATACACTATGGAAAGCTAACTCGCGGTGCGATTTCTACTAAGCCTATAAACGCCGAAATAGACGTGCAGCATCGCAAGGACATTGCCCGTAACCATACTGCCACACACCTGCTACATAGGGCTTTGAGGGATGTTCTTGGAGCGCATGTTCAGCAAAAAGGCTCTTTGGTGCATTCAGAGTATTTGCGTTTTGACTTTACTCACTTTCAAGGAATGAGTGCAAAAGAGCTAAGAGCAGTTGAGCAGATAGTAAACCAAGCAATTATAGAAAACCGCACCCTACACACAGACATTCAGGATATAGAGACGGCAAAACAAGCTGGGGCTATTGCTCTGTTTGGCGAAAAGTATAGCAAAGAAGTGCGCGTAGTTGAAGTAGAAGGATTCTCCAAGGAACTGTGTGGTGGCACGCACGTGAATGCTACTGGTGAGCTTGGTTTCTTTAAGATAAGCTCTGAGGCATCCTCCGCAGCGGGAATAAGACGCATCGAAGCTATCACAGGCAAAGGTGCTTTAGCATGGATTGAAAACATGCAGAATGTAACAAACAACATAGCTGAGAGATTACACGGTACACCCAGCACGATAGAAAGTAAGCTGGATGCCTTACTTGCCCACAATACACAGCTTGAAGCTCAGCTTAAAACTCTGCAAGCAAAAACCGCCGATGATTATGCCCGCAAACTATTAGCGCAATCAGTTGAAATGGATGAGTTTAAGCTATTATGTATCAGGACAAATGTTACTACTTTAGATGAATTGAAACAGATTACCGATAGCCTAAAAGCACAATGCAGCGATGGTATAGCCTTACTTTTTAACGTATGGGAAGAGAAGCTTAACATCGTGTGTGTAGTGGGCACAAAGCTGATACCCAAATATCATGCTGGTAAGATTATCTCTAAACTTGCAGTAATGTTGGATGGAAAAGGTGGAGGGAGACCCGAATCTGCCATGGCTGGAGGCAAGGCTCTGGATAAAATACAAGACGTTATGCAGGATGCAGTAAATATTATCAAGACAGTATAAATGAAAATCCTGATAATCCGCTTAAGTTCCCTTGGGGATATTGTGTTAACCGAACCTATCTGCGCATTGCTGCATGATAGCTATCCCCAAGCAGAAATACACTATGTATGTAAGCAGGCTTTTGCGGATTTGCCAGTTTTATTTGCCACGGAAGTTAAGGTGATTCCCTACGATAAATCCCTTCAGTTCCACTGGAAACTTCGTGAAACCAAATATGACATCGTTATAGACTTACATGGCAAGCTTGCTTCAATACTACTAATGTTAATCTCAAGAGCAGGTAAGAAACTTAGTTATAACAAGCAGCGGAGTATCAGAAAGGCAATTGTAAAGGGCAATACTAACCTCAATATAGATAGTACTGTGCAACTGTATATGAGCAGCCTTAAAAAGCTGGGCATCGGTACTTCTTGGCAATATCCGAAGCTTATGATACCGCCTAATGTCTCTCTGGATATCTTTCAAGACATCCTGCCAAACACTATAGCAATATTCCCTAGTGCAACGCATTTCACCAAAAGATACCCCGCAGATATGTGGATAGATTTCATAAACCGAAATAATGGCTATAATTATGCGCTGTTTGGGAGTAACTATGATGCTCCGCTATGCAATGCAATTGCGACTGAAAGTTCAAACCCGTGTGCCAATTATGCCGGCATAATGGGCTATGAAGATTTACTTATTGCCCTCAAGCGTTGTGTGCTGGTAATCAGCGGAGATACGGGCCCCATGCACCTAGCGGCAGCGATCAATATGCCGCAGATAGCTATTTTTGGGGGGACACATCCACGCTTGGGTTTTCGTCCCCTAAATGCTAAAGCTAAGATTCTAAGTATGGATTTATCCTGCCAGCCCTGTTCATTGCATGGGGAAAAGGCTTGCCCCTTAGGGCATTTCAATTGTATGCGCTTGCTTGAAGCGGATAAGATAGCTAATGCTATTCAGGATTTCCAGTTGAGTAAGGCATCGGCAACTAATTCTGGGGATAAGCCATAGCCTTCATTGCTTAGCGAAGTTATGAAGGCTGAGTGTAACCTCGCTTTACGGTATTCTGGTTCTCTTACAGGGTGCAACAAATAGCGTTCTATGGTCTCTGGCTTTTCCGCTACATTTATCACCGCATGAAACAACAAG
>JAQUJJ010000121.1 GCA_028681035.1 Candidatus Cloacimonadota bacterium
GTGAATATGCGTATGATTATCAATCAAGGCGCATCTCCAAGACAACCCTAATCCCTAACCCCTATAGCTCCCTAACCACTAAATATATATGGGACGGTTGGAATATCGCCGCCGAGATCATCATCGAC
Source organism: Candidatus Cloacimonadota bacterium (assembly GCA_028681035.1). The sequence continues at coordinate 129 of JAQUJJ010000121.1, forward strand.
CAAACCATCTTCACAACCAACATCAGCTACTACACTTGGGGTTTAGATTTGTCCGGCACACGCCAAGGAGCCGGTGGTGTCGGCGGCTTATTATGTGAAACAAAAACAACCCCTTCAAGCACCAACACCTATTGCGCTGTTGGTGACGCAAATGGAAATGTAACGGAATATATCGATAACACAGGGACAGTTAAAGCGCATTATGAATATTCTGCATTTGGTGAGATAACTGCTGAAATTGGTTTTATGGCTGCTGATTTTACGCACCGTTTTAGCACCAAGCCATTTGATAAAAAGACACGCTTGGTGCAGTATCAATACAGGCCTTATTATGCACCTAATGCGAAGTGGCTCACCAAAGACTCGATTGAAGAAAGAGGCGGTGTTAATATATATGGACTCCTTGGAAATGATGCGATTAACAAGTGGGATTATCTGGGGCTGGCTTTGCTAGCTGATTATTACTATAAAGTCTTTTATGGTGTGGGGCCTGCTAAGGATAACGGCACTATAGGTCAAGCTCCTTATTCTTTAACAACCACATTTAATAATTTCACTCCTCCTGATGACGCAGTTGAAGGTCGGAAATGTGCAATATCAATAAAGAGTGATTTGTCATCGTCGTTATTGAGAGAGGCATCAAAATATTTTGATGAATTATATGTTAATGCACATGCTAATAAAGTTCCTTTGCCAAATCCAAACTTTGATAAAAATGATGTGTCGAGTCCTCGTACGGTATATAGAACCCAAATTGTCTTAAAAGATGGTAATTTTTATTTGAACGATATTTTAGATCTTGACAAAAGCAAGGTGAAGGCAAAAACTATCTACCCGTTTGTATGCTTTGATGCCTTTATTGATTCGGATAATGTTGCAGGTATTGATGTGCAAAAATTGTATAATAATCCGAACCCGAATCCAAGCGCAGAAGGTTTTCTAGCAACATTGGATATGATTAAAAAAGCATTTACGGAAAAAAAATGCGAGTGTGTTACTGTATTTGGGCCTCATTATAAGTAAGAAGTTAGGAAAACCTGTGAAAAAAACAATTCTCTTGGTGTTTATTATTGCTTTCGTGTCTGGATGCGTAAGTAGTGAACGCAGTTCTAAGCCGACTTTGATTTCAATTCCTTCTGATTGGTCTTTTTATTCGAAGGGATCTGCCTGTTTAATGAAACCGGATTTTTGGAAAAAATATGATAGTTTGTTTAAGGAAAGATCTGACATGCTAAAGTACTTTGTAGACAATTATAATGTCAGCGTTGAAGAAGTAGAACAAGCACTCAATGATCCATTTATAACAAGTAATATGAATTATATTTCATTTGAGACCTTGCTTTCTGCAAAAAATATCTCAAATGAAATTACTAATCTTTTGCTAAAACGTGGTTGGCATATAGGTCGTAATGGCCTTTTTCTTGAAGATACAAATGGCAATGGTGATTGGATTCGTGTTTTTAGCAAAAATAGTGCCAGACTGCATGTTCATGTTGTAGGCCCTTGGGATAGTACAGGTGGTGACTTGATTGTAAGGACGGTAATTTTTAAATTTCTTAATTGTACTCCAGAAAAAATTTTTAGATTCAAGGATGATTAGCTCTTAGGTTCAAAAAAGTCATCCGTGAATGATTAAGGCGAAATATGGAATTTGTTAGAGATAATTGTTTTTATGATTTTTTGTGGTTATCGCTAAATCGCCGCGGGTTTCTTAATGGAAACTTTCCCGCATATCATACCGTGACCGACCCCATCGGACGGGAGATATACAGCATTCATTATGTCGCCAGCGATGAAATCGGCAATGCAGCCAGCGGCTACCATGCGCAGACCAACGCAACCACCTATCCCAGCGGGACTGATAACTACCGCATCGCCATTAACTCAACGGGTAACGCAGTAACCAACATAACCAACTGCAGCAGCAACTTCGACATCACATACAACCGCGGAATCAAAACCAATGTAACCGATGTACCAGGCGGCGCGACAACAACCAGACAGGAGTGGGCAGATCCCGTCTCAGGCATAGACCATGTTAAGGAGACAATGACGGAGTCTGAGACACAGCCGGATGGCTGTGAGAGAAGAACTTCGTATGTGAAATATGATTATAAAGATTGGCTCACGCAATCCGTTACAACCAGTGATTTCCTTGGGCGGGTTGTGGCCAGTTCAAGAGTGGGAGTTGGCGGAGAAATGCTCACAACCTCCAATGTTTACAACAACGAAGGCCTTTTGGTGCAGACTGTGAATCATGACGGTTCTTCCGTTGTTTACGCATACAATGAGCTCAACGAGCGCACAGCAACAATTAGCATAGCTGCTGGACAGACGCTTGACTTTGATCCGCTGAGTTTTACGCTGGCGAATGTTGTTCTATTGGATAAATATGTAATAAATTTAACCACAGAGAGCACAGAGAACACAGAGGGAGAGTGGTGGAGAAACAATGAAACGATTTTGTATAAACCCGGTGAAAATGCGCTGACAACATCTGTTCAGATGGTGCAGCTTACGGGATTGTCGCAGGCATGTAACAGCAGAGTGGTTGCGGTTGATGCTGATGAAAATACGACGGAGATAACTGAATCCATCAATTCCGCAAATGCTTCAAAGGTTGTGACTAGCGTTAATACCACGTTAGGGATAACAAACGTCTCGTGTTCAGTGGCGGGCTATGAAACATGTTCAAGTAACAGCCTCAGCGGTGTGACCGAACATCTTTACGATGGCTTCGCAAGAAGAGTGAGAACTGCGAATTACGCGAATGGCCGCGAATTAAAGAGCGTTACAACCTACCACGATGATGGTTCACTAGCTACAGTTGGTGAAGTTACAATTAGCGGTACCAACACAACCAGCTACTCCACACAGCAAGTAGTTGCCGATAAACTGGGAGCTTATAAGATCACAGTGACCGATGCCAAGGGCAATCAAACTGTGGACTATTATTCAGGCAACGGGCAGCGTTATCGCAGCGAAGGCGCGACCTATCCCACGGAGACTGCCAGGGATGCTTCTGGCCGTATGAGTCAACTTCACACCTGGAGGGATGAAACCGGTAATTCCGACATCACTCGCTGGTACTATGATCTTTTTACCGGAGCGGTGACAAACAAGTTTTACGCTGATGGAAAAGGCACGGCATACACCTATCGTGATGACGGACGAATCTCTACCCGAAAATGGGCGCGCAACATCATCACGACCTACGGGTATGCCGATACAGACACAGGCAGCATTCGTACGACGGATTACAACGATGATACTCCAAGTGCCACTAACTATTACAACCTCGCTGGGCAGCTTGTTAAAGTCGAGGACGGCACTGGCACAATAACCTTTGGCTATGATTCAAAAGGCAGACTAATCGCTGAAACCAACGCCTTCGCAGTCATCACCCGAAGTTATGACACATTCGGCCGTTACATTCAGTTCATGTTACAACCTCTCAACCCCGCTTATCCATGCCAGACAATTCGATATGGTTATGACGTATTCAACCGACTTAACATTCTAACCGCAATCATAGGCACCGAAACCAACGTATTCACATACAGCTATCTTTCAGGCACACAGCTTATCAGCGGCTATACAGCCACAACCCCGGCAACCGGCACGACAAATTTCATCGTTACACGTACATACGAACCCAACCGTAATCTCATTTCAGCCGTTACTAACTCCTTTTTGGGCCCTGTGCCCTCTGTGGTTTCGTCGTTCAACTATTCCAATGACAGCATCGGTCAACGAACCCGCCGCACCGATTATTTTGACGGCTCGACTGTGTTCAACACCTTCGGCTATAATGAGCGCAGAGAGGTAACCAACGCCGTGATGAACTCAGATGAACAGAACATTGTCTATGATGATATCGGGAACCGTGAACAGTCTACAGTTTACAGCAGACAGTCTACGGTTACCAACGTGTACACCGCCAACCAGCTCAATCAGTATTCCTCAATTTGCAATTCTCAATTCTCAATTCCCTATTCGCCCGCCCACGACCTTGACGGAAACTTAACATGGGACGGGCAAAAATGGCATCACTCATGGGACGGAGAAAACCGACTAATCTCCTCAAAACCTGACTACTGGGGCACCACCAACGGCGCATGTATGTTCAATTACCACTACAATCATAAAAGCCTGCGGGTTGAGAAGATCAAGAAACAACTTTCAGGACGTGAGGTTGGCTACCCCATGAATCCACAAGCCGATCCCGGGACTTGGAACCCCGTTGAAACTCGCAAATATATCTGGGATGGCTTTAATATCGCCGTCGAGATAATCATTGATCACGCTATATCTGCAACAAATATCAGCTACTACACTTGGGGACTTGACCTCAGCGGAACCCTCCAAAGTGCCGGAGGTGTCGGAGGTTTATTATGTGACACAAAAACTTCAAGCACTGAAACCAATACATATTTCGCTGTTGGAGACGCCAACGGCAACATCACCGAATATGTGGATGTTTTAGGGATAACAGTTGCGCACGGAGAACATAACTCTTTCGGAGAAACAGAACTATCCGGCTCTATGAATGACGACTTTACGCATTGGTTTAGCACCAAGCCGTTCGATAAAAAAACCCGCTTGGTGCAGTATCAATACAGGCCTTATGATGCACCGAATGCGAAGTTTATTTCTAGTGATCCGATTGGGGAAGCAGGTGGGTATAATTTATATTTGCTTGGCAACAATGATGCGATAAGCAAGTGGGATAAGCTTGGGCTAAAGTGGAAAATAACTCGGGGAGAATACAATTGGGCTGTAGCTCATCCCACATCCGATAGTGACACTTTTGAGCAGCTTGCAAGCCAGATCCGGCTTGAACATCATGAACGAACCAAATGGTTAAAAAAACCAGGCGGGAAAGAATTTGTTATTGCTTCGGACAAAGCCAAAAAAGGTTGTCGTTACGGTATACCGAATGTAATGGCTGTATACACTTCTAAATCAGGAATAGGCGACGGTGTTGCTATGACAGTAACTCAACTCAAGCGAATTTCAGAGAGTAATGGCGACAGGTATGCAGCCAAAGGTTATAAAGTTGTAAGAAAACTGTGGAACTCATCATCGGATGTATTCATAGATTTATGGCAGTTAGATGGGATCGTTGCAATTTCATTTGCAGGGCACGGAAATAAGTACGGGTTCAAAGTTGGAAGCTGGGGAAGTGACACTGTTAATCCTGGAGAAGTATTTCCTCCGTACAAACTTCAAGGTATTGGCGCATATTCATGTTTAAGCGATAGAGATATCATTGGTAACTCTACTGATAAAAACGGGGTATGGGTTACGCATCGTTGGAAAGATAATTTGTCGAATAACGGCGGTACTTATGTTGGCTATAGTGGTTATGTTAATTGGATATCAGCATTGTGGAATGAAATTTCTATTAACGCAGGAGACATACCAGAATGAAAAATAATTCATATTTTGCTATCATTTCGGTTCTACTGGGAATTGTAATTATAGTTTTTGGTTGTACGAGGTGGTATACAATCAAAAACATAATATCAGACCATGAAAGAATAATTAATACTGTGCATAAAGAATACGCAATTGATACGCAGAAATCGGTTTTTACTCTTGACGATATGTCTAAAATGGCAGCTGTAATACGGCTAAGGATATATGACAGCAAAGGTCCCTACCAGTGGATTGAAGGGCTGATTGTTTCTGTGGCAACTGGATTGTCATTTATATTATTTGCTTTATTCATGATGTATCGGATACCATTTAGTGGTAAAAAAGTCGTCCGTAAGTGAAAAATGCGAATGAGGTAATGGTTACAGGAACGAAAATAAGTGATTCAAGAGAGATAAATAAACGCTGAGATTTTATTCGTGATTGTTGGTGTTGAATAAAACATTATCAAACGTGATTGGAATTCGGCAAGTAACGTGCCCCATTAACTGAATAGAGAGGAAAGGAGGTTTGTTAATCCGTGCAGCGGATTTTCATAAAAAGATGAAGTCTTTTTATTACGACAGCTTTTCCAGAAGAACTAAAACTACGAATTACGCGAACGGCCGCGAATTGGAGAGTGTTACAACTTATCACGATGATGGTTCGGTCGCTGCCGTTGGTGAAATCACAGCAGGCGGCACCAACACAACAAGTTACAGTGTACGACAGACCGTGGCGGAAAAACCTGGTGCTTACAGAATCACCGTTACTGATCCGCAGGGCAAGCAGATTGTGAACTATTATTTCGGTGATGGACAGCTGTATCGCAGTGAAGGAGCAACATATCCAAATGCAACGGTTTTTGATTCGGCGGGACGCATGTCACAACTTCACACTTGGCGTGATGAAAGCGGTAATTCCGATATTACTCGCTGGCACTATGATCCATATACTGGCGCGGTCACCAGTAAAGTTTATGCCGACGGAAAAGGGACGGAATACACCTATCTCAATGACGGACGCATGGTCACCCGAGAGTGGGCGAGAGGCGTAATTACAACCTACGGTTACAGCGACACCGCCACCGGTTCAACCCGCATTACAGATTACAGCGATATCACACCAAGCATAACCAGCACCTACAACCTCGTAGGACAGCTTATGAAGGTCGAAGATGGCTCCGGCACAACCACTTTTGGTTACGATTCAAAAGGCCGCCAAGTCGCTGAAACCAACGCTCTCGCCGTCATCACTCGCAGTTATGACACCTATGGACGCTATTCTCAATTCGTCCTCAATCCTGCATATCCTGGATATCCATGTTTAACAATTCAATACGGGTACGATGTCTTCAACCGCCTCAACACAATAAGCGCAATCGTCGGTTCTGAGACAAACACGTTCACCTACAGCTACCTGCCGGGGACACAGCTCGTTTCTGGCTACATCGTCTCTTCCTCGGGCACAACCAATCTATCCGTTTCCAGAAGTTATGAGCTATATCGTAACCTTATCTCTTCTATCACAAACGCATGGAACTTTTCAGTGGTTTCCTCTTTCAACTACTCCAATGACAGCACAGGCAAACGAACCAGCCGCATTGATTATTTTAACGGCTCGACCGTCACCAATACATTTGATTATAATATCCGCGATGAAGTAACCAACGCTGTGATGAACTCGGATGAACACAGCATTGTCTATGATGACATAGGAAACCGTGAACAGTCTACAGTTTACAGCGGACACTTTACAGTTACCAACATTTACACAGCGAACCAAGTCAACCAATACACAGCCATCACAGGTGGAATGTCGGCGGCCCCCGCTCACGACGACGACGGCAACATGACATGGGATGGACAGAAGTGGCATCACACCTATGACGGCGAAAACCGCCTAACCTCCTCGAAACCTGACTACTGGGACACCACTAACGGCGCATGCATGTTTGAGTACGGATACAACCATAAAAATCTACGTGTTGAGAAGGTCAAAAAACAACTCAGTGGTCGCGAGGCTGGTTTTCCCATGAATCCGGGGGCCAATCCCGGTACATGGAACCCCATTGAAACCCATAAATATATCTGGGACGGCTTTAATATAGCCGCTGAGATAATCATCGATCACGTTACACCTGCGACAAATATCAACTACTACAAGTGGGGTATTGATCTTAGCGAAACACTCCAAGGTGCTGGCGGTGTCGGTGGTTTATTGAGCGACACAAAAGTTTCAAACTCAGGGACTAATACGTATTTAGCTGTTGGAGACGCTAACGGTAATATCACGGAATATGTGGATATCACCGGAGTGACTAAGGCCCACTACGAATATAATTCCGCTGGAGAGGTTACTTATCAATCTGGTGCAAAGGCTGATGACTTCACGCACCGCTTCAGCACCAAGCCGTTTGATTCTGAAACCGGTTTTGTTGTTTATCAACGGAGATATTATGAACCGATACTTTGCATGTGGCTCTCCCGAGACCCGATTGGGGAGAAAGGTGGAAATAATTTATATCTGATTGCCAACAATGACACAATAAATTATTGGGATTATGTTGGATACGATTGGAGAATAGATCGCAATCCAGAAAAAGGCTACGCCATAGCGGTGCCCACTTCACAAAGTGATTCATTTGATTCATTGGCAATAAAGATAAAGCTTGACGCTGAAGATTATCAAGAGTGGGCTCATACCTCTGATCAAAGACCAGTGAGATGCAAAAAGTATAAGATTCCTAACACAGTATTTTTTCATCACGGAAAAATAAAGCTGAGAGATCATTTACCAACTCTTCTATATGCGTTCCGAGAGATGGATAACATGAAAATTCAACAGCTAAGGAGCGAAGGATTATTTAAAATTATCACGAGGGACAATGTTTCCGACAGTGATATTAAGACTGCGCTTAGTGATAGATATATCTACCAGTAAATTTTCTCTGGGCACGGTGCCCTTGGCTTTATCAACACATATGAATCACCTGGAGTACAATCTTTTAGGTATACGAAGTACGGTATTAATCGTCTTCAGTTGAATACCTGCTCAAGTGCAGAAAAAAGTAAAACCGTTCCACTAAATTATAAACACACAAGTTGGGAATGGAATGTTGCAAAACGAGGATGGTTCATAGGTTTTAACAAAGAGGTCGACTACTGGAATGTAATGGATTCTTTAATAACTACTCGTGGAACAAATTGGAAAAGGTAACAGCCATGAAGAAACCCCTTAGGATTATATTTATTGTCGCTATGGTGTCAGTCTTTTTGTACATATTAACAAGGAAACCTTTAGCTTATTCAAAATCTGCTCAAACACGATCTAACATTGGCATTATCTATGTTGAAGTTTTAAACATGAATTGTGATATTAAATCTGATTTGTTGCAGTCACTTACAAACATAAGAGAAGAAGATGAAATTTCCTTCTTGTTGGGTAAACATATAAAAAATTCGTGGGTTACACGGTCGCCATCCAGTTATGATCTCACCACGGACAGCCTTTTTGTTGATGGATGGGGTAACCCGCTATGTATTGCATGGAGGTCTGACATATCTGCTAAAGCATCGACAAGCTTATTGAAATCAATAGATCTTGAATTACTTATTTGGTCATCGGGTCCTAATGGAATTAATGAATTCGGCTATAAAGATGATATTATTTTTGAAATGCCTGAAGTGATGAAACAGGAGACTGACAGGTTATATTTTAAAAGGGGCGCATTGGACGAAGAGCCAAAGTTATCTGCAGGTAAGATTTGCGAATTAGGCAATGCTTACCAAGGAAACACAAACATAAAACACTCGAAAATAGACCAAAATATCGTCTCTGAATAATTTTACAAAAACGTTTTTAAAAATGAAACCAGAAAGGAGGTTTGTTAATCCGTATAACGGATTTTCATAAAAAGATGAAGTATATTTATTACGACGGCTTTGCAAGGAGAATGAGAACTACGAATTACGCGAATGGCCGCGAATTGAAGAGTGTTACAACTTATCACGATGATGTTTCGGTCGCTGCCGTTGGTGAAATCACATCAGGCGGCACCAACACAACAAATTACAGTGTACGACAGACCGTGGCGGAAAAACCTGGTGCTTACAAAATCACCGTTACTGATCCGCAAGGCAGGCAGACTGTGAACTACTATTCCGGCGATGGCCAACTTTATCGCTCTGATGGTGCGACATATCCTAATGAAACCGCAAGAGATGCATCTGGTCGCATGTCACAACTTCACACTTGGCGCGATGCAACCGAAAACTCCGATATCACCCGCTGGTATTATGATCCATATACAGGCGCAGTCATCAACAAAGTTTACGCCGACGGAAAAGGGACGGAATACACATATCTCAGTGACGGACGCATGGTCACCCGAGAGTGGGCGAGAGGCGTAATCACAACCTACGGCTACAGCGACACCGCCACCGGTTCAACCCGCATTACAGATTACAGCGATATCACACCAAGCATAACCAGCACCTACAACCTCGTAGGACAGCTTATGAAAGTCGAAGACGGCACAGGCGCAACTTCATTCGGCCATGACATCCGAGGCCGCCAGATCACCGAAACAAACGCTCTCGCCGTCATCACTCGCAGTTATGACACCTATGGACGCTATTCTCAATCCGTCTTCAATCCTGCATATCCTGGATATCCATGTTTAACAATTCAATACGGGTACGATGTCTTCAACCGCCTCAACACAATAACCGCAATCGTCGGTTCTGAGAAAAACACGTTCACCTACAGCTACCTGCCGGGGACACAGCTCGTTTCTGGCTACATCGTCTCTTCCACGGGCACAACCAATCTATCCGTTTCCAGAAGTTATGAGCCATATCGAAACCTTATCTCTTCTATCACAAACTCATGGAACTTTTCAGTGGTTTCATCTTTCAACTACTCCAATGATTCAACCGGCAAGCGCACTAAACGCATCGACAACTATAACTTCTCGACTGTAACAAATACATTTGATTATAATATCCGCGATGAGGTAACCAACGCCGTGATGAACTCGGATGAACACAGCATTGTCTATGATGACATAGGAAACCGTGAACAGTCTACAGTTGAC
>JAQUJJ010000122.1 GCA_028681035.1 Candidatus Cloacimonadota bacterium
CACATCAGCAACAAGAGACGAAATTATTTTACCAAAAGCCGCTCCGATGATTATACCCACCGCCATATCAACGACATTACCCTTTACTGCAAACTCCTTGAACTCTTTAAGTATGCCCATGACGACCTCCTCCGGTTTATTTTACAGATATTGCCCTTACTGCTGGTTTTGAACTATGATCATTGGTGCCGCGAAGTTGGCGGCGGTTATGAGATCACCAACCTTGAACGGATGCAGCACAACCATGATGTAGGTTGCTGCAAGCTGCTGATACTGATTGATGTTTTCAATATTCCGAATCATTTATGATGTGGTAATGAGTTGCATCCGGATCGCGCGTGACAACAGCATATCCCGGAAAACTGAAATACTTGAGGTAAGTTTATCAGAAAGAATCACTTCCGCAAATTTCATAAAAAACAGACACATTTTTTACAGCAGAGCATGATATCATTTAGACTGAAACAACAGCCCGGGTTTAAGGCAGTCCAAAGTTATCTGCAGAGGCAGCATTCCAGACTGCCGGCAACAATGCCCAGACCATGAATGCCTTCCATCCGGGAAATCAACATACAAGAAAAGAGTGGCACCCTGCCGTATTGTGGTACAATTCAACCAGTAGACATAACTTCTCCGAGGTGATTTAAGATGAACAAACATTTTACCAGAATTTTTACTATCACAGTTGCTGCTGTCCTCGTAAGTAGCATTGCCTATGCGGCTAAAAAGAAATTACAGACCAAATCCGAGCCACTGGCTCCGGATGTATCCGAAACTGATCTGGCAGCAAATCTGTTGGATACAAAAGCAGACAACAAGCATCTGTCGCCAAAACATGATGAAGCAGATAAGCATGATGATGAGGAGCTTAAAGACCTTACAATTGCTATGAAACAGTAAGATAACGGCGGCAGAGGCAGCCTTGGCCTCCTGATGAAGCAGTTGCAAGAGATAACTTCAGGGTTTTTTGAGGATTATATGAAATGTCCGAATTGCCGGAACAGAAAAATTGATGTTTACGATGCAAGAGGATTTACATCAAAGGAAAGCCCGATAAAGGAATGTGAATGCGGACATGTCTGGCGGCTTATACCTCTCGAAGGGGAGATCAAAAGAATAGACGTAATAAGGCAGGGGAAAGCCTGCCGCGGCAGACAATGAATACGAAAAAAAGGTAATTTCCACTGAGAAAAGCGACCCTAGAGACGGCCCGGAATCACATAATAGTAAATAGAGCAGAAGTGGCATGCGCTGCCGGTCAGGACGAAAAGATGCCAGATTGCATGATTGTATGGAAGGCGGTCCCAGAGGTAAAAAATGACACCAACGGTGTAGGCCGCACCACCGGCAAACAGCAGTAACATCCCGTTGGCCGCGAGTGCTGCGGAAAGCGGCTTGAGGGCGATCACCACGATCCAGCCCAGGGCTATGTAGAGTACCGGACCGATAAAGCGCAGGCGGTGGGTCGTGTAGATCTTCATGACCGCCCCCACAGTTCCCAGCCCCCAGACCGTGCCGAACAGCGACCACCCCCAGGGCCCCCGCATGGTTACCAGGGCAAACGGCGTATAGCTTCCCGCGATCATCAGGTAGATGCTGGCGTGGTCCAAAATGCGGAATACGTAGCGGATGTAGGGCTTGCGTACACTGTGATAGACGGTCGACAGGCAATAGAAGATGACCATTGCCCCACCGTAAATACAGGAGCTGACAACGCGGTAGCTGTCGTGCTGCTTGGAGGCGAGTGTGATCAGGGCGATCACTCCGATGAGGCTTGCCAGCGCCCCGATACCGTGGGTGCAGCGGTTGACCAACTCTTCCTCTTCGCTGTAGTAAACCAGACGTTCATGGAGATCAAATGTTTTCATGAAATCAATAGTACAACTTAAGGCGCTGTAAATACAATTTCTGAACGAAGAAATAATTAACATGCCTTTATCCACTCATTTGTTGCCGAAAAGCTATTGTGAGGGGTATGTTACAATGTGTACGATACACAAAACCGCTATGAACCTAGCTATTGACAAGGCTGCTAATCAAGTCTCTCCTGGTGACAGATATAAACTTTCAAGCAAGGTTCTCGAGATGGTTCTTTGGGGCGAGGTCGGCTGGTAGAGGATTATCTGAAAAGTACAGCTGTTACCTTACAACTGCTTATCATAACATATGGTACACACTGTACCTCCTGCTTAATCTCCGTATTCAGGCTTTTTGTAAGCTGAAAGCTCCCGCGCCAGGCACTCGATATGTCGTTCATCAGTACCGCAACAACCACCCAGCACCTTCATTCCCAATTCCCCGTGTAGTGCCGACACGTCCCTTCCGAAGGTTTCCGGTTCCTCTTCCACCAGTTTCGGGCTGGCATCAAGTTCCTCCGGGCTGATGGCTGCGGTGTTGGCCAGCAGCCCGATCACCCGCTCTCTGACGAGCGGGGATGAGTTGCTTCCATGCAGCATGGCACTGCGAAAGGTCGATGCATGAGTACAGTTGACGAGGTAGGCAAGAGGACGCTTGGAGATGGCAGCATCTAGAGAGTAAATCGCCTCCTTGAGTGGTGTTCCATCCAGCAGGGTCCCTTCCGGTCTGATTACAAAACTGATCAGGTATGGGAGCCTGGTTGCGGCCAGAGCCCGTGCCAGTCCAACAGCCTCGCTCAGTGCCGGAAGGGTGGACGCCAGCAGAAAGTCAACACCGGCCGCCGCCAGAGCCTCGGCCTGCCAGGTATGAAATTCTGCAGCATCATTTTCAGGCATGGCCTCTTCCGCTTTGTAGGCATCACCACGACAGCTCATCAACCCGCAGATAGCTACCTTGCGGGCATAGTCACCATAAGAATTACGCAACCCAGCCAGAAAGCGGAAGTTGTCACCGTTAAGGTCGCGGCCGGCCAGACCGGCCGCCGCAATACGATCCAGTCCAGCGCGCCAGGTGGGGGTGGAGAGCAGCAGTGGCAGATTGTAGCGCTGGCCTATATCCAGGTACTGGCGGCAGATGACCTCCAGGGCCGCCCGGCCTTCTTTCTGATAGATCAGGGCAGAATTGACTACATGCTCGTCAAGTTGAATATCTGCCGAGCGCCGTAAGCGTTCGATAACGGCCCCTTCGCCCAGGATAACCGGAGATGCTGCCATGAATTCCTGAAAAGATACGCCTGTGCCTGTTATCATGTTACCTCCGAACCGCAGAGATCATCTAATTTTCTTACCCAAAGGGCAGTGATCTATTTTCTTTCAGAAGACCGGCCAGGGATCCTGCAAACATCCGATTCCCGGCAGCATATGGTAACAGATTATTCCTTTTCATTCCACCGTAGTCCCTTATGAATCAACTTCCCCAACAATTCATCTTGCAGCAGCAATCTCCTCAACACTTCATCCGTCAATTGACAACGTTTGTCATTACTGTTCATTCGTATTTAGACATAAAAAAAGGCCACATCCGAAGATGCAGCCTTTTTAAAGAATCTGAAAAAAAATTACTTAGCAGGAGCTTCTGCAGGAGCAGCTACTTCAGCCTTAGGAGCAGCTGCTTTTTTTGCTGCTTTTTTTACTGCTTTTTTGTGTTTTTTGTGTTTGACAACTTTCTTTACTTCTTTCTTTTCAACAGCAGGCTTTGCTTCAGCAGGTGCAGCAGCAGGAGCAGCTACGTCAGCAGCAAATACTACAGCAGAGAAGGACAGAGCAACAATGGCAGCGACAACAGCAGAAAGAACTTTTTTCATGGGTGAAACCTCCAAAAAAATTTAGTGAATCTATTTCTAGTACAAGCAGATGTCATGCCAAGTATTCTTATTTACGTAACATACTTAATTTAATAGGTTAATTAGATTACAATGTATTTCCTGCTATCACTTAAAACCTCATATGTAGAAAACTATGCCTTATTTGAGGTATGGAAATAAATTGCCACAAAAAGTACTACGGTGCAACGAAACATGAAAAGACACCCATTAATCAACGTAAGTATTTTAATTTATTGGTGTAAATGGAGCAATTTGAACGTCTGACCTATGGATTCGTAAATATCGCTTATTTCACTTGGCTAATAATAGCAAAAAGTACGAATACATGTTGCTAGTATCTACTTGCGTCAATGTGTAAAAAATGCATCATAATGTAACAACAAACCACACATCTTTTTTCAAGCAGCTGCATGTGCAAACTTCTGTGGTGATTGATAGATGAGCTCATCCTACGATAAAGGGTGCCATTAACTGTGGCACCCTTTATAATCAAACCCATAATGATAATGGGCTAGAAGTTATAGCGTAGTCCAGCCATGATATTGCTGCTCATGTAAGAAACGTCTGTACCGTCTATTGAAAAATCCGAAGCGGCACCCTGAAAACGATAAGAAAGATCTAATGCCAGGTGTTTATCCACATTGTATGCAGCCCCAGCAATAAATTGGTAACCAAATACGGTATCATCTTGTTTATAACCTGGTGATTTGAACTCACCATTTAATAAACCAAGACCCACTCCAATATATGGGGAAAAAGCAGATTTAGTTTTGAAGTCATAATATGCGTTGGCCATGTAGCTCATGACCGTGAGATCAGAATCACTTCCATCTACACTAATACCGTATGCTTTAAACTTATCTACATCGGCATTTTTATAGCCAAACTCAAACTCGACTCTGACAGGGTCAAAATTGTAACCAGCATTTACATTAAAACCATAACCAGTGTCAAACTCAGCAGTACCAGAAATGCCTGGTTCGCTCATATCACTATCATGAATAATACTTAACCCACCTGCCGCACCAATGTACGGACCAGCAGCTAAGGCAGATGTTGTTGAGGCCATCAAAAAAAATCCCACCAATAATGTTCTTATTCTCATGCGTTACCTCCATCAGGATTTGATTAACTTTTAAAAGCCTATTATAGATTTATCATTTGTCAACAAAGTATTTAGATTTACAGACAAAAGGTTACATTTGGCACTAAAACAAAAAAGGCACCCACGAATTAACGTAAGTGCCTGAATTTATGGTGCGCCTGGAGCGATTCGAACGCCCGACCTACGGATTCGTAGGCCTTAGTCTCAACCCTTCCAAAACGTTTTATTACACCCCAAATAACATATGCAACATTTTAATTTATATTGACTTTTAGCATTCAAATCCATAATAATCCCCCACTGCATTTTATTGCATTTTTTCACAAACCACCTTTAAAAGTACCACTATAGTACCACTGATCAGGAGGATAAAATGAAAGAGGTGTTCTGTGACCCAGCTATAAGGAGTTTGCCAGTAACAGATAAAACCTATGAGTGTATGGCATTAAAAGAACCAGGTTTTGGTATCCGTGTTCATCCCTCTGGAACAAAGTCTTTTTTCTACCAGTACAAAATAAATGGTCAACGCCGATTTATGGTCTTAGGCGATCAACCTTATCCAAAAACCACACTTAAAATGGCCCGCGAATACTATCAAGCGGAACTGGCAAAAGTTAAAGCCCTCCGCCGAGGTAGTGCTGATGGAGTTGATCCAGTACTTCAGAAGAAGCGCAAGGGTGAGATCAGATCCCAAGAAGAGGAAGCCAGAAGAAGAGAATATACTTTTGATCAACTGGCAAATGAGTACATAACAAACAATGTTGAAGGACAACTTGCCGAAAAATCTGTTTATGATATTAAACGTATCCTGTTAGGAGCTGCAAAGAATAATTCTATCGATGATTTCATAAATCTACGGTCAAGGAAGGCCTCTAGCATTACGATAGAAGATGTTGCGCAACTTTTGAAAACCGTATCTGAAAGATCCGCTGGGTCAGCGCGTAACATTGTCAAGACCTGTAGACCTATGTTTGGCTATGCTCTTGCTCGTGGTATGGTATCAAAAAACCCGTTCATACTTACCAGCATAAAAAGTTTTTTATCGAGACCTGTACAAGCTAAGCTTGCCCCATCTATTAAAAACAGAGTGCTTTCAACAGAAGAAATCAAACATTTATGGAAATCTTTGCCCGCTGGTAAAGGTAGTACTGAATCAAAGAATGCTCTGCGCATAATGCTTTTGACAGGTCAGAGACCCTCGGAAGTGTTGGGACTGAATTCTGAAGAAATAAAAGATAGCTGGTGGACACTCCCGAAGGAACGTACCAAAGCACGGCTGGATAAAAATCGAAAAAACCATTCAGTTTATCTGGTGCCAGAAGTGCTACGGATCATAGGTTCAAAAAAGGGCTACTATTTTGCGATGCCAATAAAAGAGGAACAAACACCAGAAAGCAAACCTGATAAATCCAAGCCTATCGCTATAAATGCAATTGGACATATGCTTCGGGCGAATAACTATTTCGGACTTTCTCCGTGGGGTGCTCATGATCTCCGCAGAACTTGTAGAACGTACCTGTCTGACATTGACGGCATCACAGCAAATGCCGCTGAATCCGTTCTAAATCACGCACGAGTGGGGGTAACAGCCAACTATGATCATCACGACTATCAGAGACAAATAGAAAAAGCTCTTATCCTATGGCGTGACAAGCTAGCTGATATCATAGGAGAGCCGCTGACTCCCTCAACTCCTGACAACGTTATAAACATTAGTGCTGGACGGCGCAAATCCGCTTAGCCACAATTCTCAGATATTTCACTCTTTCAATCACTTCCAATTCTGGACAAGCACACTTAATATGTATTTTCACTTTTTTTGTCGTTAACAACAGCTGCATTTCAGCTAGTTACATTTTATTTTATTTTATTCCAAATTATAAGCATTTTTCCAGTCTCTATGGGTATGGAGAACAATTTTGATTCTCTAAATACCCCTCTCATTTATATATGAGAACAGAAAAGGAGATGTTTATGTGTAGGAAA
Organism: Candidatus Cloacimonadota bacterium; assembly: GCA_028681035.1. The sequence goes on from JAQUJJ010000122.1 coordinate 6,834, forward strand.
TTAATCAGAAGGTCGTCAGTTTTGGAATTTACAGGCATGAGTGATGGAACATTAAGAAGGCTGGTTATGGCTGAACAGTTTCCCAAACCTATACAGCTCACAATAGGTGGCTCAGTAGCTTGGTATGAAGACGAAGTTGAAGCATGGATAGAATCTTTACAGATCGTTACACCAGAAACTCATAGGCAAGTGGCTCCAGGTTCCTTAAAACGCGGGAGGCCCAGCCTAAAAACAAATCAATGTGAAAGGAGAAGCAAATGAGAGCTAATCCACAATTCACAAATAAGGAAATGTACCGTGAGCCAAGATGTTTAATCGACAAAGTCAGAATATTAGGAAATTTGCGTCCTGAAATTAATTTCTCAGAACTGATTAGTGGTTGCGACAGCTATGTTGAAAACCAATGGGATTCTCACAGGGGTAAGCTACTAAAGAAACACATTAAATTTTCTTCTGGGGCCTATATGGAATATACTCAACACAGTATAGGTAAGCCTGAAATTCAATTTGATTTCAACCCGAACAATAGCAACAAGAATGAATACTCCTTTTGTCTTAGCCAAATGCAAAACAAACGACTATCGTACGTGGAGATTGCAGTTGATTACAACCTTGACCTGTCTGAGTTTATATGGTTCGACGTCAGCAATAGAAAGAGCAGCATAACATATATTAATAGCTTCAGAAGGCTTGAAACCATTTACTTTGGATCAAGAGAATCTAAGATGCAATACGTTATTTACAACAAAAATCTCGAACAAAAAAATAATGCAGCAACACCTTGGTGGAGAGTAGAAGTTAAATTGAGGATCAAGAAAAATGACTACCCCGAAACGACATATGGATTTATGCCTGACAATCTTTTTATAAGTTTGAGAGGAGTAAACGTTCCTGATGGCAATGCGGAAGATTATGCAAAATACTTGTACTTTGCGTGTTTTCAAACTGAAATAGACAAGTTGAGTCGATATCGACGTGATAAGCTGTTAAGTTTACCCCAAAGACGTGGAGAGTTCAAGCAGCCATGGATTGTATGTGATGAAAATATTGGATCAATTAAAAAAACTATAGCAAGTTGGTTGAGTACCACCTAATCTAATAAGCCGGTACTGACGTAAAATATTTACCAAGGAGAGATAATAATGAATAACAATATCAACCAACCAGAGCATGAATAGAGTGTTCAACCTGATCAATGATTGATTCATAGTGATTGACGTTTAGAGCCAATAGCACCCAGACTTGGGACTATCGCTCTTTTTGAGAAATAAGCACACCAGTCAACATCAAGATTATATCGCAGAAACAGACAATTCATAATGACTCTATTGATCTGAGATATGTGGTGATTATTTGATTCCTCCCAGAAATTATTCTCAGTTCAAATGAGTCAAATCACATTGACAATTAAACAGTATTTGAGAGAAATATATGGAGAAGTTTAATTGAGGGCTGTTTTATGGGTAGTGGCAACTAAAAGGGCTTTTGTACCATTATTTCACGACAGGCAAAAAACAAATTGATTCAGTCAGAGCTTGAAATAGCACTATTCAGAAGATTAATTTCCCAACACCATTTAAGATAAATATAATCCTATTAATTTGCTGTTTTTTTGATATTGCTTTCTGGCACTGTCCTAAATGACGTAATCTGACACTCTGCTGTGGTATTCTTTCCCAAAGGAGAAATAAAATGAAAAAAGACGTAACGAAAGTGAGTGATCTTGTGAATGACTTTTATGAATGTACTCATGTTCAGGATGCCGATGGTTTAGAAATCGTTTATCGTTATGACCCTGATGAGGATGAGGATGAGGATGAGGATGAGGATGAGAAGGCAAGTTACCCTTCTAGAATGAATATAGATGATCGTTTATATGAAATACCCGCAGCCCTTAATTGCCAACTAAAAATATCTGCAATTGTAAAGGTACTTGAGCACGGCCTGACTAAAGAATATCTTGGTACAGGAAATACTCTGCTATCATTAGACATCTCTGGCATTGGTATGTCCCCTACATTTACTTTTTTCCCAGTAGAAGTTCAAGTATGTGGCATATTGAGAGAACATTTAGCTTTGTATGCGCCTGGTACTATTTTTGTTGCTGAAGGTGATTACGGTATATTCGATTCAGAGATAATCACAATTTTGGGTGCTGATATTACTTTTTTGGACGAAAATATAATCGCTGTCTTAGAACAAAACTTTGCTAATGATGAGCACGCCCGTTTTCAGACTGCAAGCTCCTAACAAAATTTTCCACCCTTCTGCGTGTTTTCTATCTGATGTGCAACTAAAGGCCTGAGTACGCCGTCTCTTTACTTTCTCCGCCATTTTTGGACGTTCTGAACCATTCAGCCGCTTTCCTCCAATCCTCAAGTTGTTTTACCATTGGCCTGTGCGTGTTTACTACTCTTGCGCCGCAATGGTACATTGGAAACAAAAACGTTGATTCAGTAAGTTTGTATGGAGAACTATTCATCAATTTGCCAAGAGGATCTGCTTTGAAGCGTGACACCTCGTACAAATCTAAAATAGATTCGGAAACAGGCTTGCCAAGAGCCAATATGATTTTGGGTTGTATAATCTCGACCAGTTGCCTGAAAAAGCTTTTAGAGCAATTTGAAAACCACGCCTTTTCGACCGATGCTTGCATGCCACCATCTTTTAAGCAAAGAATCATGTTAGTAAAAAAAATTAAATGTTCCTGAGCCTCTCTTGGGTTTTTGACTCCAACACCAAATTGCTGTAAGAGTTGGATAAGGTTTGTGTTTGTAGGATTGCCTGTAGGCTGGTCGTATCCCTCCCACTTTGTAAAATAGTTTATATCGCCCCAATCCTGCCCAACAACCATTATCTCAGCATTAAGATTACCCTGCCAGCGACTCCATGGACCAATTTGATCAGAGTCGTAGATACCACTCTCAAAGGATGCTGGGTTAGCTAATCCCGATTGAGTGCAAAGTCCACAACCTTTCCTCTTTTCGACAAGCATTTTGTATGCTTCTTGGCGGTTCATATAAATCACCCCTTTCGCAAAAAGTCGCTTTTTGTAAAAATCCTGACTGTGCGTTGGAGTGACTCTATCAGCAAGGCCTATATTGTCAATATATTAGGCCTACCAGTAAGTTTATAAGCCCGCCATAACTGCCATGATCGCAGCATGGGGGATCATAAATGAACACAAGAAAAATGCTTCTAGGAGCGAGGATCAAAGAAGTGCGAAGAAGGGTTGGTTTGTCGCAGGATCAGCTTGCAGAAAAAGTGGGGATTGAATCAAAGTACCTTTCTCGAATTGAAGTCGGGAAAAGGCAGCCATCCCTTGAAACCCTTGGTCTTATTGCTGATTCGCTTCATGTGGAGATGAAAGAGTTATTTGATTATTCCCACCACGACAATGAGTCTACAAGTCCGAAAGGAATTGAAAAAGCACTTGAAGGGGCTAGCAAGGAAGAATTGAGGCTGGTCTATAAGCTGATAAAAGCTGTGCGGCAGTAATCGGAGGCATTCTTGAGATAAACGGGCGCAAGCCGTCAACCTATGCGTTACGACCTTACGAAGAGATTCTTCTTGAAGTGAGTTGCAAATTCAAAAAAGTACCACTAAAGTACCACTACATAGATGGCATCAAAAAAAAGGCACCTACGAATGAACGTAAGTGCCTGAATTTATTGGTGCGCCTGGAGCGATTCGAACGCCCGACCTACGGATTCGTAGT
>JAQUJJ010000123.1 GCA_028681035.1 Candidatus Cloacimonadota bacterium
ATGATGGTAATCGTTTCTACGTGATCCATGTCTGGATAAGGCAGACTGAGAATACTAAGTTCTTCAGATACTACTATGATGCCTATCAGGAGCTTGATAGAACCTATAGAGTAAAAGCCAGAGCAGCCTGTGAAACCACTTACGGGCAAGCTCGTATCCTTGCCGACTTCGATCGGTGGGCTACTGATATCAATCTACCTCCGATAAGCCACCGCATCAAGCGGATCGACAACAAGGATAACAAGAACCTGCGCATCGAGAGAACTGAGACCATCATTGAGACCGCCAAGATATTGTTTCCCGATGGTCAGGACACGCCAACCCTAATCAGTCAGTTCCTCACTTATCCTGATGGCTATATCGATGGCTGTGATGCTCTGGCAGGATGCTTGGAACGTTTCTCTGAATACGATATAGGCAGGAACAGAGTGAAAGTCCGGAGGTTCAGTTTCTGATGAACTACTACGATAAGCTCATGCTGGAGTATTACCGGGTCCTGAACAATGCATGGAAGACCGAGATCAAGGATGCTACCCGGCTTGCCATCCAATTGCTAAGTGACATGCCCCGAGCAGAAAAGATCAACAAGAACGCCATAGATAAGCTTATGGGCATCATCAATACCCAGTTGGGAGATGACTTCGCAGCACTGGTCAATGAGCCCACCAAAGCGATAATAGACCGCTGTGTGCGGCTCGGACTCAGGGACACCCAAGTGCAAGCCCCCACCAAGACCAGCATCGGGCTCTGGGGCATCGAAGATCAGCATCTATCTTCTACCATCCAGAAACAGCAGTTGTTCTGGATCGGGAACCACTTCGAAGCTGATGTCAGGCAGAACTTCGCAGATACACTATCCAAAGCTATCGAGCAAGGCTATACCAAAGAAATGCTTGCCGATACCCTCAAAGACCAGTTCAATGATTTCGCCAACCGCTCATCCCATTACTGGCAAGGACTGGCAGAGCATACAGCACTGCGAATCAGAGAATTCGGAAGACTGCAAGGCTATAAGAAAGCCAAAGCCAGATACTACAAGCTCGTAGTGATCCTGGATGACCGCACCAGTGACATCTGCCGGGCTCTGGCAGCCCAAGACAAGGTCTATCCACTAAACGATGCAATAGAAGTGATGGATAATCTCAAGGCTCTGGATACCAAGTCCAATAGCCTGGATGATGCCAGAGACTATATCAAAGCTCTTGCACCTTGGATCAAGGACGATCAGATCGAATACGACTCAGAGATGAACCCGGTCGGTGTCTCCGGAGCACACACTCCGTTCCCACCGTTTCATTGGAAATGTAGGACGACAACGACACTATTGTGACGGTATCTGAATCGAGGTCGTCCGAAGATACTCCATTTCCGCGATTTGCCTAAATGACTTAACCTGCATCTTAACATGGAATTTGAATAGAATACTTAGAATGATGTAAACAATCCCCACACTTATTAGATAAAATGATGTTAAGTAAGCAAATACAAGGTTGATAACACCCAACAACAACTCAGTTAAAACGGGTTTTTGGATAATGTACTTTCCTGATATCTGTATAAAGTGCTTTTTACGGAATTTGTCGATCTTCTCTTGGTTTTCTTTCTCAGCAAGATATCCCTTTAGCTCTTCATTTTTCTTCTGTGTACTCGCTTTTTCTTGTCTTTCTACCTCTAGTATCTGCTTAGTTCTCTCCAGTTCTTCTTCTGCATCTGTTTTTTGGCGAGTTGCTTCATTTAGGGATGTTTTTAACCCGGCATTTTCATCCTGATAAGGCTTAACTATCTTAGCATCATTTTTAGCTTTAAGCTCAGCCACTGTTTCATAAATACATGATGCATCATCTCCGCAAAGAACATAAGTGCTTGTTACATAATCAGGAAGAGTCATCATTAGTTTTGTTTCTTCGTCATTTAAGTAGTTTTTATTAGCATAAAGGGCAACCTTCTCGTTAAACAAATCCATGAACTTCGGGGTTGGAGATATTACGTTCAAGCAATCAGTAATTAGCCTTTGTTGATAGAATCTATCGATATTAGGTTTCTGCTGCACATTCCAGATAGTTGAAGATAAGTAGCTGTCTATAAAAATGGTGTTGACTAAGCTTATAGAGTCGTCATTTTCATCATGATACTCCTTAGTGGCCTTGTACAATCCCCAGTTTTTTGTCAGGAAAGCATGCGTGTAATCATTTATCCTTTGTGGGACAACCCCTTGCCGAAGGCACTGAACAGCAGAGATTGATTTTACATCAGTGATGATGGGTGCAGAATATCTCATAACATCAAAATATGCTTTATGTGAATTATCAGAATAAATATGCTTGATTATGTCTTCAAGTTGCCTTGCATCTATCATGTTATCGAAATCGTCTTTGTAGTTGACATCAACAACATCGAAACCTAATTCATTTTCGATGAATTTCTTTGTATCATTAAGGAGTAGATGAAGCTGAGGGATGAGATGTCTATTGTTATTGAAGTATAAAGCAGCAGGAGTGGCTCTTTTCCAGTTGAAAGGTGATTCCTTCAGTTGTGAATTTGTTGTGTTTAGAATAGCCTGGATTTCAGTCACTACGTGGGAGAATACTTTTATTGAAGCACCTGCTTTTACTAAGATATTAATCAATTCTTCGTACATGATTGTCTCAGCTTCATCAGATGCCTTGAGTAACGGAATCAGAATGGGAGTATCAACATACAAACAACAATTCTCAAGAATTTGCATATCAGATTCAAACAGATCCAGTTCCTTGTTTTCCTTAAGTCCAATAACACCGTTTAAGATTTTCCCAATAAACATTTCTGAAATCAACAATAGTTCTTCATGTGTGCATTTAGTGATATATTGTGCTATAATCCTGCTTATCTCTGTCTCAGTATGCTCAATGATACCGTGTTGGGAATCAAAGTGCTTCAAAACAAGAATTGCATTATTCATCAGTAGATCAGACAAAGCCTCATCAATCTGCTCAATAGTATTATCGCAGTTATACTCTTTAAGTGCATAGGACTTGATCGCATCATAGAGCGTTTGGATATCTTTCTCTCTTCTATCGGAGCATAAACTTGGGTATGATCTTGAGAAAGCATCGTAATTCAGCTGATAAAAATCATCTGCTATAGTAAGTGAACCTGTATTATCTCTTCTAAGCAGATCAACAATATTGAGAATCGGTAAGTCAATTGAGTACTCGTCCTTAAAAGCTCCCTTCAGTTCAGGGATGCTTGTCTTATGCATAGATGCGTGGTATTTTCTATAAATGACCTTCATTACTAATGGTAAAAACAAGTCCGAAACTGTTAATGTGTAGTTTCTCCATAAATGACAAACCAGAGAATATCCCAAAGTTTGCTTGCTAATCATAAGTTCTCCTTGATATGTGTAAACCCTTGCTCAATGTATGTCACCCCAAACATCGTTTCTTGCAGCCACTTCTTAAATGACTGGTTATCACTATATTGTTTGAAAAGCTCTGTATGATCTGCGAGAAAGGATATAATGATATCCTGCAAGGCCTTATCATGTTCAAAACGGGCATTCTGCCGATCGTTGTTTTTGATAGCATTTTGATATGCTTGGTTGCTACGTAGCTTTTCCGGAATCTCTTCGGTGATCAGCTTTCGTATCTTATCCTCGTCATTCCATTCGATATTGCCAAAGAGTTCATTGAATTGCTTCAGGATGTTGGAAAGGAAATCCAGCTCCGGCTCCGCTTTGCCCCCTCCGCCTTGTGGGTTAAAGGGCTGCAATTCGGCGTCTTCGTCATCCAGTTTCAGGCGTTGGGGTGTGAGCTTCTCCACCCGATAGCTGTCCATATCAATGGCTTCCAAAATGCCTTGTGATAGGTCTTCATCCATCGGGGCGGGCAACTTGGGAATCAGAAAAGTGAGGAAGGTGGAAAGCTTCTCCCACTCGGCACTATTGAAGGGCAGGATCGCAGAAAGGTAGTTATAGGCTCTGGTAAAGGCTTTGGCTTTGCCTTTGAAATCCACCTGTTGATCTTCATCCAGATCATCCGTGTAGATCTTCACGCAGCTATCCAATATTGGGTCCAGCCGGTCACGTTTGGCACCCTCATAGAAGAGCTGCATCAATTGATCTATGTCGCTTTGAGTATATACCTGAGCACCATCCAAAGCGGCTTTGAGGTCATGCAGCTTATCAGGATCTGTTTCATCTGCCAGGATAGTAGTCTTGTAATAATCCTGAAATGCTTTGTTGATAGTGTCCTGATCGTTTACGAAGTCCAGGATGAAAGTATCGTGTTTTTGGGGATGAGCTCTGTTCAGTCGAGAAAGAGTCTGAACGGCTTTGATGCCGGAAAGGGTTTTATCTACATACATAGTATGCAGTAGCGGCTCATCATATCCAGTTTGAAACTTATCTGCTACGATCAAGAAACGGTAAGGATCTTCTTTGAATCTCTCCGCTATCTTAGCACTTGGCAGCCCGTTCAGGCTGGCTTCGGTTACTTTCTGCTTATCCAGCAGATGCTCACCGGAAAATGCCACCAATGCTTTATATGGGCTTTTTCGCTCCAATAGATAGGCAGAAAATGCCAGAAAATAATCCATCGCTCGTCTGATCCCATTGGTGATCACCATAGCTCTGGCTTTACCACCAATCTTGCCGCTACCGACCACGCTTTCATGGAAGTGGTCTATCATGATCTCAGCTTTTTGGCGAATGGCATGTTCATTGCCTTCTACATATCGGCGCAGCTTCTTCTTCGCTTTCATGGCATCATATTGAGGATCATCGCCAATGGTCTTGGTTAGCTTGTAAAAGCTCAAGACGGGTGTATAGCTTGCCAATACGTCCAGGATAAAGCCTTCCTGGATAGCTTGTTTCATGGTGTAGCTATGGAAGGGACGATGGCGTATCTCATCTCCCATGGGCTCAGGCTCTCCAAATATCTCCAGAGTCTTGCCTTTGGGTGTGGCGGTGAAGGCAAAGTAATCCGCGTTCTTCAGCATCTTACGGCTTTGCATAATAGCGTTAATCTTATCCTGCAAATCCATCTCATCATATTCCTGCACCACTTCAGATAGGGCACTATGCATCTTAGCCGTGATCCTGCCCCCCTGGCTGGAGTGCGCTTCATCGATGAGGATGGCAAACTTATTACCACGGTGCTCATTGCCGATTTCCTTCAAGATAAAGGGGAACTTCTGTACAGTGCTGATGATGATCTTCTTGCCGGAGCTGATCATCTTGCGTAAACCTCCGGAATCCTCAGCGTGGCCTACAATGGAGCTTACCTGGGCAAATTGCTTCACTGTATCTCTGATCTGTTTATCCAGAATGCGCCTGTCCGTAACCACGATGATGGAATCAAAGAGGGGCTTGCCCGCCCTTCTGAGATCAATCAATTGATGCGCCAGCCAAGCAATTGAATTACTCTTGCCACTACCTGCACTATGCTGAATCAGATAACGTTTGCCCATTTCTTCAATATTCACATCGGTTAACAGCTTGTGCACTAGATCAAGCTGATGATAACGAGGGAAGATTAGCTTTCGCTGCTTTCTACCCTTACTGTCTTTTTCTTCCACCAATTGAGCGTAGTTTTCGATGATATCGGATAAACCACCTTTGCAAAGAACCTCTTTCCAAAGATAGTCTGTGGCAATGCCATTGGGATTGGGGGGATTGCCTGCACCATCTTTGTAGCCTTTGTTGAAAGGCAAAAACCACGAGGCGTTGCCCTTTAGCTGAGTACACATCTTCACCTCGTGATCATCCACCGCAAAATGAACGAGGCAACGTCCAAAGTTAAAGATCGGCTCTTTGGGATCACGGTCTCTTTTGTATTGCTGAACGGCATCATGTACTGTCTGCTTGGTGAGCTTGTTTTTCAGCTCAAAAGTAGCAATTGGCAAACCATTGATGAAGATAGCCAGATCAAGTGCCAAAGCAGTTTCTTCTCTACTATAGCGTAATTGTCTGGTAACGCTGAAGATATTCGACTCATACAATGCACGGGCTTTAGGGTTATCAACCGAAGCCTTGGCATAATAAATCTCAATATGATGGGGGCCATGTTTGATCCCGCTTCTTAGAACATCTACTATACCTCTTTTGACTATCTCGCTGTAGAGCCTGTGAAGGAGTTGCAAGCGTTTGGGCCCCGGCTCGGTTATATCCAATTGGGCATATACAATTGGCTGAGTGTTTTCCAGAAAGCGCATTAGCAAAGGCAGATCAAGCACATATTCCCGGTCAAAATCCTGCGGATCACCCTTTAGATAATGCGCTTCCTCCACCAGGGATTCTACGATTAAGCTTTCTAAGCCGTATTCACTCGTATCAGTCGGCATTCTATCTCCAATTATACAAATTTTCTACAGCTGTCCTGTAGCAATAATCGGGAAAAACGAAGCATTCCCAACATTGATTGGTTTATTCCAAATACTGTATGGGATCACATGATTGAGATCATCCCTGAACAGGATGCTCCAATCTTCTTTAGTTCTGAGGATTGATCTGCTATTTGAGTTCATCTCTTCACAGTTTAGAAATCCCAAGTATATAAGTACCACCGGAATGCCTTCGGATGCGAGCTTCCAACTCCAGGCAAATCGATTGGAAAGCTGATAATATGAATCCCAATTCAAACTGAAGCCCTCGTATATCCTGTTTAAGTTATCATTTGCATCAGTGATTGCACTGCTAATTGCTTGTTTGCTGTGTTCAGATTTGACAGTCCATGGGTCATGATGGATCAATTCTTCCTTATAGGATTTTGCTTCGACCAGTATCAATCCCTTCTTACCATTTATTATGGCATCACAAGCAAAGTCCCAGTTTGGTGTCTGTCTGTTTGTATCTATATCTATATCCAACCACCACTTGATCAGCTTTTTACGGAGTGTTTCTTCCACCAGACCGTTTTTATCGCTGAATCGGTATTCACCGATTCCAACATCATCTTGAGGATAATACTTACACTCTTCTTCAAATTCTAAGATAAAATCACTGACTCCAGTTTTCCAAACGATTTCTTGTAGCTTAACTTGCCTGATTTCTGGACTCATTCGGGAAAGCATCGAGCATCGAAGCCTGCTTCCCTTTAATTCTTTAATCTCGGACATACTCATTATCCTCTATTATTGATTCATCTATTACTTCATCGTCAAGAACTTCATTTTCTTCCTCAAAGTCTGGGATTTCAACTTCCCGCACATCAAGCTTGCCTGTTACAACATCGGAGATGAGACGGGTTTGGAGTTCTTTCAGATAGTCGATCCCCTCAACCAAATTTAACATTTTCGCACCAAATGTGCTGTTAATACTGTGAATATAGCTAACTATTGCTCTTTGAACTGGCACAGGTGGCGACACTACTCTCTGTGATTTTACTATGCTGCCGGTTACCAAAGGCTGTGCATTGGCATTTGACAGTCTATTCAGATTCATACATCTTAACTGATGAGACAAATACTCACTATCGTATCCGTTCAATTTAGTGATCCTAAGAGCATTATCGGTAACCCATGATGATTCATCAAGTAAGTGGATATTTCCACAGAGAGCTCCGACTCTGCCGATAATTATCTGGTTTCTAGTCGAGTTGAATTCGTCAGTATAGCCCATTAATCCATTCCCTCCTATAACTTGGTACTGATACTTATCTGTCCTATCTTGATGTATCTCAGCATTTGTCTTGCCTTCCCCTGATGCGATTCTAATGCTCCACTTCAATGGTAATGCTATCCATTCCTCCGGTATCATTCCCAACCAGTCAACCCCGCTGTCTTTGTATTTGGGATAAGGTTTGCCGGTGCGCACATCAATCTTACCGGTTACAGCATCGTTGATGATTGCTTGCTTAAGCTCTTTGAGTAGTTCGATCTGCTTCTTCTTGATGCGGATATACTTATTGATCAGATGGTTTTTGTAGTCGAGATAACGGGCTATTTGCTCTTGTTCTTCATAGGGAGGAAGTATGTTGCTTATCAATCGAAAATGTTCAGGTCTCAGACTCCATTGATCAGAGGTAATCCCGTATGACCACTTTTCGAATACTTTAATCATGCTTGATGATCGAAATAGGTAGTGATAATAATCAGGGCATATATTGATCTTAGGTTTGTGAATGATGTAGGCTGGGCTTACTATTCCCTTATACTTGGACACACCAATAGCCCCCTGCCAAGCTCGCATTTTGTTGTAAGCGATATCATTAGGCTCTACTAACTTGTACTTACTCTTGTTTAAGTTTGAGGAGTCTTTCTTGCTCGAACTATTTAAAAGTTCTTCTTGAGTAATGATTCCCCTTGAAATAGTTACAGATAGGAGTTTCTCATTATCCCGCTTGGTAATGTTGCTTTCAGCGAAGAGTGCTCTGTTGGGCTTTGCTAACCAGTGTTTGGGTATTGACGCTATCCAATCTAAACCGACATTCTTGTATTCGGGATAAGGTTGTAAGCTCATTTAATCAATTCCCCAATAATCGTAGATAGAAGTCCATCCCCTTCCTTTTCAAGGGCTTCAATATCTTCCACAATATCTTTGATGCTGCGCAATGATGTTGGTTTATAGAAATGCTTGTTAAAACTGATCTCAAAACCGATCTTAGTCTTGCTTTCATCAATCCAAGCATCAGGGGCATAGGGCAGCACTTCATAAGAGAAAAAACCTTCGATCCCACCTTGATGGAGTAATGGAACTTGTTCTGTATCTCTGAGGTCCGGATCAGCCTCATATTCCACCACCTTGGCTTTGCCCTTGATCTCATGTAAAAATAGTCCTTTCAGTGGATCAGGTTTTGCGTGGCTACCATATACCTTTTTGATAACTGGCATTCCTTCGGGGCTAATCTTTCCTGCATCTTTAAGAGCTTTGATCTCAGCAACTTTGTAAGCTGTTTCAGTATCATTGTCTATCGCTCTTAATGGCCGTTCCACTGTGATCTTGTAATAGCCAAAGGCTTCATTTGGGAATATTTTGGATTCCTCGGTCTCTTCGAAGCGGGTAAAGACGTTTACGATCTTTTGGATGTGTTCTTCGGTAAGTTCACAGTTCCTGTCACCAAGATTTTTTCTCAACGGTGTGAACCACTTATTGGCATCAATCAGTTGGATTTTCCCCCTACGGCGTTCTTCTTTGCGGTTGCTGAGAATCCAGATATAGGTGCTGATGCCCGTATTATAAAAGATGTTGTCGGGAAGCTGCACAATTGCTTCCAGCCAATCATTTTCGATGATCCACCTGCGGATATTGCTTTCACCACTACCTGCGTCTCCGGTAAAGAGAGCACTGCCGTTGTGAACTTCAGCTATCCTGCTCCCAAGGGGAGTATTCTGCTTCATCTTGGAGAGCATGTTCACCAGGAACATCATCTGTCCATCGCTGGAGCGGGTGAGCATTTTGTATTCTGCATCTCCGGCGTGGCTCACGATAAAGCGGGCATCGGCAAATTCCTTTTTGCCACCCATCTTTTCCTGATCACCCTTCCAGTCTTTACCGTAGGGGGGATTGGATAGCATGAAATCAAAGCTTTTGGAAGCAAAGCCATCTCTGGATAGGGTGGAACCATATACGAAGTTCTCGGCTTCGGCACCATCTCCTTTGATCAGCAGGTCTGCTTTGGTGATGGCATAGGTTTCGCCATTTACTTCTTGCCCAAAGAGGTGGATGGCTACTTCTTTGCCACGTTCACTGGCTAGGCTGGTAAGCCGATCCTGAGCCACTGTCAGCATCCCGCCAGTACCGCAAGCGCCATCATAAACCAGGTAGGTGCCGGATTCGATCTTATCCGCTATGGGGGCAAAGATCAGCTCTGCCATCAGGTTTACCACATCTCTGGGGGTAAAATGTTCCCCCGCTTCTTCGTTGTTTTCCTCGTTGAATTTGCGGATGAGTTCTTCAAAGATTGTGCCCATAGAATGGTTATCCAAAGCGGGTTTGAGCTCCCTTCCGGATGCATCACAAATGGGGATCGGTGCCAGATTGATTGTGCTATCCATAAACTGTTCAATCAGAAAACCCAAGACATCGGCTTTTACGAGGATAGGGATTTGATTGCGCACATTGAAATGCTCCAGGATGTCCTGCACATTCGGAGAAAAGCCATCCAGATAAGCCTCGAAATCTGCTTTTAGCTGTTGCTGTTTGGCACGTGCTTTGAGATCTCGCAGGGTAAAGGGAGAGGTATTGAAAAAAGCTTGTTTGGAGGCATTGCAAAGGGCTGCATCCTGATTGGCGATCCCTGCTGCATCAAGCTGCGCCTTTAGCTTCAAAACATCCTGCTTGGTGGGCTCAAGCAATACATCGAGCCTGCGGATCACCGTCATAGGCAGGATCACGTCCCGATATTTACCCCGAACATATACGTCTTTGAGCACCGAATCTGCGATACTCCAAATGAAATTAACTATTTGACTGTGTTGGGCTGTTGTCACTATGCCTTCCTTTTATCTGTATATTCAAAAGCAACTACCAAGTCCTTCTCAGGATCATAACCTGCAGCTTGTAACGCTTTTCTTGAGTGTCTTACCATGTCTGATGCGCTCAAATTACTTTCGGTAA
>JAQUJJ010000374.1 GCA_028681035.1 Candidatus Cloacimonadota bacterium
GGTCAAAGTTCACTTGTTCATTGTAGTTAGTTTCGCTCAGATCCGCAGTGATGGGGTTGTTTATCCCTCTGAAAGCCAGAGCAACGGCAAAGTCACTCACTGTGGGATAATCCCCGCCCACACCGATGGTGTAGTCTCCTTCCATTGGGGCTAGCAGGGGATCAAGACTATCGATGTCATATTCATGTGCGCCGATGTCCGGAGCGGTGTCACTGCGGGGATTGCCAAAGAAATCCTCATCAATGCCGGCATAGAAACCAAGATTGTTCAGCCGGGGCGCATTGCTGCGCAAATACTCATCTTCAAAGAAGGGGTTTAAATCTGCATTATAGCTATCGAAGAGTGGGATCATCTCGCTCATTTCTTTGTAAGAAGTGTTGCTACGTTTACCAAGGTAAGTGCCGCTGGCATAGATATTGTTATATTCTACCAGGTTGCGGTTTGTTACATCGGGCTCGGTATTGATGAAGTTCAGCGAGTAGCCACCACCCAGATTCACAAAGTGGTTCTTGCGGAAGATGTTGCGGGTGCCGCTGATCGATGCTACGTAGGATTGATTGCTGGGTGAGCTTAGCTCCACAGAGTTGTGCGCGGCGTAGATTCGTTCAGACTGTGAAATGACCAGCCCTGTAGCGGCAACAGCGGATGATCCACTATACCAGTTAGTTCCGTTTGCCCGGATGATGTTGTTGTAGATATTAGGAGTGGTGGGTGTGGTATTGGTCGAATAGCCGGTAACGTTAAGCCCACTAGCCCTTGTATTCAGGCGGTTGCGCTTGATCAGCAGGTTACCGCTGACACTGTTCAGACTAATACCATAGTTTACTTCGTTCATAGTATTGCTATCCAGAGTGATGTCGCTGCAGCGCATGAGGGAGATGCCATGGTAACCGCCTACATGCACATTGGACTGGATGGTAAAATTGCTGAAGTTGTTGGTATAGTTCGTGGAATTGATCTGCACATGGTAGCTGCCAGCAAAGAACTGATTGAACTGGATCAGTACGTTATCAGCATCATTAGCGCTTTCGCTTACAAAGTAAACTGACTCATTGTTGGAGGTGTCGGTACCGCTAGTATTGAAAAAGCGGTTGTTGGTGATACTGATATCATTGCTGTCTCCGATCACCATGATGCTGCGGCTGTATTGACCGGTAGGCGCGAAGTCAAAATCATCGATTCGGATATTGCTGCTGTTTTTAATCAGAATGATGTAGTTATCCTGACTTGTAGTGGCGTGATTGGTGAAGATCACTTCATGGCTGGAGTAGGTGCCGGATGATATGTAGAGCGTGTGTCCTGCCATATTCAGGTTTTCGATAATGTAAGGCCCGGTGTAGGTGTCCGGATTAAGATACAAATATACGTTGTCCGTAATGCTGGCAGCGTGTAAGGCCAGGATGGCATCATCCAGATCAGCGAAATCCGGGCTTGCACCGCCAATGGTATAGTTCCCTTGCATCGTTTGCCCATAAAGCATACAGGCCAAAAGCAGCAGCATTACAAATACTAATTTTTTCATATAGTTCTCCCATATTGATTCTCAAAATAATGACTTATTTAGCGCTACAGAGTTACAAAATCCCCAGCTTGGATTGTCAAAAGATAATAAACCCATATCAGGTCAAGGAGATTCAGGTTGATATTGCCAAGGTGCAAAAACCTAGGCGAGTGGCTTACGCGGGGCTTCTTTGTCGCAAGACATACCTATGCAGGGAGATAGGCAGTTGACGATTTTCTACAGCAAGCACAGTAAAAAGGGCTGATCCGGGTTCTTTTATCCTTACATTTGTGATTAATGGTAAGCCTTATCTTCAGCCCTGAAAAGCTGAACATCAGCATGTTTCTGGCTACTTTCCCATCATCATCCCTAAAGTAAAATTTGGCTTCCTGTATACCCTGGATTTTCCTGCCTCATATTCATTTACTTTTCCTGCTCCCAAAGTGAATGTCTATTTGCCCGTCATTACCTTCTCCCATGAAGATCAGTTGTTCATGATCAGCGATGGCAGGCTGTATGCGTTTACGGTTGAATTCTTCGTTTCCAATGCTGATGCGACAGCGGTTCCGCCCTTGCACACCCTTTCTGCCTACCCCAATCCGGCTAGCTTGAAGGGTGTGATTACCTTCAAGGCTTCGCTCAAACAAGCGACCGAACTGGATATCTATAACGTACAGGGCCAAAGAGTGGATACCATCACCCTGGATTCAGAGGGAACTGCTGAGTGGGACTTGCGTAATCAAAATGGCGCAGCGCTAAGCGCCGGAGTGTATTTTGCGAAACCACGCAATCATAAGGATATTAAACCAATAAAATTCATAGCAATACACTAAACAAAGAGCTTATCATGAAGTACATCATGATACTAATCATGTGCTTTCCAGCATTGGTGTTACTCTACGGAGCTGTTGAGTCCCAAATGTTGGTGTAAATTCCAACTCATTGTTTCTCTGGTTGTTTGAGGGCATCTGATATCCCTCGTTACTCACAATCTATGTAAGGCCAAGCGACCAATTGCATTGTTTTCATCT
>JAQUJJ010000016.1 GCA_028681035.1 Candidatus Cloacimonadota bacterium
ATATTTTCGTGGCTTATACAGCAGGTCACGGAACTTACAAGCTTTTCAGAGCGGATATGGACGCACAGCCCATTCAGGAAACCATTAGTAGCGATTATGTGTCGCAGCATGAAGGCTTTATGCACGCATGTGGGCACGATGTGCATATGTCCATCCTGATTGGTTTAATTTACCGCATTGCAGAAGAAAAACCCGATACTAACCTGCTTTTCCTATTTCAACCCGCAGAAGAAGGACAAGGCGGAGCGCAATCTGTGTTGTTTGAAGGCATCATCCAAAACTATGATATTAGCAGTGCTATTGCCTTGCACGTGGCAAGCGGCTTACCAGTGGGAGCTATCTCCAGTAAGGCAGGTATCTTCTTCGGCATCCCTCAGGAATTTGACGTCCGTTTTTCGGGCAAATCCGCTCATGTAGCCTATCCTGAACAAGGCATCAATGCTCTTCAGGCAGGTTTGGATTTCATAAGTAAAATTGGCACTGCCGTGAGCGAACTAAGCAAAACTGAGAGGGTAATCTATCATATAGGCAAAATGACTGCCGGCGATATCCGCAATATCATTCCGGCAGAGTGCATTCTGGAGGGAACCCATCGCAGCCTAAAAAAAGAAGTGCGCAACAGCTTAAATCAACTTACCTTTGATTGTGCTGATTCCTGTGCCAAATCCATCGGTGCAACCGCCAAAGTGGAGCTGCTTTGTAGCTACGATGCTGTGGTTAATGACACCGCTTTAGTGCAACAATTAATGGCTGCATGTGCTGCGTTACAGATGGATTACACAGAGGCTGAAACCGCCATGACGGGTGAAGATTTCGGCTTTTTTACCAGCCTATATCCCGGCTTACTGTTCTGGCTGGGTAGTGGGTGTAATCAACCCCTGCATTCGGATAAATTCCTCCCCGCAGATGAATGCATCGAAAGTGGTATTGAGATCATGCATCATCTAGCACTGATGTAATCTCACACGCCCTCGTGTGAGCACAGCCGAGGTGACAGTAATTACGCTTTTGATTTAGGCAATCGGCGACTGTATCTTGCTGACTTGGAGTTCAAAGAGCCATTCATATCTTTACATTTATCAACAACTTACAGGCTGTTTGGACTTCAAAAATCGAGAGCAAGTGTCGCTGAAGTCCATTTCCCCTGCAAAGATAGTAACCTATCATAATTAGTATCGACGATATGAACTCCAGACGCGCTTTCATTGTCGGTAGCGAAAGCATGGCTTCAGTATAGTTCAAGATGCATTATCTCTTACATATCAACGCTTTATGAGTTACAAGAGAAAATCGCTTGTACCCTTATCATTTTAACTCACAATTACGCTGACCTGCCATTCTCGTGGCTTTTCTTTGCAGATATCGCAGCGTAATTGTAAGTCAAAAAATGCGTCTTCGTTTGTCAGCTCTTCCTTGCTTGAACTGCCCTATCATTGCCCACCCATTCCCCACAAAGAGGGCAATAGGTGGGCAATGATAGGGCAATAGCTGTAAGAAAGGTTTAGCCTGAGATGGAATATTGCTTGCGTCATCAATAACAAAGTATAGATAAAGATGATGCTAATGAAACACAGCTTAGTGTTGTTAATTGAAGGGCAGTTACCTTACGAATCTAGAGAAAAAAGTATCAATCTCCTGTCTAAGCTCAATTCCAACCAGTTCGAAGGTATCCAATAAAGCTTGATAAGTACCCGCCCCACCTAAATAATCCCAGAATTCTGAGGCAACTTTCAATTCGTGTTCCAAATCAAGCATACCTCTCATTGTCCAGCGAGAATATGGATTAGGCTCATATGGATTGTAAGGGATTGCAATGAGAGTTTGAATATCAGCCAGTGGGTTTTCTAACAGAGTAACTGCAACCCACTCTAATAAAGTCCTTTTGAACTCCTTGAAGCCTCCAGCGTTGGGTTTGGCTGTTTTGATGTCGATAAGAACAATCGTACCATCTTTAGTGACCAACTTTAAATCCACCTTAGTGGGCTTTACTTTTACCATCTGACCTTTAGTGCAGCAACTTCTAATAGATTCAATTTCTTCGAGTTTGTTTGGGGTGGTTTCTGCTGTTGATAGTTTATCCATTATAAGTTGGATTGTTCTTTGTGCTTCCGATGAAATATGAGTCCCCGCAATTTGTTGTGAACTAGCAGTGGCAAAGTTACCCATGGCAATTGTTTTTGCAATGGGCTCAAAGATAGTAGTTCCAAAATTTGTATTTAGCGAATGAATGAAAGAATATAAAGCTAACCTATCTTTGCCTAATAGTCTGGTATGAAAAGGCATATAGCTTGGTTCAGGATTGTGCGTATCAAATTTATTGCGAATGCTGTTCTTTAGCACTTCGGCTATTGCTTGCTTTTGGTTATCGTTCATAATTTATGTCCTTTAAGTGGAATATTACTTCCGAATATGCACTCTTATCTTTCTCGGTGCGGTTTAGCACAGGGCGTTTATACTGGTTTACTATCCGCATGCCCGCAAGTTCTGCAATTTTGGGATAAAGCCCATATTTGTCGTTTGCCACTAAGAACACATTATAGTCTTCGCAAAAAAACCGCTTACAATTATTTAGAACATCAGCTATCCCTTGTACATAGCTTTGTTTAGCTTCCTTGCCCTGCCCTTTGTAAAGTGGACCTATCTCTAGCTCATCCTTACGCTCAAAACCAAAGAGATCGTAAGCATAAGCGTGTTGCTCATGGTAATCTATCAAGCCAACATAAGGCGGAGATGAGAATATCCCCTTTATTTTATCCTTGGCAATTAGCTCAGCAAAAGCTGGATTGATGCTGGATACTTTTGCTAGTATATCAACATTCCTGCTATCACCAGTAATACACACTTGATGGGTATTGGTTCGCAGCTTATCAAACTGAACTAGACGCTTTAAGGTATCCTTTGTGTATGTGTTCCACCACTTTAATATGGAAAATAGCGGTTTACATATCTTGCCGTGTTTTGCGCAATAGTATGTACTAGTAACTGGCTCAGTGAGTGTAGCCAAATCGGCATGCATGGTTGCGCGGCAACTTCGCATGGTTCGGCTAAGAATAACACCGATTATCTTCTTGGTATTGGTGTTTTGGATTTTCTGCAGTTCGTTGTAAACGAAATCTAACTCTTCACGTATCTGCTGTGAAAACCATTTATCCAAAAAACTGTCACTAGAGTCTTGTCTTAGCTTTATGTTATATTCTTCTATTAGTTTCTGGTAAATGCTGTTGAATTCCAGCTCTTTCGCCGCTCCATAGCTTTTTTCGTCTATTTCATTGTGGTGCAAGCGATACTTGTATTCAGGAACGGGAAAGTTAATACTGTTGAACTTGGATAACTCCGATAGCAGCTTCTCTTCAAATTCCATGATATGAGAGTCCGTTAAAAAACACCGCAACGCTAAGCTAATGCGATTAATTTCCTTTTGCACATCAAGCAAATCGTAGTTCATAACCTTGCAACTGGAGATTAACACATTGAATGCCGATACATCAATACCAATTGCATTTAGTCCTAGCTCGTTAGCCTGCACAAGAGTAGTCCCGCTCCCAGAGAAAGGATCAAGAACAATATCTCCCTGATGAAAGAAGCTCTCAGTTTTGAATTTGTCTGTGTGACTGTCCAGAAAGTACTCTACCAATTGTGGGATGAACTTTCCCTTGTATGGGTGTAAGCGGTGTACATGCTTGGTGGTTTCTGCTTCTGTATATTTTTCAAAAGAAAGTACCCAATTAAGGTCTTGTCCTAATTGCTCCCGCCAGGAGCTTTCTCTGCTTTCGTTGTATGCTTTGTAATAATTTAGCAAGTCCCCTTTGGAAATGAATGTGCTGCCGTTTTCGCCGTATTTGCGGATTCTGCCATATTGGACAAGATAACTGATGTTGGATGTAGATACTTTTCTGCCAAGATGAGACGATGCCCATTTACTGGCTTCCTGTATGTTGATAAGATCTGCTTTTTCGATAGCCATTGATATCCTTCCTCCAGCAATAAGAGATGTCACATGTATTGGTTAAAACCTTAAGTTCATCCATTCTATTTGCCTGATTTATGTCAACAAAAAGCTCTGTTAGTGAGAAGCAAATCAGATACGTTGGGATTGACAAAATCGCCCTATTTAAAATGCTGACTTTGAGTAAGTAACGGTGTGATAAAGTGACAAAGTGATAAAGTGATAAAGTGATAAAGTGATGAAGTGATGAAGCGTAAGGAGTTTCGTTGTGAAAACGCATAAAGATTTAGATGCATGGAAGAATGGGATTGAACTTGTAGTACTTGTTTATGGATTAACCAAGAGCTTTCCCAAGGATGAACTATACGGCTTGACTTCCCAGATGAGGCGTGCTGCAATATCCATACCATCTAATATTGCAGAAGGTGCTGGTAGAAATCACGATAAGGAATACCTACAGTTTCTTTACATTGCCTTAGGTAGCCTTGCAGAACTGGAAACGCAGCTTGTCATTACTGAACGTTTAAAATATATACCCGACCAAGAGCTAGACTTACCAATTAACTTGATAAAACTAATTAGATCACAGGTATCGGGTTTGGTGAAGTATGTTAGGAATAAGTGACAAAGAGACAAAGTGACAAAGTAACAAAGAGACAAAGAGACAAAGAGACAAAGAGACAAAGAGACAAAGTAACAAAGAGACAAAGAGACAAAGAGACAAAGAGACAAAGTGATAGAGTGAAGATGTTGAGAAGTTGAGAAGTAATATGGTAATAATGTTATGAAAGCCTGCCAACACATTGTTACTTCATCACCTTGTTACTTTGTTACCCTACAACACATTGTTACTTCATCACCTTGTTACTTTGTTACCCTACAACACATTGTTACTTCATCACCTTGTTACTTTGTCACTTATATAAAAACATAGAGGAATAATGAGAAAATACATAGTATCAATAGTGGGGCGTCCCAATGTTGGGAAATCGACCCTATTTAACCGCTTATGCCGTAAACGCATGGCGATAGTGGATTTTGAAGCCGGAATCACCCGCGACCGTAAGTATGAGGACGTGGAGTGGAACGGCAAGGTTTTCAAGCTGGTGGATACCGGTGGTATTGTCTATGACAGCAATGAGACCATGGACAAGATGATTCAGCATCAGGCTATACTGGCTATTGATGAATCCGATTTAATAATCTTTATGGTGGATGCTCAGACCGGAACAACGGACTTAGACAATGCAATTGCCAAAATCCTTTTCCCGCATCGGGACAAAGTGATGCTAGTGGCAAACAAGGCAGATAGCGAGAAGTTTGAATGGGAAGTGTACGATTTCCTTCAGCTTGGCTTCAACGACGCCTTCCCCATTTCCGCATCGCATGGCAGAAATACGGGTAATTTCTTAGATGAATTGCTTTCCCTGATGCCGGATACTCAGGACGCTTATGCAGAAGAAAAGCCCACTTCCACTCGTATTGCAGTGGTTGGCAAACCCAATGTGGGCAAATCCAGCATAGTAAACTTGCTTTTGGGCGACGATAAGCAGATAGTTACCGATATTCCGGGTACAACCAGAGATTCCATAGATACCCCTTTCCGCTATCATGGCAAGGAATATGTGCTGATAGACACCGCCGGGCTAAGGCGTAAAACCAAGGTTACTTATGGGGTGGAATACTTCTCTTCCATGCGGACTATTGATGCAGTGGATAGAAGCGACATAGTAATATTAGTGCTTACCGCCGATGAAGAACTTAGCACTCAGGATATCAAAATAGCCAGTTATGCCAAGCGTAGGATGAAAGAAATAATGGTGGTGTATAATAAGTGGGATTTGGTGGACAAAAGCACCGGTACAACCATGGAATTTATCAAAGAGTTGCATTACCAGATGCCCTTCTTACAGTTTGCCCCTGTGCAGTTTATTTCAGCTAAAACCAGCCAGCGCATAAACAAGATAATGGAAACCGTGGTAGTAATAGAGGAAGAAAGCCAAAAGCGCATCCCTACCGGCGAATTGAACCGCTTTATGGAAACCGTGGTGGAACACCGTCCACCCACCCATCCATCTGGCAAGCATGTGAGGATTTATTACCTTACTCAGGCTACCGTAAAGCCGCCAACCTTCATCTTTTTCTGCAATACTCCAAATCTGATAACAGAGAACTATCGCCGCTTCATACACAACCAGATTAGAGAGATGTTCAAGTTTGAAGGGGTTAGCATCAAGCTAATCTTCAAGGGCAGGAAAAAAGACGAAGATGACGAAGCGAACAAGGACGGCAGCAACGAGGCTAAGCTAAAAAAGAATGATGAAAAAAGAAGCAGAAACAGAAGCTATGGTTCTTATGAACTAAAGAAAGACCACGGTAAGATGTACGAAGCTGAGAATAAGGAAAATGATGAAGAGTAATCTGCTTCCCTTTATCCTGCCGCTGTTTGCCTACCTTTGGGGAAGCATACCTTTCGGTTGGGTTATCGGTAAAGTGTTTTACAACAAGGATATTCGCAAAGGTGGCAGTGGAAATGTGGGTGCAACAAATGCCCTCAGGCTATATGGAACAACAACCGGGATAATTGTGCTACTGCTTGATATGGCAAAAGGATTTATCGCTACTCAATTGGCAATATCATTGATGCCAAGCGGAAGTCCCATCGTTGCTCTGTGTGCCTTGCTTGTGATACTGGGGCATGTGTTCCCGCTATACTTGGGGTTCAAGGGTGGCAAAGGTGTGGCAACTGCGGGTGGTGCTTTCCTGGCTTTAGCTCCTTTAAGTATGCTGTTTGCATTGGGAGTATTTATTATAGTTACTTTCATAAGCCGCTACGTCTCCATGGGCAGCATAATAGCTGCGGTAACCTTTTTAGTCCATAGTTTATGGCAGATGAGACTAGCTGAAAAGGCAGATTATGCCTCTTTGATATTTGTAACTTTAGTCGTGCTGATGATTGTAATTAAACACAGGGAAAATCTGGTGCGCCTCGTGGAAGGGACTGAACATAAGATTATTTTTACCAGAAAAGGCAAAGGATAATGTGCGGGATTATTGGAGTTTTTGGTTCTGAGCGTGCTGCTCAAATGGCAGCCTTGGGGCTTTTTGCAGAACAACATCGTGGGCAGGAAAGCTGCGGAATGGCAGTTAGCGACGGCACCGTAATCCGCTTACGTAAACAAATGGGTTTGGTTAAGGAAGTTTTTAGTGATGATTGCTTGCATGAGCTTCCGGGGCAAATAGCAATCGGTCATGTTCGCTATCCCACCAAAGGCAGTGCTACGGAATTCAATACCCAGCCTCATTTAGTTGAGACATTATCAGGACCCACATATGCCCTCGCTTCAAATGGCGATTTAGTGAATTACAATCTAATCCGTAAGCAGCTAGAAGACGAGAAGGTTTACTTCAAGAGCGATAATGATGGTGAATTGTTGGTTAAATACCTTGCTTACCGCATAATCCGCCACGGTGATGAAATTGCCGAAGCTATCCGGCATTTGATGAGGGATGTGAAAGGTGCATATTCCTGTGTACTTTGTACCCGCACAGAGCTGTATATGTTTCGAGATCCACACAGCATCCGCCCCATGGTTTGGGGCATGGCACCTAATGGAGTTGCTGTTGTAGCCTCCGAAAGTTGTGCTTTAGATACTCTTGATGTGGTGAATCGTCACGAAGTACCCCCTGCCGGAATCGTAAAAATTAGTAAAAGCACTCCTGATGCGGCGGCTAACGAAATCCTGATTATAGAAAATGACCCTAATTTGTATCGCACAGGTAGTAATGAGAAACACTGCATCTTCGAACACATATATTTTTCCAGACCCGATAGCTATCACTTTGGTGAAGATGTTTACCGAGTACGTGAGAACATTGGCGCAGCCATGGCAGAGGATGATATTGGATTAAACCCGGATCTCATCGTGCCTGTGCCAGATTCATCTAATTTCATCGGAATTGGCTATGCTAATGCAAGCAAGGTTCCTTTATCCTTAGGGCTAATCCGCAATCACTATGTGGGCAGAACATTTATTAAACCGGAACAGACTATCCGAGACGAAAGTGTACGTCAGAAATTTAACGTATTACCGAATTTCTTTAAGGGAAAGAAGATTGTGCTGATAGATGATAGTATTGTCCGCGGTACAACAATCGGAAAAATAGTTAAATTGATAAAAGATGCCGGTGCTGCGGAGATACACTTACGTATTGGTAGCCCACAAGTTCGGCATTCCTGTTATTATGGTATCGACACTCCAAATGCGAAAGAGCTTGTAGCTAATTGTTATAGCTTAGAAGAGATTCGCACTAGAATCGGTGTGGATAGCCTGAAACACCTGTCCATGGATGATTTGCGAAAGTGTGTGTTGAAACCGAATAATTACTGCTATGCTTGCTTTAATGGAGAATATCCCTTAGGAGTGCCACAATGAAAAACTTAACCATTCCCAATCTCAAAGCTTTATTAGATGGATTTTCTCAGAGCCGTATTATGGTTTTGGGAGATATCATGCTGGATGAATACCTATGGGGAAAAGTGCAAAGGATTTCTGCCGAAGCACCTGTACCCATAATTGAGCTTAACCACGAAGAGTTCCGTTTGGGAGGAGCAGCCAATGTAGCTTTAAATCTTGCTGCTTTAGGAGCCAAAGTAGAATTGGTGGGAGTTTGTGGTAAGGATAGCTACGCACAGACAGTAATGTCTTTGCTGAAACAGCAGAACCTCTCTTCATCCGGTATCTTCGAGGACAGCAACCGCCCTACAACACTGAAAACAAGGATTGGAGCCGTAAGCCAGCAAATAGTTCGTCTTGATAGAGAAGATACATCTGATATTGGCGCAAGTTTGAGAGATTTAATCCTTGAGCATATCCGACAAGAAATCCCGCATTGTGATGCACTAATCATTGAGGATTACGACAAGGGTCTGTTAAACAAGGATATGATAGAGCATGTATTGCGAATGGCGACTGAAAGCCATATACCTGTTGCGGTCGATCCAAAGAAGAAGAATTTTGGGTTTTACCAAGGTATCGAGATTTTAAAGCCCAATTACTCAGAGATCCAGAATTATCTGGGTAAGCATTATAGCGAGCAAAATGGTTTCTTTGCGGCGGCTGAAGCAATGCAAAAAGATATGCAATGTAAGCATCTGGTAGTTACTTGTGGAAGTGAGGGGATGTATGTTTTCACTATGGGTAAAGAACCGCAACACCTGCCTAGCTTTGCCAAAGAAGTGTTTGATGTATCAGGAGCCGGAGATACCGTGATAAGCACTTTATGCCTTGCTTACCTTGGAACAAAAGATATTCTGTCCGCTGCGCTAATCGCAAATCATGCTGCTGCCGTGGTTGTTGCAAAACATGGAACTGCCACAGTGAATTGTAAAGAAATATTGGATAGCTTTGATGAACAACAATAAGCTGGTTTCTTGGGGAAAAATTGAAGAGCTTGGCAAAGCACTGCATAGCGAGGGGAAACGCATTGTATTTACCAATGGCTGTTTTGATATCCTGCATGCCGGGCATGTGCTTTATTTGCAAAGTGCCAAAGCTTTGGGGGACATCTTGATTGTAGGATTGAATAGCGATGAATCTGTTTCGCGTTTGAAGGGAAAAAGCCGCCCCATTGTAAACCAAGAAGAACGCGCCATGGTACTTTCAGGCTTAGAATCTGTAGATTACATCTGTGCTTTTAGCGAAGATACTCCCTTGCGCCTTATTGAAAAACTAAAACCCAATGTGCTAGTGAAAGGCGGAGATTGGCAAATACAACAGATAGTGGGAGCAGATTTTGTATTGAGTTATGGTGGAGAAGTTCTCAGTCTGGAGTTTGTTAAGGGCATATCCAGCAGCAAAATCATTGAACGAATCGTGCTAAGAGGAAGCCGTGACTGAAGAATTGATAGAAGACAGTGGACTTGTAACCGCTACAAATGGAGAAAAAGTAACTGTTCAAATTGAGCGAGGAGCTGCATGTAAAAGCTGTAGCATGCACGGTTTCTGTTTAAAGAACGTAGCTACTGAATTTGAACTGGTCACCGAATTAGCTTTAAAACCCGGAGACAGAGTTTTACTGGATATATCACCCACAGGAAGAGTAATGGTTTCGCTGTTAATTTTCGGCTTACCGCTGGCATTCCTGTTTGGGGGTTTTATAGTGGCATCATATTGGATAAGTGAATTGCTGTCTATTCTAGTTGGTTTTTCTGCACTTGCCTTTAGTTTCTTAATTATAAGGATGATTGATAGCAAGTTTGGGAAAAAGCTTGATATCCGTATTGCGAGAAAAATATGAGAATACGTTTAAATGAAATGGTCTTTTATGGCTATCATGGCGTGCATGCCGAAGAGCGAAAGCTTGGACAAAGGTTCATCGTTAGCATTACCCTGTACACAGATGGTGATTTGGATAAGGAAATCAGGAATCTGGAGGATACGGTAGATTACACTAAAGTGTATAGCGAAATAAAAGAAATCATGGAAACGCATCAGTTTCACCTTTTAGAAAGCTGTGCTAACATGGTAGCAGATAGATTGATGGAAGGTTTTCCCTTGGTGCAAAAACTTAAGATATGTATTCAAAAGCCCTCAGTCCCAATACAGGGTAGCTTGAAATCCGTGGAAGTGGAGCTTAGGCGCAAACGCTGATGATATATCATTTATGCCTTGGGGCAAACATGGACAAACCAGAGAATGAAATACGCGAAGCCAAAAAAGTGATTTCAGAAATACCGGGGGTTACTTTGCTACGGGCAAGCAGCGTAATAAAAAGCGCAGCCTACGGGAAAACCAATCAGGCGGATTTTTATAATCAAGTTATAGAGATTAAGAGCAACCTGCCCCCACAGTTGCAGATGCATATTCTTTTAGGGATTGAGAAAGCAATGGGCAGAACCCGCAAAGAAAAGTGGGGACCACGTATAATTGATATTGATATTCTGCTGGCTGGGGATTTGGTGCTGGACACCCGTAAAAGAGGAGGCATGCCAGGTATGCCAGAATTAATCCTTCCACATCCAGATTTTCACAATAGAGAGTTTGCACTACAGCTCTTAGTAGAGCTGATTCCAGATTTTATACATCCAACAATGCATAAAAGCATATCTGAACTATATTATAACTTAATGAACATTGGAGGAAAACCATGAACGCTCTTGCAGCGATAATCCTTGCTGCCGGAAAAGGCACACGGATGAAATCTGAACGTGCCAAAGTTACTTTCCCCATCGCCGACAAACCTATGGTTCAGCGAGTGGTGGACACAGCCTTAGCTATGAAGTGCGAACGTATTTGCATCGTGGTTGGTTATTTGAAAGAAACCGTTATCTCCTGTTTGGAAGAAGACGACCGCTTGGAATTTATTGAACAAAAAGAGCAACTGGGAACTGGACACGCAGTATCTATCACTGAATCTTTGTTTAAAAATCCCGATCAGGATATCCTCATCTTATGTGGAGATGTCCCTTTGTTGACCCCGCAAACGGTGAATCGTATATACCAGGAACATCTATCGACTAATGCGGCATGTACCGTTCTAACTGCCTTCTTAGATGACCCCGGTAAATACGGAAGAATGTTAAGAGATAAAGAGGGAAAGCTTAGCGGCATCATAGAATATAAAGATGCGTCCGAAGAGCAACGCCAGATAAAAGAATGGAACACTGGTATTTACTGTTTTAAGGCTAAGGATATGTTCGAGGCACTAAGTAAGACTTCTAACCAAAACCAACAGGGAGAGTTCTATCTAACCGATACTATTGAAATTATGTATAAAGCAAACAAAACTGTTTCCTCTGTTGTTCTTGAGGACTTGATGGAAGTATCAGGTGTTAATTCGCAAGAGCAGTTATCCGAACTTGAAGATATCTACGTAGATAACATTCGTAAGAAATGGCTGAACAGTGGGGTGGTTATTCATAACCCAAATACTGTTTATATTGGTGATGACGTGTTGATTGAAACAGATGTAGAGATTCATCAGAATACTTTCATCAAAGGGAAATGTAGCCTTGAAAAAGGCTGTGTGATAGGTCCCAATTGCTATTTGGAACACAGCACAGTGTGCAATGATACTATATTACAAGGGCACAACATCTTGGTAAATGCAATAATACATGAGCATGAGATTCTGGAATTTGCTGCACATGTGGTAGAAGAAACACCCTATGAATAAACCCAAAGACCCACGCTATCTATATTCTCCCTGGAGGATGGATTATATCTTGGGGGAGAAAGCTGATGATTGTGTAATGTGCAGGTATCAGCAATTGGGGAATGACGAGGAAAACCTTATCCTGTATAGGGCAAAGCACTGTTATGTAATGATGAATCGCTATCCTTACAACAATGGTCACTTAATGATTGTTCCCTATATTCACAAGAGTTGCCTTAGCGATCTTGACAGCGAAACTTGGCTGGAAATGTGCGAGACTATCCGCATTACAGAAAAGATACTTAGAGCTTCATATCACTGTGATGGCATAAACATCGGGCTAAACCTTGGTTGTGCTGCGGGTGCAGGCATTGCTGAACATCTTCATGTTCATTTAGTTCCACGTTGGCTTGGCGATAGCAATTTTATGACAGTTGTTTGCGGGGAGAGAGTTATTCCGGAATATTTCGAAAGTGCCTATGCCAGATTAAAGCAAGAGTTTGCCAAATTGCACAGTAACAAGGAGTAAGGTATTTGGATTTGACAAACAACGAGCCTCCAGAGATTGTAGCACCGAAATGGAAGATTTGGCTTCCCGTTTGCTTGGGAGTGCTGGTTATCGTTGTTGCAGCAGTGTTCTACTTCAGCAAGCAGTCCGGCGATAAATCTCCTAAAGAGTATGGAGAGGATAAGCTCCCTGCGATAAAGGTTGTGGTTGTCAATGGCTGCGGTTATGTGCAGCTTGCATCAGAATTTGCAGCAGCTTTGGCGCGAAAGAATATTGAAGTGGTTAGCCTTGGAGATACTCCCAAACCTATCTATGATAAATCTATCATAGTAATGCGAAAAGGCGATAAGCAAGATTTGAAGAGACTACAGAAAATGACTGGTATCCAACGTTGGACTAGTGCGGTTAACGAATACTATAATGCCGATTTTGAGATTATTGTCGGCAGGGATTATGAGGAGTTTATTAGTGAATAAAATGGAAGTGACATTGGAAGACAATGTCAAACTGCAAGCCATTATTAGCTGGCTAACCGACAAAAATGCCGAAAACATCCGCATCTATGATGTGCAGAATAAAACGGATTATACCGATATTATCGTGGTTTGTGAAGGTAGTGCTGATGTACATAATAAAGCTATCGCCAATCATTTGATTGATATGGCTAAAGAGCAACACCTGAATGTGTTAAGCAAGGAAGGTATTGATTATGGGCAGTGGATTCTAATAGACATTGGGGATATGATTGTTCATATTTTCCTTCCCCAAACACGAGAATATTACAAAATAGACGATTTCTTCAACAAAGTAAAGAATCGCATACCCGGAGAAGAAATCCAATGATCAAAGAAATCCTGCATAACCATATAACCGAGGTGATGGACACCCTCCAGTTTAGCCACGAGAAGGATTTCATCGTCGAGATTCCCAATAATAACGATTTTGGGGATTACTCCAGCAATGTTGCTCTCGTATTAGCTAAGGAAAACAAACTTGCTCCAAAGCAGTTTGCGGAAAAGCTGATTAAGGAACTAAAGAAAAACAAAGCCTATAAGAAACTGGAAATAGCCGGGCATGGATTTATCAACTTCTATTTGGCTCCCAGCCTTTATCAGATGGCGTTTTGGGAAATATACAAGCTAGACGAATATGGTCGCAGCGACTTTGGCAAACAGGAAAAAGTACTCCTAGAATTTGTAAGTGCAAACCCAACGGGACCATTGAATATCGTTAGTGCCCGTGCTGCTGCTTTTGGTGATACCTTATACCGGATTATGAACTACACTGGGTTTAATCCTGCACGTGAGTTTTATATTAACGATGCCGGTAATCAAGTGGATATTTTAGCGGAATCCTTAGAGCTACGTTTGCGCGAGTTACACGGTGAAAAGATAGGTGATTTCCCTTATGAAGCATATCATGGGGAGTATGTAAAGCACTTGGCACAACGGCTAAATGCGCTGGAGGGAAGCAGAGTGTTTATGCTTACCGAGAAAGACCGCATGGAGCACTTAAAAGAATTTGCCCTTTCGGAACTCTTAGAAATGCAACGTAGTAGTCTGGAAAAATTCGGGGTTACTTTTGAAGGTTGGGTTTCAGAGAAAACCTTGCGCATGGAAGGCGTTGTAGAAGAAGTTCTTTCCTACTTAACTGAAGCAGAATGTACCTACGAAAAAGAAGACGCTATCTGGTTTTGTTCCACCAAATTTGGGGACGATAAAGACCGTGTGTTGATGAAGTCTGATGGTTCCATTACCTATTTTGTGCCGGATCTTGCTTACCACCTTACAAAAATTCAGCGTGGTTTTACTAAGCTTATAGATATCTTCGGTCCAGACCATCATGGCTATGTCCCACGTATCAGAGCAGCATTCCGCGCCTTGAATTATGATGACACTATGCTTGAATTCATTTTCCTTCAGCAGGTGAACCTCTTTGAAAGCGGTGAACGTGTTAAAATGAGCAAACGTGCAGGGAAAATAGTTACTATGGACGAACTTGTAAGTGTAGTTGGCAGAGATGCTGCCCGTTATTTCTTTATTGCCCGTAAGGCAAATGCTCATCTGAATTTTGATTTGGAACTGGCGATGAAACAGAATAATGAGAATCCTGTTTATTATTGTCAATATGCATTTGCACGTATCTGCAGCATGATAAAGAAAGCCCGTAAGGACAAGGTATATCCCAAGCATTTCAAAAAGGATATGATAGTAAAACTTACCAAGCCTGAAGAGCTGGCGATTATCCAGAAACTTGCGGATTTACCAGAATTGCTAATCCTTATCTCGATACATAGAGAGCCTCACCGTTTGGCTACTTACCTTGAAGAGCTTTCAGGGATGCTGCATCGGTATTATGCCCGTTATCAGATTGTAAATTTAAAGAACAGCGACCTTACTCATTCACGGTTAATGCTGATTTATACGGTTAAACACGTAATGAGTATTTGCTTTGAACTTATGGGGATATCTGCTCCGGAGAAGATGTAAAGATAAATGGAGCCAAGGCTGCGTGCCACTATCCAAGAGGATTTTGAAGCTTTTTATGCAATCGAACAAAAGGCATTCCCCCATCCCTGGTCCAAAGATGCCTTTACCGATTTTCTCTTGCCTTGGTCTTGGACGCTGCTTTACAATGACCAAATAGTTGGTTATATCTTCTATCACGGAGTGGAAGATGAAATGGTAATTATTAACTTTGCTGTTGACCCCCAATACCATGGGCGAGGATGGGGAGAGTTTTTACTGAAGGAAAGCTTGCAGATTATGCATGATAATGGAGTAAACCGTTTCTTTCTGGATGTTAGACCTTCAAACCAAAAAGCCAGAGGATTGTATGAAAAGCACGGCTTTACTAGCATTGGAATACGCAAGAACTACTACGACCAACCGGAAGAAGATGCTGTAGTTATGGGAAAGATATACTAAATGACATATGAACACGATTTCTTAGTTATTGGCAGCGGCATTGCAGGCTTGGTATATGCTCTGCGGGTATCCCGTATGGGAACAGTAGCAGTGGTAACGAAAAGCGGATTATTTGATTGTAATACAGATTATGCTCAGGGTGGTATTGCCGCCGCCATTGATGCTAAAGATTCTTTTGCAGAGCACATTGAAGACACTTATCAAGCCGGTGCGGAATTAGGTAAACGCCAAGTTATCCAACAGATAATAGAATCTGGTCCAGCTCTGATAGAATACCTTATCGAACTGGGAACCGATTTTACGCGCTTGGACGATAACTATGATGCCAGCTTGGAAAACCTGTCTCTTACCATGGAAGGCGGGCACACCCGCCGCAGAGTGGCTTACGCTGCTGATTCCACCGGACATCAGATAATGGAAGCTTTAATAGCACAATGTAAAGCTAATCCCAAAATAGATATCTTTGAAAACCGTATTGCTGTAGATCTAATAACACAGCACCATGTAGTGCAAGATGATGGCTTTATACCCGGGATATCATGCTGGGGAGCTTATGTGCTTGATACTGAAAACAACCGTGTGGATATCTTTCGTTCAAAAAAGACCATGATGGCTACCGGCGGGGCATCTCAAATCTATGCACATAATACCAATCCCAGCGTAGCTACCGGCGATGGCATGGCGATGGCAAGGCTTGCCGGTGCTCGCCTTGCTAACATGGAATTTGTTCAATTTCATCCCACCGCTTTCTGGAGTCCTGATTCTGAGACTTTTCTAATCAGTGAAGCGGTGCGAGGTGAAGGCGGTATTCTTCGTTTATTAGATGGTCGTGCATTTATGGAGGATTACCATCCCAAGGGCAATCTTGCCCCCAGAGATGTAGTTTCTCGTGCCATAGATGCAGAGCTGAAGAAACGAGGCGAGAAATATTGCTATCTGGACGCTACCGGCATTCCTGCCGATAAACTACTCAGGCATTTCCCGTTTATAAACAGTAAGCTCCAAAGCATGGGTATAGATTTCACTAAAGACCCTATTCCTGTAGCTCCGGCTGCTCATTATTTTTGCGGCGGGATTCTTTCCACAATCGATGGAGCAACGGATATTCGCAATCTCTTTGTTGCGGGAGAAGTAGCTTGCTGCGGGCTACATGGAGCCAATAGATTAGCCTCAAACTCTCTTTTAGAAGCACTGGTGGTAGCGTACAAAGCTGCTAATCACCCTTCTAATTTGGATGCAGTTGATTTCCCAACTATCCCTCAGTGGCATCTTATGGACGAGTTTAACGAAAACGAATGGGTTATTATCAGCCACAACCGAGAGATAATAGGAACCATAATGCAGGGCTATGTAGGCATCAGGCGCAGCCGGCGTTTACTAAAATATGCCCATTCCCGTCTTGAGAACATATACAACGAGATTAACAATTTCTACCAGCATAATGCTGTTAGAAAGGAAGTGGTAGAAACACGTAATATGGCAGTTATCGCCATTGCAGTTATTCGCAGTGCTTTGATGCGCAAAGAAAGCAGGGGCGCACATTTCTTGATAGATCACCCAGAAAGAAACGATCTGCAGTATAAACACGATACTATTATCTAGTTAAAAAGTGGAAAGGAGGAAGAGTGAAACACACTGATAGCTCGATTGCAACAAGTTCGATAACAATAAAACTAATTCGCTGTCGTTTCAGCCTGTGTTACACTCTTCCACTTTTTCACCCTTTCACTTCTCAACGACATCTCCCCCAAAAATAGGAAACTAAATTATGAACGGCATCTTTGTAACCTTTGAAGGCATTGAAGGCAGCGGAAAAAGCACTCAAGTGCGTATGCTTGTTGCTGCTTTGCAACAGCTAAATCTACCCTATCTTACAACTCGCGAACCGGGTGGCACAATTATTTCGGAAGCCATCCGCTCCATTCTGCTAAATCCGCAGTTTAAGGAAATGAAGCCCGAAACGGAATTGCTGCTTTATTGTGCCAGCCGAGTACAGCATACCGGAGAGCTTATCCTTCCCGCATTACAAGCTGGTAAAATAGTTATTTGTGACCGTTACTTTGATTCCACTTACGCCTACCAAGGTGCAGCGCGTGAGCTAGACGAAAACCTGATAGACACGCTAACTACTTTTGCTACATACGGACGTATCCCAGATATCACCTTTCTAATAGATTTACCGGTTGCTGTTGGTTTAGGAAGGATTCAAGACCGTCAACTAGACCGTTTAGAACAGGAAAATGCCGCCTTTCACGAAAGGGTGCGTGAACAGTTTTTATCTATTGCCAACAAATGCCCTTCCAGATATTTTGTCCTTAATGGCTTGGATAGTCCTGAAACGATACACAATGAAATTATCTCTGCCCTGCAACCTCTTATAGGAGAAAGAAATGATTAGACCTAAACAGAAGCTTGCCCTACTGTCTATTATCAGTATTTGGGTACTTGGTACGATACTGTTAACCGTTGCTACAAATGCCTATGCCCAGAATCTACCCCAAAGCACTAACCTATATTCGCAGATCCAGCTTTTCAGCGAAGTTCTGCAAAAGCTGAAGCAGAATTATGTTACCGACCTCTCTGATGAAGAGCTTATTAAGGCGGCTATCGTCGGGATGCTGGGTTCTACTGACCCTCATACCACATACTTCACTGCTTCTGAATTTAAAGATTTTACTACCAGTACTAAGGGTGCTTTTGGTGGCTTGGGTATTCAAATAGACAAGATTGGGGATTATATCACTGTTGTTTCACCTATAGAGGGGACTCCTGCCTACCGCATGGGCATTACCGCTGGCGATAAAATAGTGAAAGTAGATGGTGAATCTGTAGTAGGATTCACCACCGATGAATCTATCAAACGTATGCGTGGAGACGTTGGGACTTCAGTAGAAATCACCATCAGCCGCCCCGGGCTAGCACAGCCACTGATTTTCAATATCATCCGTGAAACCATCCAAATAAAAAGCGTGCCCTACAGTTTCAAGCTGGATAACGGCACTGGTTACATTAGAATCACCCAGTTTAGCGAAAACACCAGTACTGAGCTGCGTGCCGCCCTAAAAACTCTTGAAGAACAGGGCATCAGCGGGTTAATTATAGACCTTCGTTACAACCCCGGCGGTTTATTGGATCAAGCAGTAGATACAGTGAACGAATTCATCGGTCAAAATAGGCTCGTGGTGGAAACCAAGGGACGCACCGAAAACAAGCAACTCTATACCCGCTACAACACAAAAGAACGTAACTACCCCATTATCGTGTTGGTGAATGAGGCTTCTGCCAGCGCATCCGAAATCTTTGCCGGCAGCTTGCAGGATTGGGATAAAGGGCTTGTGATGGGCAAGAACACCTTTGGCAAGGGCAGTGTCCAACAGCTTATCCCTCTTTCCAACGGCAATGGTGTGAAAATCACCACTTCCTATTATTATATTAAAAGCGGACGGTGCATCCATAAAATGAGTAACGACAAGCTCCTGAAAGGGCAACAACTAAGCGAAACCGAGCTTAAAAGCGAAGACGAAAAGAACCATAAACAGATTTACTACACTGCAAATAAACGCAGAGTTTACGGTGGTGGCGGTATCACTCCGGATATATTAGCCGAAGCCGATTTCTTAACCTTATTTGGTGCAGAACTTCGCCGCAAGAATGTGTTCTTTAACTTCACTGTAGATTACATGGTGGCTCACGATCATAAATTAGCACAAAACTTTGAGATTAGCTCTGCCATAATGGACGATTTCCTGAGCTACGCTAAGAAAGAAGATATCAAATATACCGCTGCGGATGTGGATAGTGCCAATGCCTATATCCGCAACACTTTGAAGAGCGAAATGGTGCGCAAGGTTCGTGGGGATCAGGATGCTTACAAGATTACTATTGCTCAAGATAAGCAACTTATGCAGGCTGTAGATTTATTTGATCGCTTTAAAACCATGAAAGAGCTATTCGACCATGCTGCCAGTATAAAGAAAGACTAATTGGAGGACTTATGATTAAGGAAAGTAGGCTTAAGAAAATGCAGATTTATGTTGCCGATGACGACGAGATTAACTTGAAACTAGTAAAGACAGTATTGAATCAATCCGGTTTCGAAAACATCCATGCCTATACCTCTGGGAAAGAAATGTTGGTGGATGTGCGGCATAACTGCCCTGACCTGCTTTTACTGGATATCATGATGCCGGGTTTCAGCGGCTATGAGGTTTTAGAATGGATTAAGCGCGACCCCAGCTTGGAACACATTCCGGTTATTATGATTACCGCCGCATCTCTGGACGACAATCTAGAGCCTCTGAAACGTTCTTTTGAAATGGGTGCTATGGATTTTATCAGCAAACCCTTCTCCAATCTGGAGCTTACTCTGCGGGTAAAATCTGCCCTTCGGCTGGAATACTCGCGCCAAGCTTTGGAATCTGCCTCTCAAAAGATATCTTCTCTGGAAAAGCTGCTGCCTATTTGCTCTTACTGTAAGAAGGTACGTGCCGATAAGGATTATTGGCAGGAAGTGGAGGTTTATATCTCTGAACACACTGATACCATGTTCTCCCACTCCATTTGCCCAGATTGCTATCACACCCATGTAAAGCCGCAGATAGAGAATCTGAAAAGAAAAAAATAACCTTCAATAACTGGAGCTATAGGCATCTTGCCTATACTGGAACGGCAGGCGTCTCGCCTGCCGACACAAGCGTGACGCTTGTCTATTCCTGTAGCTCCTACTCATTGCAAGCCATCACCTTTTTTTACATGAAAGATACCCTGTATAAGTCAAAAGTTGGGTGCCGTCTGTGTATTCTACCTGGCTGCACAAGATAAAGGTAAAAGTAAAACAAGCAAAGCAAAAATCGACTCCACACTTACTTTAGGATCAAGCTCATTTATGGTGGGTTGGATAAATTGAGATACAAACATACAAGACAGAAGTCCCAGCGGGACAAAAGGTATTAGCGACGGGTTTTAACCCGGCGACAATGGAGAAAAAGAACATTGCTAGTCCCAGCGGGACGACAAATGTAATCATATATGTTCGTAAGTATTAACGCAAAGAAAAAGCCACCTGTCACCCCGATGGGGTTCATCTATATGACGTATTTATCACGCCGGGTTAAAACCACATTTTAGTCCCAGCGGGACGCCAGATGGGATGAAGTTTATTTGGCAATATTTGTTGGCTATACAAAGACAGCTTTCGCCCTGATGGGGCTTTCTTTGGAATAATATATTCATTAACACCGGGTTTTAACCCGTCGCGAACTCCACACTTACTTTAGGATCAAGCTCATTTATGGGGCTCAAGTTCATTTATGGTGGGTTGGATAAATTGAGATACAAACATACAAGACAGAAGTCCCAGCGGGACAAAAGGTATTAGCGACGGGTTTTAACCCGGCGACAATGGAGAAAAAGAACATTGCTAGTCCCAGCGGGACGACAAATGTAATCATATATGTTCGTAAGTATTAACGCAAAGAAAAAGCCACCTGTCACCCCGATGGGGTTCATCTATATGACGTATTTATCACGCCGGGTTAAAACCACATTTTAGTCCCAGCGGGACGCCAGATGGTATGAAGTTTATTTGGCAATCTTTGTTGGCTATACAAAGACAGCTTTCGCCCTGATGGGGCTTTCTTTGGAATAATATATTCATTAACGCCGGGTTAAAACCCGTCGCTAATACCGATCATCCCCAAAGGGATTAAATTTGAACATCCTAAAATAGTTGCCGAGTAGCCCATATATACAATCACCCACTCTAAATGAACATGAGCCTTACTTTATCACTCATCACATCGTTACTTTGTCACCCCATCACTTCGTGGGCAAACAAAAAGCCCCCACGCTCAATGCGCAGGGGCTTAGTATTTGGGTAAGCTATACGCTTCGTAAATACAGGATAAACCTGTTTACAAAGCTATGGTCTTACTTTCTGTTCTTGAGGTTTAATCTGCCCTTAGGGGCATGTTTAGCAGTTCTGCTAGCTTGGTTTCTAAGGTTGTTTACGCGTGTGATGGCTGCGTTTTTCGAAGGAACCGTACTATCGGCAACAACTTTGAAGAAGTGCATATCTTCTGTACCTAAGTAAGTATAGGTAAGCAAGCTAGTAGTCGTCAACAAAGTCCATGATATTTCGGCTGCATAAGGATCGGCAGCACCGTACACTTTGTAGCTATTAGCACTCGTAACGGCAGCCCAACTAAGGGTAGGACCTGTTACACCATTTGTGATAGTAACTACAGGAGTATCAAGGCTTCCCAATCCATTGGTGATATTAACACCGATAGCCCAGGCACCGGGGTTGGACAATGTGTATAGGGTCCCACCATCGTTTACAAATGTTGTTCCATAATCGTAGGTGCCATCAAAGAGGAAGTAGCTTCCCATGGGGATATCTTCATAAGCCACTAAGAAGTATGGAGTGGTGATATTGATGTTGTAGGATGTGAGATCAAAGGTATCATAACCCTGTGCGGTAAAGCTAACAGGAATGGCACCAGTTAGATCTATTTGATTAGTTCCATCATAACTATACACATGCAAGTTAGCATTGAGAGCGGTGTAGGCTGAACCATCTGTGGTGTTTAATACCATGGGAATACCAGTTCCGTAGAAGGGGTTTGTAAAGAGAACGGTAGGACCAAAGTCCATAGTGGTGTAGCCAAGATAGGTTGTTCCGCCTTGATCGTACCAAACCCAGGTGGGGTTGTCAACGTTGAAGGAGAAATTATCTGTTGTAACTTCGTTAAGCTCACTATCCCAGGCTTTGATGTTATAGGTAACGGTTGTGCCAAGAATCTGAGCAGGGATATCAGCATAGTAACCATTGGTATCAAATACCATAGTAACCATGGTGAAGTTAAGTGCATCTGTTGAATAATACAGCTCTGCGCCGCCAATAGGATTATTCCAAGTGGCATCATCAACTATTTCTGCATAGACACTATACCTAATATCATCGCGAGGAGTATTCAACACGGGCAGATGAGTAATCGTGGGAGGAATAACATCCACGGTCAATTCATAGATGCTTACATCGTCAATGTACCAATCATCAGCATCAAAACCCTGATAATTGAAGGCGAAATAGACTGTCTGTCCAGCATAGGCATTAAGAGGCACCGTAGCATTTGACCATGCAGCAGCAGCAGCATCTTGTGACCATAGCTCAACCCAGTTAAGGTCTGTGGGATCATTAGTAGTGTTTACCAACACACCATTGTAAATCATATATGTTGGAAACGCGTTGTAATTCCACCAAGAGAGGAGATAATCACCTGTGGCAGGAATGGTGGCAGGACGAGTAATTAACCAGCCATCTTGATCAGGTGTTGCGGAACTATAGCCATGCTTGAAGGAATTGGGAGAGGAGCGCTTTTGTGTAGTACTTCCAGCCCAAGAAGTTCCGCCGCCATCCTCATTACTCATTACCCAAGCGGTGGGTACGGTAAGTGCTGCGTCGAAGTTCTCTGTCCAAGGATAGACTGTGATAGGAGCATTGGGATCACTTTCAATCTCAAAACTCCAAGCAGGATCAACTACAGCATTTCCATCACCATTGATGGCTTTTACTGTCCAGAAGTAATAATCCAGATAACCAAAGGTAACTAAACCTTCAGTAACAGGATTGAAATGTGTATTTGTGGTTACCCATGTAAGTTCATCTTCTATGGTACCTTCATCAGTAGCCATATACACACGATAAGAGGTAGGAGTTCCACCGGTAGCAGCAGGAGTCCAAGTAAGGTCAAATCCAGCTGAGGATAAACCTGTTGCACCAGATACTGGAGTATTTAGAGTTACAGCATCTGGAGCACCAGCGACATTGGGTGTTGCAGTCAGGCTGATGTTATCCAGGTTGATGGGTGGTGGTGTTCCACCGCTACCATCGTTTCTCCAGGAGAAGACCAAGCGTTTCACCGTTCCGGAAATAGTTCCGGGTAGGGTGATGCTTCCTGCTGTCCAGGCGGATTGTACGCTGTAATTTGCCAATCCCACTAGGTTGGCTGCCAGAAGCTCCGTACCTGCGACAGGGGTAACACTGGTATCTACCAGGTAAACCCTCATTCTATCGTATGTTGATTCTCCTACATTTTTCCATTGGAATGTAAGCGGGAAGTCAATGCAAAGATCATCGAAGGCAATATCACGGTAAACATGAGCAACCGAGGTAGTGCCCGTAGTGTAAGCATTGCTCACGCCTGCATCGTTAGACACGTATGCCGAGGATGTGCCTGCATAAGGATCAGCGGTACCAACATACCAAGCATTGGTTTGGGTTCCATTAACGAAAACCCAGTCGCCCTGTCCGCTTTCCCAGTCCTCTGTAAGAGGCAGAGTGGCGGGCGCATTGGCAGTACCGGTGAAATCGATGGTATCAGTGGTACTGGCTGCATCAGTATAGCTAACTGTTACAGTTCCAGTATGAGGACCTCCAGCTAACAAGGGAGTGTATTTCACCTTAAAAGTGGTGGATTCTCCGTTGGTTAAGCTATGGTCAATAGGAGCAATCTCTTCCACGGAATAGTAAGTATCACTGGTAGCGATACTGGCTATAGTAAGAGTACCAGGTCCCGTGTTTGAGATAACGAAGGTCTTTTCTGCGGATCCACCGATTAGGGTTTTACCGAAATCCCAAGTTGCAGTAAGGTCGGGTACAATGGTGTAGATTGGATATTCCGGAGTTTCACGGAAAACCACGTTATCAACCATCAAGTCGTTATCACCACCACCAACAGTAGATTCGCCATAGAAGGCGAAGTATTTTGTTCCAGATACGGTTAAGGGGATGGTATAACTTGCACCAGTAGCAGGAATTCCATCAAACACATCAAGAGAGGTGGTATTGTTCCATTCTCTGATGATGGTAGGTGAACTCATGGTGGGGCTATCGCTCATCACTACGATGAGTTTATCATCAGCCTGTTCACCAGCGACTGGGGCTATTGTGGCATTATAATCTACTAATCCCATATCGAACATAAGTTCGTAGTCACCAGTAGCGGGAATGTTTATTGGAGGTGTAATCAACCAACCATAACGAGAGGAGCCATAAATATTAATGCTTGCACTCTTGTTTGTTGGAGAGGTTACGTTCAACCAATCATCCTGAACCCATTGGCTTCCACTTGAATATGTTCCACCATACAAGCCATTAAGTCTCGACCAGCCTGTGGGTGCAAAGGTCCCGGCAAAGTCTTGCAGATAAGGGGTTGTTGGGGTTACATAGATAGTGGGGTCTGCCTTTACGGTGAAAGAGCGAACTGTGTTCGGGCTGGCATCACCGGCTGTATTTGTAGGCACAATAGACCAAGTATAGGTCTCTTCCCAGGTAAGGGGGGTTGAGAAGGTATAAGGGGATCCTGAGGCAGTACCTACAAGATCGCCAGCGATAAATACGCTACCCTGTGCAGCGTAGCTAGTGGCATCAGTAATATACACCTTGTATCCCGTGGGAACGCCACCCGTGGTAGGATTTGTCCAGGTAAGGGTGGGATAATTGCTTTGATTTAATGCATCAACAGCAGGTGCAGTTTGTGTAACAGGATCGGGAACCACAGGAGTGATGTTCG
Organism: Candidatus Cloacimonadota bacterium; assembly: GCA_028681035.1. Next base: position 25,114 of record JAQUJJ010000016.1, read on the forward strand.
GTCCGATTACGTGATCTACATAAATGCTTCCACCCGTGGTTTGGGTGGGAGTTCTGAAGCCGATGTAGTAGTTATTGCCAGCAATGGCACTGAGGTTGATACTGATCGGATACCAGATACCAGTGGCAGCGTATGTGATGTCTGTGTCAATCTGGGTCCAGGCAAGGCGATCAGTAGAATAAACAACCTGCAATACCTGCGATGTGGCACTGGCGCGGGTATAGAAATCAATCTTGCTGTTACCATCGATGGTAAGTAGCGGAGTTGATAACACATACACGATGCTGGTGGAAGTGTACTTGTAAGCAGAGGCAGTTCCCTCGAACAACGGGGTTGAGGTGCTGCGGCTCCAGCTTCCACTGCTACCATTTGCCCATCCAGCGGGCGGAACGGTCACTTCAAAGCCAGCAGCGAGTTGGAGTGCTCCAGGTGTGCTAAATGACCAAGTGGGGCAACCCACTGTGCTGCCATTCGCATTGTAAGGCACTACTTGCCAGTAATACTGTTGACCGATAACAGTTGTGGTAGCGAAGGTAGTATTTAAGCCATCATATACAACATCACCTTCAAGGAAATTGCCGGTGGTGTTCATATATACTTTGTAGCCTGTTGCTGGTTCGCCAGTTACTGCTGGAGCAAATTTAAGAATAGGGTTCATCAGAGTAACATTGCCATCAGCAGGATAAACGAGCGTTGCAGCTTCGGGAGCTACTGCTTCCGGCACTTCGATAACTACGTCATCTAAGTATATTGTCTGATATGTGCTACCTTGCCCATGCCTGAATGCAATGTAGTGGCTTGAGCCAGCATACGCAGAAAGGTTCACAGAATACTGTGCCCAGGCTGCAGCTGAAACGTTGACAGTTTGCAACGAAGTGAATGTGGCAGTCTGTCCAGGGACATCAACAGTACCTACTTGCAGAGTATAACCAGTGCCACCATAAGCCATGAATTTAACTCTTAAGGTGTTAAGCGCAGGATCTATCAATGGCGTAATCAGGATCAAATCTGATGCTGAATCACTGGAGTTATATATTCTAATTCTATTCGGTGTGGAATAACCGGAAGTTACAGTTTCCACAACGCCGTATGTAGAAGTATCAGTAACTTTCTTTGACCAGCCCAAAGGAAGGGCAGGAGCAGTTACAGTATCGAAATTCTCAACATGAGGAAGGTCTGCCGTATAGAGCGTGGGATCCACGCAGCTACCGGTAAGATCAATTACTGTATCTGTGGAGCGGGTATCAGTAATAGTTACAGTACCTGTATGGTCTGCACCCTCCACTGTAGGTAAATACTGAACAGTGAAGCTGGCAGATTGAGCGTTAGTAAGATTAACAGGGCTGGGATCAACTGAAACACTATAATAACTGCCAGCAGCAGCTATACTTGTAATACTCAGTGTTCCTGGTCCTGTATTGGTGATAGTGAACTGTTTTGTAGCAGGGGTGTTGATAACAACCTGATCAAAATCCCATTCTGTTACGTCGGGACTAAGGCTCAGGATAGGATTCACAGGGGTTTGACGGAAGGTGATGTTATCCACCATAAGGTCATTATCAGTATTGGCTGTAGTTGATCCTGCATAGAAGGCAACATACTTGGTTCCGGCAGTTCCCAAGGGAAGGGAAACGGTCATACCCGCAGGAGGAATGTCATTCATCACATAGGGCGAACTGGCGTTGTCCCAAAGGCGTAAGGTATTAGCCGGAGCCCAGCTTGTGCCGTCGCCAACCAGAACTGCGAATTGGTCGTCTGTGCCATTGGTATCCGGAGGAAGGTTATTCGCATAGTCCATATAGGCGACGTCGAACATCACTTCATAATCAGCAGCGGGAACGGCAATGGGCGGAGAAATAAGCCAGCCATTACCAGTGCTGTAGATGTTCATTCTGGCAGCTTTATCAGTAGAAGAGCTTACGTTTTTCCAGTCATCCTGAATCCAGCTACCGGTGCCTGAAAATACAGTTGGATCTGCCAAAACACCACCAACCTTTGTCCAGTTTAGCGGAGGGAAGGCATCTGTGCTAAGTGTCCCAAAATCATAAGTTGTTGGGAAGGAGGTGATGGTGGGATCAAAGCAACTACCGCTCAGACTAATCACGGTGGTTGGCGTGAGGTCATCTGTGATAGTTACTGAGCCTGCATAAGGGCTTTCAACTGGTGTAACAACTGTGGGCAGATACTGAACGGTGAAGGTAGTGGATTCACCGGCGGTAAGTGCCATGTCATCAGGTGCTACACTGATGCTATAATATGTACCAGAAGCAACTACGCTGCTAAGGTTAAGAGTTCCACCACCGGCATTGGTGATGGTAAACTGCTTAGTGGCAGCGGTGTTGATAAGGGTTGATGCAAAATCCCAGCTTGATAAGTTTGGAGTTAGAGTGAAGGTGGGATTTGCGGGGATTGCTTCCAGCAAGAAGTCATCAATACCAAAGCCATAATTTGTTGCGGCTGATGCAGTCTGGTAGAAGGCGATATACACTGTTCTACCGGTGTAAGCATCAAGATTAAGGGTATGCTCAGTCCATGCAGTATTAGCACAGTTGAAGGTACCCAAATTATCAGTAAATGATGCAATTGCGGTATCCGTAATGGAAACCAATACATCGTAAGTATTTACTTTTGTGGCGCTTTCTACTTTATCCCACCATTTCATGCGTGTATCTGCTGCAAGATTGATGGGCGGGGTAATAAGGTAATCATTGGTATTACCCATACCATGTGCAGCGTATGTTCCAGAATGGGTGGGAGTGATATAGGTATTAGCCTGGCTCCAATAGTAGCTATCACTATTAGCATTAATTACTGTCCAATTAGTGGGAGCAGCAGGTGAGCCAGCCCATGTATCATCGAAGTTTTGAGTGTGAGGGAAGGTAGCGATGGTGGGATCAGCTCTTACTGTGAAACTACGGACTGTAGAACCCACAGCATCGCCGTTACCATTATTAGCCACTACTTTCCAGTAATATGAAGCACCATAGGTTAAGGGAGTAGTTGCGGTATATGTGAGCCCGGTAACCGTGCTAAGCAGGGTTGTGGGATCAGCAAGGGGTCCGCAATAAACCTTATAACCGGTAGGTATGCCACCTGTAGTAGGGGCTGTCCAGGTGAATGTAGGCTTTTCATTTACGCCAGTCGCTAAATCAGCGGGAAGTACCTGAGCCACAGGACCAGGAGCTTCTGGGGTGATTTCCGGACCGACATACATATCGGTATAGAAGGATGCTCCCTGTTTACCGGTTCTGACACCCAGATAGTAGCTGTTTCCACTCAGAGAGTCGAGAGCAGCCACAGTGTTATACCATGTTGAAACAGCAGCATGAGAGATATCACTACCAATCTGCGTCCAGGTTACTCTGTCTGGGGAGTAAACAATCTGTAGTTTTCCATTAACACTGGAACAATATGTCCACAGACTAAGAGTACTGCTTCCGGTGATTGTTACTTTAGGAGTGGAAAGGATGTATTGAGTGGAAGAGTTGCCATACTTGTAGGCACTGGCTGTTCCATTCTTGTAATAGGATGTGCTGCGGCTCCATGTTCCACTTGTGCCATTAGCCCAACCAATTGGCGGGAAGGTAGTGCTTTCAAAGCTCTCTGCTACCTGAGTGGTAGTAGGAGTTTTGAAGCTCCAGATGGGGCAGCCTGACGCATCGCCGACAGAATTTTTGGGAATAATCTGCCAGTAGTAAGTCATCCCGGCTGCAAGCGTAGGGGTATAAGTAAGACCTACTTGGTTTACTACGAAAGGTGGAGTTGAAGCAGTTCCAAAATAAACATCGTAGGATGAAGGCCAAGCCGCAGTGCCTGCACCAGCAGCCCACTTTAGGGTTTCGCCCAATAATGCCCATCCTGCATCAACAGGGGATACAAGTGTAGCTGCCAATGGAATATTGGTAGCTACAGGAGGCGTAAATGTAAATACTCTTCTTGCACCATCGGCAGCACTATTAAGGTTGGTCATTGCGCTGCTTGCGGCGAAAGATGTATTTGTTACGCTTGTTGCAGTAACATTCCATGTTGGGGTTGTAATGATAGTTATAATGTTTCCTACTGTACCAGCAGTATTGCTTGTAGAAAGATATACACCACGGGATTGGGCAGATGTACCCATATTGTACATCGTACCATAGATATATTGAACTTGGTTAGTAGTTTCATACAATACAGCCTGCATTTTACAATAAGTTCCGGTTTCCGTTGCGCTACCGTAGTTCACACGCAGGTCAACCCATTCAACCGTGAGAATCTGATTGGGGCTGGATCCGGTTACTTTGTAATGCACCTTACCAGTTGCACGAATTGCGTTATCATTAGAGATGGGAGCAAGGCGTGCAAGATTTGAACTTGGGTTTGCCTGACCGCCAGAAATGGCGGTTGCCCCAAGCTGCATTTGTCCGTTTGAGTTAACTGAGAACTGGGTATAGGTTTCTGTACCCAGTTTGAAGTTAAACCCAAGATTAACGACCGCAGAAGCATTATCATCACGATAGGTGCCTGTTGCAAGCAGGTCTGTTGTACCACTGCTCATATCCACAAGACTGCCATCAGTGGCAGTAGAGTAGGTATAATCGGCAATGGTCTGAGCCATTATACAGGTCATACTAATAAATAGCAAGACCATCAGTATTGTAAATTTCTTCATGTTTACTCCTTAAAGTAAATATGTTTGGTTCTCATTTGTTTTTCAAGGTATTCTAATAGAACACCCAGATGTTTGTTTTTGAGGTTGAAAAGACCGTGAAGGAAGGTTGCTTTGGTTCAATGCTGCTGCGTATAGCGTAACGTGCGATGGTTATCTTAAGGCAGGCAGTATTGAGTGTAGGCATATTTCCTCCGCTATATCTCGATTTGTTTTTTTGCTTCGGGGGGTGAAACGCATATCTGCGCATGAAAGTTATAATTGGGCTTACATAAGGGGAGAGTAAGCGGATTTATCCACTGCCTCTTAAACGAGGAAAAACAAGGAGGAACAAGGGCTCGTTTTTTTCTGTTCATAACTCCTCTCATTCGAGTATTTCTGCTATCTGGCACAACTGCCAGAACAGCTATTTCATCAACCAACTGCGTTTAAACACAGCCATTTAATCTATAATCTATATTCGTTCTTTAAGCTCTGAGCAAACATATTACACAGGCGATATAGTGTCAAGAGGAATTATTGATAAATTCCATAATCAACCTTGGGAAATGTAGCTTTTTGCCCACAATTACGCTGCGACGAGTTTCTTTTGACTTACAATTACGCTGCGACGAGTTTCTTTTGACTTACAATTACGCTGCGACGAGTTATGTAACAAAGCAGAAGAACTACCACACAGCGTAATTGTGAGTTAAAACCACAGCGAAATAGAAGTAAAAATAACAACAATTTGTGAGTTAAAACCACAGCGTAATTGTGAGTTAAAGTGAGTTTAGTACGTAGCAGTTTTTCCTTTTTAACTCATAAATCGGCGAATTGATAAATGGCAGCGTTTGTTGTGAAGATATTGTCGCCGATTATATAAGTCAAAATAACAACAAATTGTGAGTTAAAACCACGGCGTAATAGAAGTAATAATAACAACAAATTGTGAGTTAAAACCACAGCGTAATAGAAGTAAAAATAACAACAAATTGTGAGTTAAAACCACAGCGATATGGAAGTAATAATAACAACAAATTGTTAGTTCAGGCTGTTGACAAAGTCCCGCAGGGACGAAAGATATTAGCCTGGGGTGTAGCGAAGCGAAACCCCAGGTCAGCATTAAGATAGACAGAAAGCCCTTTTAGGGCGACATATATAACAATATAGCAATATGTTGCCAGTTATTGTGTCACCCCCAAGGGGTTTGTTTGATACTCCTATTCATACCTGAGGTTCACACCTCAGGCTAAAGGATTCCACCTCTATCGAGGTTTGTAAACAGCCTGAACTTGTTAGTTAAAACCACAGCGAAATAGAAGTAAAAATAACAACAATTTGTGAGTTAAAACCACAGCGAAATTGTGAATTAAAGTGAGTTTAGTACGTAGCAGTTTTTCCTTTTTAACTCATAAATCGGCGAATTGATAAATGGCAGCGTTTGTTGTGAAGATATTGTCGCCGATTATATAAGTCAAAACTACCACACAGCATAATTGTGAGTTAAAAATCCCCTGTCTTCCTTGCTTGCATTGCACTATCATTGCCCACTCATTGCCCTCCACATGGACAATGGGTGGGCAATGATAGGGCAATAGGAGCAAGTGAGCAAACTGAAATGGCTTACAATCACGCTACGAAAATCTTTTTTATGATTTACATTTAAGCGGCAATTGAGACTCCTGTTTCTGTAAGCACAGTCGCCTCGACTGTGGGCACCCGAGGCGGGTGCCGTTACATTGACTTTAACTCTTAACTTCTCCCGCAGGAACAGCGTCCTGCGCTACATCTCAGCAGGATTGGAATCCAGCTCTACATTGACTTTAACTCTTAACTTCTCCCGCAGGAACGGCGTCCTGCGCTACGCTACCCCAACGCCACATCCAAAGTCATCATAATGGCGAATCCCAGCATCACCCCTATCGTAGCAAGGTGTCCGAATTCCCCTTTTTGAGATTCTGGGATAACCTCATCCACCACCACATAAATCATAGCACCAGCAGCAAAGGAAAGGGCATAGGGCAGGAAAGAGCGTGCGGTATAAGCCATCACTACGCCCAACACGCCACCTATTGGCTCTACCATACCAGAAAACTGCCCCCAAAAGAAGCTTTTTCCGCGGGAGAACCCTTCCCTGCGTAGAGGAATGGAAACTGCTGCGCCTTCGGGCAGGTTTTGGATGCCAATGCCGATGGTGAGAGCAATTGCGGAGGCAAGAGCGGCATTGGTGAAGCCGTATTTTAGTGCGCCGAAAGCTACTCCCACAGCCAAACCTTCCGGGAAATTGTGCAAGGTAATGGCGATAAATAGCAAAGTAGATTTACCCCAAGGGCTTTTGAGACCTTCCCGCTCCAGCCCGTCGGTATGGATGTGCATATGGGGAAGTAGCATATCCACAAGTCTCAGGAATAAACCCCCACATAAAAAGCCGATAACAGCAGGCCAGGGGCTACCCTTGCTAAGCTCGATGGCAGGGGCTAACAAACTCCAAAAGCTGGCGGCAATCATTATCCCCGCAGCCAAGCCAAGCATGCTATCCAATACCGATTGACGGATGCTTTTGAAAAATAGCACGAAACTGGCACCTAAAGCGGTCATAAACCAAGTAAAGGTGGTGCCTAATAGGGCAAGTATTATAGGGTTATGTGGCATGGGAACTCCTTGTTTGAGTTAAGAGTTAAGAGTTAAGAGTTAAGAGTTAAGAGTTAAGAGTTAAGAGTTAAGAGTTAAGTTACATGCGTGTTATTGGAGTTACATGCGTGTTATTGGAGTTGCATGCGTCTCGCATGTACTGGTGTAGTAGGCGTCCCGCCTACGGTAAACATAAGCAGGCAAGATGCCTGCAATTCCAGTACAGGCGGGACGCCTGTAGCTCCGGAAGTAGTACTCCATCACTCTATCTCTTTGTTACTTCATCACTTTGTTACTTCATAACTTTGTTACTTCATCACTTTATCACTTCATCACTTTGTTACTTCATCTCTTTGTTACTTCATAACTTTGTTACTTCATCACTCTATCTCTTTGTTACTTCATCTCTTCATCACTTTGTTACTTCATCACTTTGTTACTTCATCTCTTTGTTACTTCATCACTCTATCACTTTGTTACTTCATCACTTAATTTAACCACCGAAAACACCTAAACTAACACGGCATGATATTAACTTTGTCTTCAGCAGGATTGGAATCCTGCTCTACATGTCAAATCCTGCTCTACGATGATATTAACTCTTAACTCTTAACTCTTAACTTATTATATCTCTTCCGCATCCTGTCCATAGATAGTTTTAAAGCGTTGGTTGTCTATCTCCACAGGCAAGCCTTCGAATACTTTCTGTCCGTCTTTTAGGGCAAGAACCCTGTTCCCATAACGGCGGGCGAGAGACAGGAAATGCAGCGAGCAGATAATGCTGATTCCTTCTTTGTTAATCTCTCCCAGATATTGCATAATGGAATCGGCAGTTGCGGGATCGAGGCTGGCTACAGGCTCATCTGCAAGGATTAGGGCGGGGTCTTGCATCAGGGCACGGGCAATGGCAACGCGCTGTTGTTGCCCGCCGGAGAGATGCTTCACTTGTTTATGGGCAAAATCTTGTAAGCCAACCCGTTTCAGATTATGAAAGGCAAACTCGTGATCTTCTTTGGTGAAGGAAGAAACAAAGGAATGGTAGCCGAGCCGTCCGGTAAGCACATTGGTTAGCACAGTAAGGTTCTTCACGAGGTTAAACTGCTGAAACACCATGGCAATATGCCGTCTGTACTGGCGCAGTTTTAAGCCCTTCAGAGCCAAAATATCCGTTCCCTGAAAGAGTATTTCACCGGCTGTAGGCTCAATAAGGCGGTTAATACAGCGCAGCATGGTAGATTTACCGCTGCCGGAAAGCCCCAGCAGAATAACGAAATCACCTGTATTTACGTGCATGGAAAGCTTGTTTACGGCAAGGCTCTTGCCGTCATAGCTTTTATCCAGGTGGCGTACTTCCAGAAGCTTATCTTTGCTAGTTTCTATCATTTTAACATCGTGGCGGGATCCATATTTAAGGCTTTCAGGGTGGCGCGAACAACGTCATAATCTGCATCCGTGGCACGCTCTAAACCATCAATATCATACAAAGCTTTTAAGGTAGCCTGCCCGCTTGCTGTACTGGCAAAGCGGAACAATGCTTCTGCTACTTTAGTATCCAAATCTGGAGGCAGGTCTTTACGGAAAGTAACTGTGTCATTGGGAATCCAATCGGTATAATCCACAATGCGGATTTTCTTAAACACATCGGGATAGGTCTCAAATAGCTTTTCCCTGGCATCCATAGGCTGTCCACTGGCATCGGGCGGAGACCAATATGTACATGCAACATCCGCTCTGCCACTGTAAACAGATAGTATCGCCTGCGGATGCCCACCTGCAAAGATGTGGTCTTTGGGGATGATACCACGTTGCTTAAGGACTGCGGAAGGATAGATGTAGCCAGAGGTGGAGGCTGCATCTGTATAAGCCACAATCTTATTCTGAATGTCTTCCAGTTTCTTAATATCAGAATCTGCTCTAACCACGAATTGTCCCCGGTATTTGTTCAAGCCATTGCGCACCGTCATCAGCTTAACTTGTGCATCATACTTCTGTTTGGCAAGCACATAGGCATAAGTGGGCAGCCAAGCAATATCCGCCTGATAGGTGCCTAAAGCTTCTATAACCGCAGCATAACTGGTAGGAACCGCTACTTTAAACTGGTAACCGGTTTCTTTGCTAAGGAAAGAGGCAATAGCATCACCGCTTTGAACAACTTTACCCGCTTCCATGGAAGGGACAAAAAACATCTTGATAGGGTTCTGTTTAGAACCCAGCTTACGGTTGGCTTTGGCAAGTCTGGCATCCTGATTTCCGCAGGCACTAACCAGCAGCAGCACAACAAGGGAAAGAGTAACAATTCTTTTCATCAGAATCAATCTCCTATATTAAGGTAAGGGACACTGTATTTACACAGGCATCCCAAGGTCAAGAAAAAAAGGATATTAGCAGCCATTTCTACAGGTAGTCCCAATCTTCAAAAAAGGGGTCAATAAGCAGAATGGGATTGTCCCATGCGCTCTTCACGGTTAAGCGGTCTGCTCCATCCAAGGTTTCACCATTGTGGTTAAATATGCAGGAAGGGAAAATTAGTATCTCATCGGCTTGGGCACTAAGCTGGTTCTTAATATCGCTAAAAGTAATCAAGCCACATACGCTGATGTGCTCGCCTAAATAGTCATTGCGAATCATCTGCACACGGATGCTCTGGCTTTCCAAGCGTTGGTTTAGCTCGCTGGCAATCTGGCTGATGAAAGCATAAGCGCTTACGGAGCTAAGCATCAGGTAGTTAGCCGTCTTCTTACGTAGTTCCTTCAGTAGGCTACGCTTTTTATGGCGGAAATTCTGCATGCTTAGGCGCAGCATCCCAATCCCGTTTTCAAGCTGGGGATATTCGCCATAATACTCTTCCTCTGGGATCCCTTGATTCGCAAGTACGAAAAACTCGTCTGCGGGATAGATTATGGTGCTGGAATACTGCTTTCTCGCTTCATCAATAATAGCTAAGGTTTGGCTGGCGTTCTCTGCATTAAAAGGTGTTAAACTGGTAAGCCTCTCCCGAAAGCGAGTTAAACCTACGGGAACCACTCCAATAGACAACAGGTTCAGCTTTGCCTGCATTAAATCACAGAGGCTTTTATGCAGCTCTTCGCCATCATTATAGCCCGGCACGCAGACAATCTGCACATGAAAGCTAATCCCTTTCTTGCTAAGGCGTTTTAGTACAGACATAGCGTCCACAGGCTTTGCCGAACGCATCATCTTTTGGCGAAGCTCCGCATTAGTGCTGTGCAAAGATACATAAAGCGGCGATATGTGCTGGCTAATGATGCGCTGATAGTCTGCCTCACTAAGGTTGGTGAGGGTGATATAGTTGCCAAACACAAAGGAGAAAAGGTAGTCATCATCTTTGCCGTAAAGGGTGTCTCTCAGCATGGGTGGCATCTGGTCTATAAAGCAAAAGATGCAGGAATTCTTACAGTTGCGATGCTTGTACGGCTCTGGCTCAATCCCCAAAGCTCGCCCACTCTCTCTATGGATCAACAGCTCTCTGCTCTCTCCGCTTGGTGTTTCCAGCTCCATAATCAGCTCGTAATCCGAAGCAAGAAACTCCAAATCCAGAAAATCCCGAACTTCTTGTCCGTTGATGGAAAGTAGCGTTTCTCCTGCTTTGATGCCATATGAAGCCGCAAGGCTTTTGGGAAGAACGCTCTGTACGGTGATTGCCATTTTAAGTACGCTGCTCTGGCATAAGCTGTACCGGAACTTCAATAAAGAAACGTGAACCTGTGCCCAAAGTGCTTTGTACGCGGATAGTTCCACCCAATAGCAACACTATCTGCTGCGAAAGCCCCAGCCCAATTCCGGTGCCACCATAGGGACGTGTAACGCTGTTATCCGCTTGCTCGAAAACGTCGAATATATGCTCTTGTTTATCCGCACTTATCCCGATTCCACTATCGGCTACTTCCATGCAGAGCATCAGTTCGCTATCCGCACAAGGCTTTGTATAAACCCTTATAGCCACAAACCCAACTGTGGTATATTTTATCGCATTGGAGATGATAAAGCTTAGCACTCGCTCCACTTTCTCGCAATCTAACATTATTACAGGGATATCGGGCGCACACTCCAGAATAGCATCCAAATGCTTAGCCCTGATGATAGGCTCAAAATGCTGCCAAAGTTTATCGGTAACATCCTGCACATTACAGTTTCTGGGGTTCAGAGCCGTCTTCCCCAGTTGCAGATTACTTAAGTCCAATAGATTGCTTATGATTAACAATAGCTTTTTGCCACTATCCAATATCACATCCACATAATCTGCCTGTCTCTCGTTCAATTTGGTATTCTGCAGCATCTGAGCAAAGCCCATGATGGCATTCATAGGTGTGCGGATTTCGTGGCTGATATTGGCAATAAAGGCACTTTTTGCGAGGGCTACATCATTGGGAGAAGAGCCAGTGCCTTCCTTTCCAGTTTCCACCTTTGAAGAGGCTTTGCTGTTGTTTTGTTTGCGATTGGAGGGGCTGCGTCTCACGTGTTACGTATCCTATCGTAGCGGAATTTAAAGCGTTTTATGCCTTCAAATATGGTTCTGGCAAGTCTGTCTTGATATTCTTCATTTACCAATAGCTGTTCTTCTTCTTCGTTTGAAAGGAAACCCATTTCCACCAATATGGAAGGCATGAAAGCCCCGCGTAGGACGTAGAAATTAGCTTGTTTCACGCCTCTATCTGTAGCTCTTGTGCCGGCAACAATATTCTGTTGCACATTACTTGCCAACTGGTTACTGCTTTCAAGGTTTTCGGTTTGGCTTAAGTCACTAAGGATAAACGCCAAATCGTCATATTTACGCTTGGCTGCTGTGCCACCCTCAAAAAGCTCTACAACATCATTCTCCAAAGCTTCCACGGCTCTGGCTTCAGAAGTTTGCGCAGTGGAAAGGTAATAAGTCTCCAAGCCCTTGCCAGAAGCTGATTTTGAAGAATTGGTGTGAAGGCTTACAAACAAATCTGCCTTTTTCTCGTTGGCATATTTAGTCCTATCCTGCAAGGATACAAAACGGTCATCACTACGAGTAAGCAACACTCTCAGCCCCAGCTCTTTTTCCAAAAGGCTCTTAAGCTTTAGGCACACACCCAGGTTTATATCCTTTTCCTTTGCTTTCAGCTTTCGCCCCACGGCACCGGGGTCTTTCCCGCCATGCCCGGGATCAAGCACAATAGTGGTGATGCTGTTATCGCGTGGCTTATCAATAGTTAATATCTTAGCTTTCATTTCCACTTCTTTAGCAAAATGGGTGTGCAACTGCACCGTTACAAAGAGGGAAGGTAAATATAGCTTTGCCCCCTTACGTAGCAGCGAGTAGTGCATATTGAATGATTCTGTTTTATAGGTATAATACGGTGAGCCTTCCAAGAAGATAAACTGCTCATCGTATAAATGCAGGAATATCCTGCCATCGCAGCGGTCTTGCCTGTTTATGGCTTTGAAAACCGTGCTGAAATCATCCAAGTCCACATAACGTTTAGAGCTAAAAGTTGCCTCTTTTAGTGTAGTTACTTTGCTTGCTCCGCGGATTTGCACGCTGATATCTGCGCTCAACATGCCAAAGGCGAGCAGCAGAAGGGCGAGTGTCATTATCTTTTTCATACGCATTGCTCCATGTTTGGGTTTAGAGGGTTGCCATATCGTGGGCTGCCATCTCGTGGGCTGCCATCTCTTGGGCTGCCATTTCGTGGGCTGCCAATCTCCGAATTGGCAGTGACGGCGAAGCTGTCATAGAAGCATCCTGCGGATGCTGTGGCAAAACGGAGTTTGCCACCCCATTAGCTGCCATTTCGTGGGCTGCCATTTCGTGGGCTGCCATTTCGTGGGCTGCCAATCTCCGAATTGGCAGTGACGGCGGAGCTGTCATAGAAGCATCCTGCGGATGCTGTGGCAAAACGGAGTTTGCCACCCCAGTAGCTGCCATTTCTTGGGCTGCCAATCTCCGAATTGGCAGTGACGGCGGAGCTGTCATAGAAGCATCCTGCGGATGCTGTGGCAAAACGGAGTTTGCCACCCCATTGGTTTGCCACCCCACGCTGTCTTCATCACAGCCAAACTTAGGTGTCCATATATCAGAGCAAGAAAGCTCCTGAATGAATATATTGCTAAAGCCAAGTTCTTGGGCGGTATCCACCACGCTCTGATATTCCTGCATCGTGATGCCGCGGTTCAGTTCATTATATTCGCTTGCCTTTCCAGCGGGATAATACTGCCCCATCAGGCTGATGCTTATCTCTGTCCCAATCTCATCTGCCAAGCGCAGCAAGCTTTTCTGTGCTCCGCTAAGTCCGTTTGGCATCACCAATAGCCTAACTATTGTGCCACGTTTGGCAATGCCGCTATCGTCCAATTGTAAGTTGCCGCTTTGGGCATACATCGCCTTAATTGCCGCCAAAGCTATCCGTGGATAGTCCGCTGCGGCAGAATACTTTGCCGCATGCACTCCATAGGCATATTTCAAATCAGGAAGGTAAATATCCACCAATCCCGCAAGGCTTTCCAAAGTATCCAGGCTCTCGTAGGCAGAGCTATTCCACACTATGGGGATGGTTAATCCTATATCCTTGGCTATTTTAATCGCATCTATCACCTGAGGGCTGTAATGCGTGGGCGTAACCAGGTTAATATTGTGCGCTTGTTGTTCTTGCAAGCGAAGCATCATCTTGGCAAGCTCTAGGGCAGAGCTTTCATAGCCCCAGCCGTCGCTACTGATAGAGTAGTTCTGGCAGAACACACAGCGGAGGTTGCAATGGGAAAAGAATATTGTCCCGCTGCCTTTGCTGCCGCTGATGGGAGGTTCTTCGCCGTGATGCAGGCTTGCCAAGTTTATCTTCAGTCCGCTGCCTGCCCCGCAAAAGCCCGTTTCGGCATAGCGGTTTATCCCGCAATTCCGTGGGCAAATATGGCAGGATACAAGCTGAGGGTATTGCATCTTATGCTTTGTCCAAAGTAAAGGCACCGGGTAAAAGCTCAACGATATTCGTCTTAATATAGTCCTTACGGTTTCCGTAGATAACCGCTATGTTGGGGCTAAACTCATAAATCACCTGACGGCAGGCTCCGCAGGGAGGGAAAACCTTGTCGGAATCTACATAAACGGCAATAGCTGTGAAATCCTGCTTGCCATCGCTAATCGCCTTGAATATAGCAGTTCGCTCTGCACATAAGGTTAAGGAATAGGACGCATTTTCCACATTGCAACCCGTTACTATGCTGCCATCTTCGCAGCGCAGTGCGGCTCCGACCTTAAAGCCCGAATAGGGCGCATAAGCCATTAGTGTGGCTGCTTTGGCAGCGTCCATCAGTTCTTGTTCTTGTTTATCTAAAGTTTGCAAGGTGTTCCTCCTTAAGAGAGCAGTGCCAGAATTAAGCCACCGGCAATCACAGAGCCAATCTGTCCGCCCACATTAACGCTAACCGCCGGCATCAGCAGGAAATTAAAGGGGTCTTCTTTCTGTCCCATTTGGTGGATAACTCTTGCGCTCATGGGGAAGGCAGATATTCCGCAGGCACCAATCATGGGGTTTATCTTATTCTTGCGAAACACGTTTAACAGCTTGGCAAACAGCACTCCACCCGCAGTATCGAACACAAAGGCAACCAAGCCCAAAGCCAGAATCAACAGAGTTTGCGGCACCAGAAACAGTTCGCCCTGCATTTTGGAAGCAATGGTTATCCCCAACAGGATAGTAACCAAGTTACCAAGCTCGTTTTGGGCAGATTTACTAAGGCTTTCCAGCACACCGGATTCACGGATTAAGTTGCCAAACATCAAAAAGCCGATCAACGCCAAGGATGCAGGTACAAATATTCCTGCTATGATGGTGATGGCAATGGGAAAGATGATTTTAACAATGGGGGATACATCACCAGAGTGGTAATCCATGCGGATTTGCCGTTCCTTTTTGGAAGTAAGCAGCCGTATAACAGGAGGCTGAATTATAGGCACCAAAGCCATATAGGAATATGCCGCCACCGAGATAGGTCCCAACAGATTTGGCGCAAAACGGTTTGCTACGTATATAGAGGTAGGCCCATCTGCGGCACCGATAACGCCGATACTAGCAGCTTCCCTAATAGGAAAGCCCATCACCGCTGCTAGGATAATGGTTACAAAGATGCCAACCTGCGCCGCTGCACCAAACAATAACATAAAAGGATTCTTTAGCAAGGGAGTGAAATCTATCATCGCACCTATGGCAATAAAGATTAGCAGGGGAAACAGCTCTGTGTCTATACCAGCTTTGAATAATATACTTAAGGGACCGTGCTCACCAATAGCCGCCGAAAAGGGGATGTTCGCCAAAATGGTACCAAAACCTATTGGCAAAAGCAGCGTAGGCTCGTATTTAAAGCGGATTGCCAACCATATTAGCACTAAGCCGATTACTATCATAATCACTTGCTGAAACTGAAAGCCGAGCAAGCCGGAAAACAGTGTATCCATGCGCAGATCTCCCATTATTTATCTAATTTGCCACGGTATTTGGAAGGGCTTAGCTTGTCAAGGTTTCTGTGTGTTTTAGTATTCTGGAGCTGCAGGCTTCTTACACACAGGAGCTACAGGCGTCTTACACACAGGAGCTACAGGCGTCTTACACACAGGAGCTACAGGCGTCTTACACACAGGAGCTACAGGCGTCTTACACACAGGAGCTACAGGCGTCTTACACACAGGAGCTACAGGCGGCTCGCCTGTACTGGTCTTAGCGGGCATCTTGCCTGCTTGCTTAATAACGT
>JAQUJJ010000375.1 GCA_028681035.1 Candidatus Cloacimonadota bacterium
CGATCCAATGAATTAGCAGAGATACCAAACTTTTTATTGAACTGGTACTGCTTCAAATTCATCGATTTAATCAGCATTCCAAGCCTCATGCCAATATCTTCAGGGTTCATTGATCCTCCTTTGGTCAATATTTTCATTGACCTATCACCGTATGGGTAATATAGTGCATCCGTAGTCAATGTAAATTTCCTAACTTTTATGTCAAGACTAAATTACATAGTGTGTTTCGGCGGCGGATTCTTCCGCTGGGATCAGAAGTTTTACAAGACTGGTCAAATAGCGCAGAAAGGACTTCCCAAGTTATTGCAGTTCAGTAACGTAGCAACCAACAATAACTATATGGAGGCCCTTATGAAAGCGACCAGTTACGAAGCTGAGAAGATGGTGGTCAAGGACGACCACTGTGACAACCCGACCACTGTGACAGGTGTCACAGTGCTCCCCAATCAGGGAAAAAAGCCGCCGATGCTGATCAGTAGATACTTTGAGCACTGTGACAGCAAAAATGGCAGAGAAACTGTCACAGTGGTGCCGGATTTACCCACCACTGTGACAGATGAGCCGACCACCGTGACACATCATCATGGTGGGGCTGTCACAGTGCTATTATCGGTAACCGAATTTTATTGGAGAAGGCTGAAGATGAGCAAGCGGAAAATTAGAGCGGTCTGGCTGACCGTAGAGCGGGTAGCGCAGTTAATGAACTGCTCATCCCGGACCGTATGGAGATACGTGAAGAGAAGCCAGATCATGGTGCAGAAGCAGCAGATCAAACAAGGCAGCAGTAAGGTCATGAAGGCCTTCCTGCTGACCGACCCGAACATCTATAAGCTGGAGATGGCAGACTGTGAACTTAATGGCCTGGTGCCAGCCGAGTTTATTGAAGTCGCCACCCTAGTAGATGGTAAAATGCACAATAGCGCCTTGATCTATAAATATCGCAGCGCAACTGCAGAGGATGGTAATTATTATGCATCCTTATGATATTACGCCTGAAGAATACGCTGTGTTCTATGAAGAGCACTTTGCTGATCGGGGAAAATTCCCTCGAATAAGTGAACTAATAGGCAATCAACTAAAGCTACAGGCAACTCCTCCCGTATATAAGGAAGAGGAGCCGAAGGCAAGCATTGAGAGCCCGGATCAAGATCAGCAACCTGCTCTGATAAGCGGTGAGTCGGATTACATCGATCTTAGCCCTCGAGAACATCTTCCACTCCAATATGAGAGAGAAGCCAAGCTCTTGGGATATTTCTGTAACCTTGTGATTCGGAGGTTAGCGGTATGCAGTTCCAAGGTAGAAGAGTGGAAGCAGATAGTTCAAGAATACAACAGCGGTCAATTGGTGCCAGAGCTATACCAGATTAGAGGAGAACGCCAGGAACGAGCATTCCGGCTCTGGATCGACCAGTATGCCAAGTCCAATCAGGACATGTTCGCTCTCCTGCACAAGGGTAAGAACCTTAATCACAACCGGAAAGTAAGCGAGACAGAGACCAAGGTGCTGCTGAGCATTCTGCTGCATCCCAATCAGATCACCATCGGGTCTGCCATAAACATGCTCAAGTCGCAGGCCAGGCTGGGCTATTACGAATCACCCACCAGCAAGCCAACTCTGAGACGCTGGTGTACCGAATGGCGGAATGATCATCTGGCGATCTGGGAGCAAGCCAGAAAAGGCAGCAAATACGTTGCCGAACACATAGTCAAGACCATCCATCGTGATTCTCGCTTGCTGAGAGTGGGTCAAGTCTGGGTAGCTGACGGACATACTCTGGCCTTTGATATTCTCAATCCTCAAACCGGTAAGGCTCAACGCATGACCATGATCATGGTCTTGGATTGGGCATCCAGATACCCGGTAGGGGCCTCACTCGCCTTCACTGAAGACAGCCAACACATTCAAACGGCATTCCGCAACGCCTTCCTCAATTGGGGTGCTCTGCCAGAAGCCGTCTATCTCGATAATGGCAAGGCATTCAAATCGAAGCTATTTCATGAGACCTGGGAAGGTCACGATCTGGAGCTTGAACTGGGTGGGGTCTTCCCTAAGTTGGGTATAGAAGCTCACTTTGCCGAGAGCTACAATGCCAAAGCCAAAGTGATAGAACGCTTCTTCAGAACCTTCCAGGAACAGTTTGAACGCTTCATCTCCAGCTTCCGGGGAGCCAGTATAGCCGATAAACCAGCCACCTTGATGCGTAACGAGAAGTGGGCAAAGGCCTTGTTTAAATCGCAGCCGCCAACTATTGAGGAAACGATGCAGATGATCGGTTTCTATATCAGATACATTTATGGTGAGAATGAACACAGTGGACTGGAAGGCAAGAAACCCTGGGAGGTATTTAGCTCCGCTCCACTACCTCAGGATCGGCTGGTCAGGCCGGACAGACTAAACTTCATGATGTTAGCCACCGAACGCAAGTCTATCCGCAGCGAAGGCATAGTCTTCAATAAACTGCTCTACTGGCACATCGCTTTGATGGAGCATATTGGCAAGCCCATAATCATCCGCTACGATT
>JAQUJJ010000017.1 GCA_028681035.1 Candidatus Cloacimonadota bacterium
CTGCAGAAGGTCTTACCTTTCCTTTTACTCCTCCCCCAGCAGGTGAACCACCTTTAGCCGCTCAAAATCCATATCCTGCTAATGAAGCTATAAACACTCCCATCGGAACAAGCCTCTCTTGGTCGGTTGGCGGTGGCATAACAGATGGCTACAAAGTGTTTCTCGGCACCGATCTTGATGCCACTAACATAGTTAATGGCACCAGCCAAACTGAGAATACATTTGAGACAAATGATTTTGCTTACAGCACCACTTATTATTGGAAAATAGTTCCCTTTAATCTACATGGTGATGCACTCGACTGCCCTATCTGGAGTTTTACCACCCTTGCAGACCCCACTGTTACCACATATCCGTATACTCAGGGGTTTGATAATGTAACTCCTCCTACGCTCGCATTGGGTTGGACTACTATAAACGCCAATCAGGATGCTTACACATGGGAAAGCATAGGCAGCGGGTCCCAAGCTGGAGCCAATGCCATGCGTTGCCGTTTCAATTCCTCTTTAGCCATGAATGACTGGTTGGTAACCCCGGCATTACATTTAACCGGTGGCTTAGTCTATAAAGCCAAATTCTATTATCGTGCTAATAGTGCCACTACCCCTGAGAAATTGTCTGTTTACTTGGGTACCGCTCCCACCACAGAAGCATTTACTGATTTGGTGTTCGAAAATCTGAATATCAACAGCATTACTTATGCTTTGGCGGAAGTAATTATTCCAGTGACTACTACGAGTAATTACTATCTAGGTTTCCAAGGTCACAGCAACATGAACATGAACTACTTATACTTGGATTCATTCAGCATTATTGAATTTGTTGATGTTATCAACCCGCCCCAGAACTTCGCTGGCAGCGTTGTTGATGACAACGATGTAGTTCTTACCTGGATAGCCCCACAGGTTGTTGCTCGTGATTTCCTAGGCTACAAACTGTATCGCGATGGAACTCTCTTAAGCACTATTACTAATACTGCTACCCTTATCTACACTGATATGGACCTTGCTGTAGGTAACTATTCTTATACCTTGGTAGCAGTTTATGATGGTGGAGATTCCGAGCCGGCTGGTCCCGTGCAGGTTACTATTGCTGATATGTTTCCTCCTGCTAATCTTGCAGGCACGGTTGAAGGCTACAACAATGTGCATCTAACTTGGGATGCTCCTGGTGCACCTCCAATAGTGAATAACTTCACGGATGGGTTTGAAACCTATGATGATTTCGCTATTAACTTTGCCCCTTGGACATTGGTTGATGTGGACTTGAGCACCACCTATGGTATGACCGGCATTACATGGCTAAATGCTTTTGCCGCCCAAGCCTACATAATCTTCAATCCCAGTAACGCAACCCCTGCTGTAACAAATACGCCAACTCATTCTGGAAACAAGATGGCTGCCAGCTTTGCCTCCACCACACCTCCCAACAACGATTGGCTCATCAGCCCTTCCATCCCCGTTGTTGCAGGCAATGTACTGAAGTTCTGGGCACATTCTTATACCGTACAATATGGTATGGAACGTTTCAAGGTTGGTATTTCCACTACCGGGACAATTCCAGCCAACTTCACTATCATCAGTGGCGCATCTTATGTTGAAACTCCTGCTGATTGGACTGAATACACTTACGCCCTCGATGCCTATGCAGGGCAATCTGTAAAAGTTGGTATTCAGTGCGTGTCGCATGATGCGTTCATTTTCTTTGTAGATGATGTGTTCGTTGGTGCTCCTGCTGTTGCAAAGAGCTATCCTGAAGTGGCATATGTGCCCGCTACTGCTACCCGTGCACTCGTAAACCCCAATATCTCTAGAGACCCAATTGTAGAGCCGACAAGAGCTTTGCTTGGGTACAAGGTATATCGTAACGCTACATTACTAAGCACCATTAGCGACCCTGACACTTTTATGTATGATGATTTAGCCGTGGCTGCTGGTGAAAATGCTTACTCTGTAACCGCCTATTATTCTGGTGGCGAATCTGTTCCCGCAGGACCCATTACGATAACTACTTTGGATCCTCCTGCACCTCCCACAAACCTTAGTGCTACCGTTGTGAGCAGCAGTGTAACCTTGAACTGGACAGCCCCTGCTGGTGCTACTCTTACCGGTTTCAAGGTGTATCGTGATGCCGTGTTAATCTCCACGATTACCAATCCTGCCACTGTCACCTATACTCAAGCCAATGTTCCCAATGGACAGTATGTATATGGTGTCTTAGCGGTGCATAACTTTGGTGAATCTGCTATCGTAACAGCAGATGCAATGGTTAACGTTCAGCTTGCCCCTGCCTTCTTCACAGATGGCTTTGAGGGTTATGATGATTTCGCTCTTGCCTTTGCTCCGTGGGCTTTGTTCGATAGAGACCTCTCCGCAACTTATGGCATTACTGGCACAGAATTCCCGAACTCCGGTGCTGCCATGGCATACATTATCTTCAATCCTGCAAACACTGTTCCCGCTGTTACATCTTTAGTACCTCACGGCGGAGCAAAAGTAGCTGCTTGCTTTGCAGCAACTTCTCCTCCTAATAATGACTGGATGGTTACTCCCCACTTGCTGCTTGGTACAGACAGTGCTATCAAGTTCTATGCAAAGAGCTTCGATCCTGCCTTTTTAGAGAGTTTCCAGGTTGCTGTCTCAACATTGGCAGGCTTACATATCCAATCTTTCACTAATATAGTGTCCGGTCCCACACCCATTGTAGTTCCTGCAGAATGGACAGAATACGTGTTCGACCTCTCTGCCTATGATGGACAAAACATCTGGGTTGGTATCCGCTGCGTATCCAACGATCAGTTCATCTTCTTGGTTGATGATGTTTCTATACATGGCAATGGCGGTGGCGTACCGAATAGTGATATCACTGTTCCTGTGGTTGCAACCGCACTGTTGGGCAACTATCCCAATCCCTTCAATCCGGAAACCACCATCAAATACAGTGTGAAAGAAAACACCCCCGTTCGCCTTGAGATATACAATGTAAAAGGTCAGCTTGTTAAGACTTTGGTCAACGACATCAAAGCTACCGGTACTTACAGCGAAGTATGGAAAGGCTTGGACAACAACAATCGTCCCGTTTCTAGTGGCGTCTATTTCTTCAAGATGAATGCAGGCAAGTATAGCTCCACTAAGAAAATGATCATGATGAAGTAACAGGTTAGCAGGTTAACAGGTTAGCAGGTTAGCAGGTTAGCAGGTTAGCAGGTTAACAGGTTAGCAGGTTAACAGGTTAGCAGGTTAGCAGGTTAGCAGGTTAGCAGGTTAACAGGTTAACAGGTTAGCAGGTTAACAGGTTAGCAGGTTAGCAGGTTAGCAGGCTAACAGGTTAGCTATCACTTAAACGAAAGCCCCGAACCTTGGTTCGGGGCTTTACTTTGTATTGTAATAAGCTTGATATTCTAAAACAATCCGCTGATATTACCGTCGGATTCCACATCAATAACTTCCGCAGAGGGATGCTTGGGCAAGCCCGGCATACGCATAATTTCACCGGTTATTGGAACAAGGAAGCCTGCTCCGCTGGCGATGATAATCTCCCGAACAGTTACAAGGAAATCCTTGGGACGCCCGATAAGCTCCGGATTGTCAGATAGTGATTTCTGTGTTTTAGCCACACAGATGGGCAGTTTATCGAAACCGTATTTCTTAATCTTTTTCAGGTCTGCCTTGGCATCAGCGGTATAATCCACTTTAACAGCACCGTAAATCTCTGAGGCAATGGTAAATATCTTATCTTCCACGGGGCTATTCCAGTCATACAGCCCATGATAGCGGCACATATCCATATCCACCATCCCGATAACCTTTTCGGCAAGTTCAAGTCCGCCGGCACCACCCTTGCTGTGATACTCCACCACGCTGACCTCAAAACCGCTCTCCTTCACAAAATCCACCACAACCTGTATCTCTTCATCGGTATCGGTGGGAAAGCGATTGATCGCTACGATGGATTTCATGCCGAACTTATTGATGTTTTCCAGATGTTTTGCCAGATTCACCAAGCCTTCTGTAACCGCTTTAATATCCGGAGTTGCCAGCTCTTTTAGTTTAACTCCGCCATGCATCTTAATTGCTCTGATAGTTGCCACCAGCACCACCGCATCAGTACAGAAATCACCGTATTTACACACCAGATCAAAGAACTTCTCAGCCCCCAAATCAAAGCCAAATCCCGCTTCTGTAACCACATAATCACTCAGGCGCAAGGCTGTTTTCGTGGCAAGAATGCTATTTGCTCCTTGTGCTATATTGGCAAAGGGTCCTCCATGTATGAAAGCCGGAGTGTTTTCTGTAGTCTGCACAATGTTTGGTTTCAGTGCATCTTTTAGTAGTGCCGAGATAGCTCCTTCATAGCCGAGCTGATGCACACTTACAGGTTCACCGGAATAGGTAAAGCCAACCGTTATCTTGCCAATGCGCTCTTTCAGATCATCCATGTTATTGGAAAGGCAGAGGATAGCCATAATCTCGCTGGCGGGAGTTATATCGAATCCATCTTCACGAGGAAAGCCTTGTTTGCTACCGCCCAAACCAATCACAATCTTACGCAGCATACGGTCATTCACATCCACAACCCGCCTCCAGGTAAGCCTGCGAGGGTCTATGTGCAGTGCATTATCAAAATAAATGTGGTTGTCCAGCAATGCGGCAATCGTATTGTTAGCCACCGTAACGGCATGGAAATCACCCGTGAAATGCAGGTTAATATCCTCCATCGGCAGCACTTGTGAATAGCCACCGCCTGCTGCGCCGCCCTTAATGCCAAATATTGGACCCAAAGAAGGCTCGCGTATTGCCACGATAGCTTTTTTCTGCAACTGGTTCAAAGCCTGCGCAAGCCCAATAGAAACCGTAGTTTTCCCCTCGCCTGCGGGAGTGGGTGTAATTGCTGAAACCAGTATTAGCTTACCATAAGGATTATCCTCGAATCTCTTCATTGTAGAATATCTAATCTTCGCTTTGTATTCTCCATAGTGGTCAACATCACTTGGGTTCAGCCCGATTTTGGCAGCTATTTCATCAATATGCAGCATCTTGGTTTGCTGTGCAATTTCTAAGTCAGTAAGCATATTTCCTCCCGAAATTCCGTGTTTACATATAGTAAGCTAAAGCATAATATGCACTTTGTCAAGGAAGGATTGCTTTCTAAGCATTTGCATCAAATATCTATTGACAATATTCTATGGTCAATGTTCATGTGGATTGAATCAATAAAGGGGTTACATAATGTACAAAGTGTTTGCTATATTAGCTCTGCTGCTCTTCTCTCTGGGAGCATTGAATTCTGTTTCTCATTATGCGCTTGCCTGCAATGGTTTTGAACCATCTGCCATCAACAAGGCGATGGGAGGCAGTCCCGTTGGAGTGGTAAACTACTGGCATAACGACCCGCTTAATGCTTATGACAATCCGGCTTTTCCGTCTTTACACGAGGGATTCAGCTATTCTCAAAGTGCTTATGTCTTCATGCATGATGTTGATACAAACTCTGATGACTTAGAATATCAAGCTGCTCTATACAGTGTTTCCTACCACGGCATTGCTTTGCTACTTCCTTATTTATACCCACAGTCTTCAAGCTACAGTAGCGATATAGATTATGGAGAGTTTAGCTTTACCGCTGATGGATATACCGTTTCACATTATTACATAAGTGACCGATCAAACACTTATGGCATATCGCTAAACCTATTTGAGGCTTTAAGGTTAGTGAAGCAGGATCAAGTGGTTTTGCCCAAAAATACGGACTTAGCCTTTGGCATGAACATTATTCGCAATACAAGTGATATAATCCCCTCATATCTACCAGAACCTGCCAAAGCAAGCAGCACAAACCTAGGCTTTCTTGCCAGAACAAAGCACTCTCTAAAGCCTGATTTAACTCTTGAATCTGCCGTAGGTCTTTCTTACTTTAACGCCTTTAGCAGTGATATAAACTACATTGATACCACCAGTTCCGAGCTTATATACCAACGCTTGAACATGGGCTTATCACTCTCCCTCAGCAAAGATAACCCGTACTACGTTACTGGCAAGGGTACGGGTGCTTTTGCGAAAAACCTATATAGCGCAAGGCTGTTATACGGCGTGATAGACGAATATGCAGACGACCCAATGCTAAAAGGCATCGGTAGCGAATTTGGCATGCTCGACACCGCATTCTTACGCTTGGGCTATCACAATGACGAAGCAGGCAATATCAAAGGCATTACTTATGGAATCGGCATCAATGCGCATTATCGTGATTATATCTCAGCGGTTTACAACTATTCTTTCTTCCCCGGAGGAAGCTTAAAAGCAGACAAAAAGATTAGCCACTATGGCTTTTCAGTAAACTTCATGGAGATTTACAATGAAATCAGCAACAGCCGTTAGAAAGACCCTTTGCCAAACTAGGGAGGAATTATGAAACACACTATGTTCTTGCCCTACGCCGCTCTGAGTCTATGCTTATGCCTTCTTTTGGCAAGCTGCACCCCTTTCACCGCCCCCCAAACATCAAACCATCAAAGTTCCTCTTTAGACGGTGATTACTGGCTGGGAGAAGCATCCCCCAATCCCATGGAAATAGGCGGAACTTGCAGCTTCGAGTATGGAGCCAAGGATGACAGCGAAACGTATTTGATAATCACCAATGTGTTAGAACAGGAAGTAGTGCGTTTTTATAATCTTCAATCAGGAAACACTCATTGGGATGGCAAAGACAGGCACGGAAGAGTCTGTGGTAGTGGAATTTACTTTTACAAGCTTATAATGGAAGATGGTGAAATATTACGCAAATTACTGATTATTGAGTAGAGCCGCAGCAACGCAACATACATCTCTCCCGCCTATCTGCACTCAGGTTATTAAGGCAGTTTTAGCCCGAAACGATAACCCAAGGACACATTAAACTGACGTGTTTGATTATCATTTTCATAGTCTGTTTCCCAAGCGTTGTTATAATAATCCTCTTTTTTTGTCTTCATGTAATTCACCCTGTACAACGCATTAACAGAAAACTGTTTATAGTTAATCCCAAAGCCGACTCCGGTAAACATCCCATCTTTCACGGAGTATCTTTCGTCGTCATCATAGTATTGAAACTCCATAGAAGTAAAGCTATAGCCCAATTGCATAAGTACTTCAGTGGAGATATTATCTGTACTTGGAAAGTTGTAGCTTAGCAATCCATAGACAGGTACAAAATAATGTTCGCCAATACCACTACGCCAGCCGCCAGGAGTTTCAATGCACTCTCTTGTGCTCTGATAATCCACACCAAAACCATATCCTAAGTTCTTATACTTGTTTGCGATTTGCGCAGAAAATGTAGCTGCTGTTTTATCGCTAAAACCAATTATAAATCCTTCATCTTTCCCTACCGTTTCACCGGCAGTATCCAAGCCCACTGCAAGCCTAATGTCCGTTGCAGCAAGCATGCCACACAATGCAAGCAGCAGTAGCAACCCAACAAGTTGTTTCATAATTGTCTCCTTTTTTCCTGTATGTTTAAGTGTATAACTTCATTAAAACTATCACAACTAACATTGCTATTTAGGTCAAGCAAAATATAAGCTCTTGCTTTGCCGATTCCAGCTCACTTTATCCATGCTGCAATCTATTGTATCACACAAGTATTTGCCACACGATTCCCACGTGCTTACGTGGGCTTCACGTCGGAATCACGTGGGATTCACCTGAGCTTGTTCCAAGGAGGCTATCTCCGCGTTAAAAGCATTACTCCAGATACAAGAAGATTTCCCTTTACTAAAAAGCAGCGATACAAATAATGACAATGGCTGAGAATTGATATTAACAAAGATAAGATATAAGGAAGAAAGCACATGGCTAACCAAAAAGCCTTGGATAAACTGAAGGCAAAACGTGCCGCTGCCCTCTTGGGAGGCGGAGAAAAACGCATCGCCGAACAGCATGCAAAAGGTAAACTTACTGCACGGGAACGCATTGCCTTATTGGTGGATCCCGATAGTTTTGAAGAATTCGACATGTTTGTAACCCATCAATGCACCAATTTCGGGATGGAAGAGTTTATTCATCCCGGCGATGGCGTGGTTACGGGAAGTGCAACCATCAACGAGCGGATGGTGTACATCTTTGCACAGGATTTCACGGTGTTTGGGGGTTCGCTTTCCAAAACCTATGCGGAAAAGATATGCAAAATCATGGATATGTCGCTGAGAAATGGCAGTCCTTTAATTGGGCTTAACGATTCCGGCGGAGCGCGCATTCAGGAAGGTGTGGATGCCCTGGCAGGCTATGCCGAAATATTCTGGCGCAATGTGATGGCGAGCGGAGTTATTCCTCAGATTTCTGCCATACTTGGTCCCTGTGCGGGTGGAGCGGTGTATTCTCCTGCAATTACAGACTTTGTGATTATGGAGAAGAACAATAGCTATATGTTCGTAACGGGTCCCAAGGTGGTAAAAACAGTGCTTAACGAGACGGTTTCCATCGATGACTTGGGCGGAGCGAAGATTCACGCCAGTAAAAGCGGTGTGGCGCACTTCATCTCTAACAACGAAGAAGAGACCATGCTGCTGATTAAGATGCTGCTTAGCTATCTGCCTTCCAATAATATGGAAGACCCGCCCTGTATTCCTACCACCGATCCGATAAACCGTAGCTGTGATATTTTGAATGACTTGATACCAGATAACCCCAATAAACCCTATGACATGCTGGATCTAATCCATCCCATCGTGGATGATGGAGAGTTTTTGCAGGTGATGAGCAACTTTGCCCAGAACATGGTGGTGGGTTTTGCCCGCCTAAATGGACATTCAATCGGGATTGTAGCTAATCAGCCTAAGGTGTTGGCAGGGGTTTTGGATATTGACGCTTCGATAAAGGCAGCGAGGTTTGTACGCTTTTGCGATGCTTTCAATATTCCTTTGGTCGTGTTGGAAGATGTGCCCGGGTTCTTGCCCGGTACGGCTCAAGAGCATAATGGCATCATTCGCAACGGAGCTAAATTACTGTATGCCTTTGCGGAAGCAACGGTGCCCAAGATAACCGTGATCGTGCGTAAAGCCTATGGCGGCGCATATTGTGTGATGAATAGTAGGCATATGCGTGCAGATTTGGTTTATGCCTGGCCCTCTGCGGAGATAGCAGTTATGGGTCCCAAAGGCGCAGTGGAAGTAATCTTCCGTAAAGAAGCTATGGCATCGGAAGATCCTAAGGCTGCTCTGCTTGCCCGTGAGGAAGAATATCGTGATAAGTTTACTAACCCCTATAATGCTGCGGAACGGGGATTTATAGATTCTGTGATAGAGCCGGCACAGACGAGATTCCGTTTGGTGAGAGCTTTGGAAATGCTTGCCAATAAGAAGGATAGTATCCCTCCCAGAAAGCACGGAAACATGCCTTTATAGCGGGTGGATGATGTATAAATATTGCCTGATACTAATAATCGCCTGCTTAAGTTGGGCTGGCTTAAATGCCCAAACCACGGACGCTGCGGAGATAGTGCAACAAGCTGTCTCGGATAGCGTTATGCTGCAACGAGAGAAAGAAATAGCTTCAGAATACGGTTTCAAAGATACAAATACGCTGGAAGAAGTGGCAAAAAAGCTGCTTATTGCGGATTTTTCCCGTTGGAAGAGCTATCTCGGCATGGAACCAGCAAACAAGAAACTGGATTCTATGACCCTCAGAAAGCTCGGCATAGCTCCTTATAGAGCCTTGTTGGCACAGCAATACAGCGTTTATAACTTTACGGAGCTATCCACGCTTAGCGAGGTTTCGGCAACCTTAAGCATGCCAATTAAAAAACTTAAACTGATGCTGGAACTGCCAGACGCCATATCCCGCAAATGGGATCATAATTCCCTACAGGCATTGAGCTTTACTCCTCAACAAATAAATAAGCTACACCAAGAGTTTGTGGATAATAGCGTTAGCTATGGTTTCAGCGTAACTATGGTGGGGATGCTTACCGTGTTCCTCGCCCTACTGGTTACCAGCATTGTTATTAGCCAGCTTGTGCATTTGAACCGCCCCCCAAAGATTAAGCAAGCAGATATTAGCATCGATGCCAAAGGCAAGGTAAAAAATGTTAATGCAAGCCTAGACCGCAACGTGATTGTGGCGGCTATCGCTGCCCTACACATCCACCAGCAATCCATCGATGAAAGACGCCGTTTGGTGCTTACCTATCGCAGAACTCCCACAAACCAGTGGCGTGCAAGCGCAGTGCTTAGCATGCCGAATAGAGAAATGGGAAGCAAGAGGAGATAAAATGAAAACCTATAAATTGACGATAAATAACGAGAAATACGACGCCAAAATAGTGGAATATAGCCCCACACATGCCAAGATAAACATCAACGGCACAGACTATTTGGTGCAGATAGAAGAGGAAAAAGCAGCCAGTGTTCCCAAGCTTGCAAACCAGGAAAGAGCTGTTCCCATGGCTCCTACCTTTTTCAGCGGCTTAGAACCCGGAAGTGGCGAGATTAAAGCTCCCATTCCCGGCGTGATAGTCTCTATCCCCGTTAGCGAAGGACAGGCAGTTAAGAAAGGACAGACCATTATTGTGTTGGAAGCTATGAAGATGCAATCCGAAATAGCCTCTCCCTTCGATGCCACCATCGGTAAGATTTATGTGAAAGAACGCTCTCCCATACAAGAAGGCGATTTGATGATGACCCTGGCAGGAGTGGATGTAAAAACAACCGTAGCTAAACCAGTGCGGGCAGCGGCATCCGTGCCCAGCGAAGCCAGCATTAGCTCTGTTGAAAAGATACTAAAAGCCCCCATTCCAGGTTCTATCATCGAAGTGAAAACCAGCGTCGGTAGTTACCTGAAAGAAGGCGACCTTGCCCTTATTCTGGAAGCCATGAAGATGGAATCCGAGATACATTGCAACAGTTCCGGGCGAGTGAAAAAGATATACGTAAGCAAGGGCGACCTCGTTCAGGAAGGCGATGCCTTGATAGAGTTTGAGGATTAGCAAATGGCTGAATTAAACCAATTCATTCAAACCACCGGCTTTCTGAATGTCACTTGGGGAAGTCTGGTGATGATTGTTGCGGGACTGGTGTTCATCTATTTGGGAATAACCAAGGAATTTGAACCTTTACTGCTTGTGCCAATAGGCTTTGGCATTGTTGTGGGTAATATCCCGGGTGTATCAGAGCAAGGACTGGGCGTAACCGACCAAGGCTCTGTGTTATCCTACCTCTACTTTGGAGTAAACAAAGGTATCTATCCATCCCTCATCTTCTTAGGGATTGGGGCAATGACCGATTTCTCCACTCTAATAGCCAATCCGCGACTGATATTATTGGGAGCGGCGGCACAGTTCGGCATCTTTGCCACCTTCATGGGCAGCATCTTGATGGGATTTAACATCATGGAAGCTGCATCCATCGGGATAATCGGCGGAGCAGACGGACCTACCTCCATCTTCCTTGCCTCAAAACTGGCTCCGCATCTGCTTGGCTCAATCGCTTTGGCAGCATATTCTTACATGGCATTAGTTCCTGTTATTCAGCCCCCTATTATGCGTCTGCTTACCACCAAGAAAGAGCGGGTTATTCACATGAAAGCCCTGCGCGTAGTTACCAAGAAGGAAAAGATTATCTTCCCGCTGGTTGCCTTCGTGGTAACCACCTTCATCTCTCCCGGTAGCGTAGTTTTACTCGCAATGCTGTTTATGGGAAATTTACTGAAAGAAAGCGGAGTTACAGAGCGTCTTGCCCAATCTGCAAGAACCGTCTTAATAGACGTGGTAACTGTTCTAATCGGAGTAACAGTAGGGGCAAAGACCACAGCAGATGTGTTCCTTACTCCTTCCACCATCAAGATATTCGTGATGGGTGCTGCTGCCTTTTCTGTAGCTACCGCCACAGGCATAATCTTCGCCAAGATTATGAACCTCTTTAGCAAGAACAAGATTAATCCTCTTATCGGCAATGCTGGAGTATCCGCCGTTCCTGCTTCCGCACGTGTTTCGCAGGTTGTGGGACAACAATATGACCGCACTAATTACTTGCTGATGCATGCCATGGCTCCCAATGTAGCGGGAGTAGTTGGCTCTGCCGTGGCAGCGGGTGTATTACTAGGCATTTTTGGGAATTAAGACAAGGTGCTAGTATGTTGACGTGCTGGTGTTCTGGTGTGTTGATGTGCTGGCGCGTGCAGCATAGGAGAGTTTAGTGTTATTTAAATCGTTTAAAGATATGATCGCATGGCAGGAAGCAAGAGCACTGGTTACAGAAGTGTACAAGATGTGTAATGAAGATGTTTGTAAGCGAGATTATGGATTTAAAGACCAGATTCAACGTGCAGCAGTTTCGATAATGTCTAACATTGCAGAAGGTTTTGGCAGCGGTTCCAATAAGTCATTCCTTATATTTTTATCTTACTCGTTTCGTTCGTCGATGGAAGTGGAATCTTTGCTTTATGTTGCGCATGATCTGCATTACTTCAATGACGAACAGATGAATTTACTACTGGCTAAAACGCATAAAGTACAAGGCTTAGTTGGTGGGTTAATTCGCCACCTAAAAGCAAAGCAAGTTAAGAAATGAACTACGCAACACACCAACACACCAGTACTTCAACACCTAAAAATATAAACAACCTAAAAAAGGAGACTACAATGCCTAAAGTCCTAATCGCCACCGAAAAACCTTTTGCTGCCGAGGCTGCGCAAAAGATTAAGGAAGAGCTAGACAATGCCAAATATGCCTACTCATTCTTGGAAAACTACACAGATGTGAAAGAGCTGCACGTCGCTTTGGCAGATGCCGAAGCGGTGATTATCCGCAGCGACATTATTGATGAAGCAGCCCTTGCTGCTGCACCCAAGCTGAAACTTGTAGTGCGTGCAGGCGCAGGCTATGATAACATAGACCTGAAAGCTGCAACCGCACACAACGTTATCGCCATGAATACTCCAGGTCAGAACTCTAATGCAGTGGCAGAGCTTGCCATTGGCATGATGATTTATATGGCACGTGGAAAGTTTAACGGCAAAGCCGGCAGTGAGCTTAGCGGCAAGAAACTGGTGCTTTATGGATATGGCTTTGTGGCACGTTATACCGCCAAAATAGCCAGAGGTATCGGCATGGAAGTGTATGCCTACGATCCCTACCTTACTAACGAGATTATGACCAAGGACGGCGTGAAGCCCCTTGCCAAGGTGGAAGATATCTTCAAGACCGGTGATTACATTTCCCTGCATATCCCCGCCACGGCAGATACCAAGAAATCTATCAACTGGAGTCTGCTGTCGCTGATGAAAGATACTGCCACTTTGGTAAATACCGCCCGCAAAGAAGTTATCGACGAAGACGACCTCTTAAAAACCTTCGCCGAGAAGAAGAAATTCCGCTTCGTGAGCGATGTGGAACCAGGCTGTGCCGCTGAACTGATGGAAAAGTACCCGGACAGAACTTACTACACTCCCAAAAAGATGGGTGCTCAGACCGGTGAAGCCAACACCAATGCAGGTGTAGCTGCTGCCAAACAGATTATCGCTTTCTTCACAAAAGGCGACAAATCCTACAAGGTTAATTAATCCAAACATAAATTAGCCCAATACAGAACAGGCATCTTGCTTTCGGGTGAGATGCCTGTTTGTTTTGTAACAACAGCCGCCCTCGGCTGTTTTCACACGAGGCGCGTGAAGTTACAAGCGAGTATATTCTCGCTATCCATCGCTGTAGTCCTAGCCACAGCTAAACAAGCAGGTAAGCTTGAAGTTCGCAGATGTGGCAACGACTCCAGACTCACTAAGACATTGTTTAACAAAGAGTAAAAGAGCAAATAGAGTATTTTAAAAAAGTGGGATAAGAAAGAGTTACTCAGTGCGCAGCACCCCAACACTCCAGCACTCCAGCACCTCAGCACGCCAGCACCTCAGCACTCCAGCACGCCAGTACCTCAGCACTCCAGCTCACGTAAAGTCTGTTTGTTAGGGTTACCTAATGTCTTAACACCTGCCATAATGCGCTGCACACTATTGTGCGAGATTAGCTTAACTTGCTTTGTGTTACTGCGGGTTTACATTTTAAATGTTACGCCAATCTTGCCACCGGAAAAGGCATTACCGCCGCCGAATTCAAGATTTACACCAAAGCTATCGGTAAAGTAGTAACGTCCGCCAATCTGTCCGCCAAGCCCTAACCCGGAAGTATGTGAGCCGTGATAGTCTGTAGGAGAGTTCCACACATAGAAACCAATATTCAGTCCAGCATAGAAATCCCAGTCTGAGGGGATGTTCAAAACCCGATTGAAGTGATAGTTTCCATTACCGGAAAAGCCGATGATTGAGTGTTTGTAATCCTTGTGTTCATATCTTTCCGTATAGGAATTGAAAGAGACTTCTCCCCCCAAAGATATATCCTGGCTGACGCCATGATCAAAACCTAAATAAATGGGCACTCCCCAATTAGAAAAACCGACACCGACATTGATTTGTGACTGTCCTTCGGATAAGGGATTCTGTGCAGAAACGATGCCCACAGCAAGGGCTAACACTAAGAGTAAGATTACTTTATTCATTTTGTATTCCTTTTTTTGGTTAACTGAAGTTTAGGTCTATGGATTCGGTATTGTTATGACACTTTTCATATATCCCAATTTGGATATAGGGTAGAGCGCATTTCTTCCAGCTTTACACCAGAAGGAGATGCGCTCATATTTATCACTGTTTTTTGCTACCTTTGTTTAGAAGGTTTCATTACTTATCAATTACTTTTCAACTTCGAATTCGATCCTGCGGTTTTTGGCTCTGCCGTCTGAGGTGTCGTTACTTGCGATGGGTTCGGCTTCGCCTTTACCGATTACACTAATTCTCGAAGAACCAATGCCTTTTGCTACTAACCAGTCTTTCACAGCTTGCGCTCTCCGTAGTGACAAGGAGCGATTGCTGTCTTCTCCGCCAACGCTATCGGTATGCCCAGAGATAATCACTGTTACATCTGGATTGGCAACAAGTGATTCATATACTTTGTTTAGAATAGTTTTGGATTCTGGTCTGATAGTAGCTTTTGCGCTTTCGAACATGATGCCTTCCAGCACTACTTTCTTACCCTTGGTCATGTCTAACAGGTCATCTTTGGGGTCTAAGGGGTTTTTCTTGGCGGCTATTTCGGCACCGTCGATCATGCCGCCATTATCGGTGTCAACTTTAAGTGGGTCAGTACGGTGGGTCATCAGTTCAGCATAATCACTCAAGCCATCACCATCGGTGTCTGCTTTCATGGGATCGGTTTTATATTGGTTAATTTCCAAGCCATCATTGATCCCATCTTTATCCGAATCCGCTACCAAGGGATCGGTGCGGTATTTCATTACTTCATCATAATCTGAAATGCCATCACCATCGGTGTCTTTCTTTTTGGGATCGGTGCCATACTTCTTTTCTTCCATATCTGTAAGACCATCACCATCAGTATCAACCTTGCTCATATCAGGTTTGGGCGGAACAACTGGCTCCACTACTTTAGGTGCATTCATGTCTTTCATATCATCAGTGGCAATTAGCGGGTTCTTACCTGCTTTAATTTCGGCACCGTCATTAAGACCGCCACCATCTGTATCAATGTTAAGCGGATCAGTGCGGTGGGTCATAAGTTCAGCATAATCGTTCAACCCATCATTATCTGTGTCTGCTTTCAAGGGATCGGTTCCATATTGGTTAATTTCCAAGCCATCAGATAAACCGTCTTTATCGGTATCGGCAATCAAGGGATCGGTGCGATACTTAACAACTTCATCATAATCAGAAAGACCATCACCATCGGTATCTTTCTTGTTGGGATCGGTGCGATACTTCTGTTCTTCAATATCAGTAAGACCATCACCATCGGTATCAATCTTGCTCATATCGGGTTTGGGTGGCTCTACTTTCTTGGGTTCAACCATGTCATCGGTGGCATTTAACGGGTTTTTGCCTGCCTTAATTTCGGCTCCGTCATTCAAACCGCCACCATCGGTATCAATTTTTAGCGGATCAGTACGGTAGTTCATTACTTCAGCATAATCGTTCAAACCATCTTCATCAGTGTCTGCTTTCATGGGATCGGTTTTGTATTGGTTAATTTCCGCTCCGTCAGATAAACCATCTTTATCGGTATCGGCAATCAAGGGATCGGTGCGGTATTTGTTTACTTCATCACCATCCGAAAGTCCGTCACCATCAGTATCTTTCTTGTTGGGGTCGGTTTTAAATTTGGCTGTTTCATCTACATCATAAAGTCCATCACCATCGGTATCAACGGTTTTGGGGTCTATTATAGGAGCAACAATAACTACTTCTGGTTCTTTCTTTTCACGTGGATTCGTAAATACAAGAGAAGCAGTTAGACTAAACATACCATCATGCTTTTTGTTGGATATTCTGTTCAGATCATTGTCGGCACGCAAACGTCCTTCATCTAATTCATCAGATACGGCTAATACATATCCCCCACTAACTTCAAAGATCATTTTGGGGCTTAACTTTGTCTGGAAACCAACACCGAAAGGAATGGCTAGCATCAAAGGTGTGCTGCCATGTTCCATATCTTTAACGGCACCTGCTCCTGCATATAAAAAAGGTGAGAGGTATTGCATCTGTATAGGTCTAAACAAAAAACGTACATCACCAAGCACGGCTTGCGTCGAATACACATTCTTTGCTTGAATGGGGAGATAACTAATGCCAAAGCGTGTGATCAATTGCTTCGACATATCTAATTGTAAAAACCCGCGAATTTGTGGGCTTAGGTCTTCATCTGCACCGGCATTATCGCCAACCGCAATGCCACCTTCCAGACCATAGCCCCATATAGAACCTGTAGATTGTGCATTAGCTGCACTGAACGTTAACATAAATAACGTTACCAGCATAAGTAACTTACTTGTTTTCATTTTGTCTCCTTGCCATTTTGTTAATCTCAAGATTGTTGCAATCCCAAAATTCACTTTTTAAAATTCAACTCTCTCCGCTTCGTTCTTGAAGCAAAGAACCAGGTCGCCTAAACATCTCATCAAGTCCCGCAATTCAGCGACATTCACCTTAGCATAGCACACTTACTATCATTTGACACGTGCGAATGATATAATCATTTGACACTATCACTAGACAGCATAAGCGAATCCCAGAGAAAAGCAAACTGAATATTCGTTAATCTGCAAAACTAATTAATTGGAAATATAGCATTATAGCTAACTACGCTTATTCCGTCTGCATTATCCCTTGCAACACCATGATAAAAAGAAATGAACAAACAATAGCTAGTTCGCATAACAATGCTATTCTCACTTGACATATATGCCGGGTTGATAGATACATTCATTATATGTTTCTAAAGTAAAAATAAAAGTTGGGTTCCAGGCAGAAGTGAGTAGCTTGTTAGTAAGACAGTGTCAAATGAAAAAGTCTCACAGAAGGAATCTCCTTTTGTGTTAACAAGTATATTATGGCTGGAGGCCTAACTTATGACATCAGGAATACGCAAATCAATACTAAAATATTCTCCCAATGAAGCGAATCAAGGGGAAGCCAGCAATGTTAAACCGCATATCGCTGCAATTGATATTCCTCTTCCTCCCGATCCCAGCACACCAGCGGGTCAGATATTTATGGCAGCTACCCAATTGTTTTCTGAACATGGCTTTAAAGAGACAACAACCCGGGCTATAGCCAGTCTTGCAGGTGTGAAGCAAGTAATGCTGCACTACTATTTTGGGAGCAAGGAAGATTTGTACGAGGCAGTGCTGAAGTATGAAGGCATGACCATGCTTTCTGTTATCTTTAGCGGAAATACTTTTAACAAATCTCCGGAAGAGATGCTGATAGATATTCCTATCCGGCTTATGGAAGTATTGCACGATAATCCCCAGTGGGCTTCGTTGTTGCGCAGAGAAATAGCAGATGGTGCCGTCCACCTAAGAGAAGCTCTAAAAGGCGTATCAGAACACGGACCGCTGGGTGCGAACCTTCATTTTCACGATGCCTACATTTTGGCTGTGAAGAATGGAAAAGCCGTCAATCTGCCCATTGAGGCTGTACGTGAATGCTTGTTGGCAATAGGATATAGTGCTATTTATCTTGCCCCGCTAATATCTATGATTAACGAAAGAGATTTTCATGACGAGATTGTATGGGCAGAGTGGAAACTAACCCTAAGCACCATCCTGAAAAGGGGCTTACTTATCACAGAATGTCTACCATAGGAGAAAAAGCCACTTAAATCAAAATAAGGTTTCTCTCGTGCTGAGCGTGGCGTCATTTCGGCATAAACTTGCTTTGTAGCTGTCTCGTGCTATGCTGGCGGAAGGACTACACCGTTCTACCAACCGTAATATCAGCCGCCCACTCTTGTTATCTATCGCTGAAGTCCTTGCCACAGCAAAATAAGCAGGAAAGCTTGAAGTGCAAGAATGTGGCAACGACTCCAGACTTGCTAAGATTATATTTAACAAAGAGTAAAAGAGCAAAGAGATTTGAGTTCAAGCTGTGCAACTCAGACTATCCATTTGTTTCACCCTTTCACTTTTCCACTTCTCCACCTTTCCACATATGCAGCATCGGATAAGCTACCCTACATCTTAGTCGCTTCGGAGAGCGACCCTACATCTTAGTCGCAGGAGAGCGACCCTACATCCTGGCAGCATCGGATAAGCGACCCTACCTGCTTGAATTGCTCTATCATTGCCCACTCATTGCCCATGTGGAGGGCATTGGGTGGGCAATGATAGGGCAGTGCTTGCAAGGGCGCAAAGATTTTGCTTGCCTTGAACAGCCATTTGATAAACTTGTCTATTAGTGATCTGTTCAAGGCTTTGCTAAGCCTGTAGCAAAGGGCAGACGCTGTTATTTTCTGATATTAAGGAGCTATAAATGACTTTTCTAAAACGCATGGGCATCTTTCTGTTAACCAACCTGTTGGTGATGTTTGCCATTGGCATCATTGTGAACCTGCTTGGCATACGGATGGATGGACTGTGGGGACTATTGACAATATGCGCCTTATTTGGCATGGGTGGCTCGTTTATCTCGCTAATGATCAGCAAATCCATGGCAAAATGGAGCTATAAAATCCAGATTATCCAGCCCGGCAACGCCAATACCAAGGCTGCATACCTGCTAAATACGATAGACGCTATGGCAAGTGCACA
This sequence comes from Candidatus Cloacimonadota bacterium, assembly GCA_028681035.1. The sequence continues at coordinate 19,125 of JAQUJJ010000017.1, forward strand.
GGGCATCAAAACCCCAGAAGTGGGCATCTATAACTCGCCCGATGCCAATGCTTTTGCTACGGGTGCATCCCAAAACAGCGCACTGATAGCCTTTTCCAGCGGGATTATAGACAAGCTGAACGAAGACGAACTTGCTGCCGTGGCAGGACACGAACTTAGCCACATCACCTCTGGCGATATGGTTACCATGACCCTGCTGATGGGCATTGTGAATACCTTTGTGATGTTCTTTGCCCGTATCATTGCCTTTGCTTTGGACAACGCTCTGCGCGGCGATAACCGTGGCGGTGGCTTGGGCTATTTTGGTTATTTTATGGTGGTAATGCTGCTGCAGAACGGCTTAATGTTACTTGCCTATATCCCCATTTCTGCCTATTCCCGCTTTCGGGAGTTTCGCGCCGATGCAGGCGCAGCGCATCTTGTAGGTGCTGTGCCAATGATAGAAGCCCTAAAAAAAATCAGCCTTGCCTACTTCCCAGAGAAACGCAGCGATTCCTATGCTCTGGCAAAGATAAGCAACAGACGCAAGGTGTCCCTTTTTTCCACCCACCCTTCCTTAGAAGCCCGCGTTAATAGGCTTCAGGCGATGATGTGAAACAACTATTTGAACTAAAGATAGAGAAACTTGCCATGGGTGGCTTTGGCATAGCCTTCCAGGATAGCAAAGCCATCTTTGTACCCTACACTGCCCCCGGCGATATTGTGGATGTGTATGTTAGCCACGAACGTAAAGACCACAGCTTTGCCAAAGTAAGCCGCTATATCAGCCGCGGCGAAAGCTATACCGAACCCGGCTGCAACGCCTTTGGCGGAGATAAACCCTGTGGCGGTTGCGACTGGCTGATGCTGGATTACCAGGCTCAGATTGAACAGAAAAACGCTTTGATAAATGGCTTGTTTTCGCACTTTATAGATCCCAGCAAGATTTACCCTACTATTGCCTCTCCAAAGCCTAAGCACTATCGCAATAAGGTATTTATGCCCGTGGGCAGAGACGAAAACCGAAAGCTTAGCTACGGCATCTATGCCCGCTGGTCGCATCGCATTGTGCCACATGAAGCTTGCCAGAACCATCCGCCTGTGTTCGATGCCATTGCCCAGCGGATAATCCAGCTTTGTCAGAAGGCTAAGGTGGACGCATACGACGAAAGCAGCCACACCGGTAGCTTGCGGCATATAGGCTTCCGCTGTTCTAATGACCTCAGTGAAATACTGGTGGTGCTGGTTACCCGCAGTGCTAAGCTGCCCTTCTCCGGCTTGCTTGTTAAGCAGCTTACGGACGACTTCCCTGCCATCACGGGAATTGTGCAGAATATCAACCGCGAGCACGGCAACATTATCCTTGGCAGTGAAGAAAAAGTGCTGTTTGGAAGAGATTATATCTTCGATACCCTTAGCAATACCAAGTTTAGGATTAACTACCGCAGTTTCTGGCAGATAAATATCGGCACGATGGAGCTGATTATGGATAGCATCCGCAGCAGAATGAAGCCCAATGCCAATGTGCTGGATGCCTTCTGCGGAATAGGTGCCATCGGCTTGAGTCTGGCTGCCGAAGTGAAATCCCTGGTATTATTGGAAGAACTTCCCGAAGCTATCGAAGATGCCAAACAAAACGCCGCCATGAATGGCATAAAAAACATTAGCTTTATCACTGGTATGTTTGAAGAAGAATTGCCGGAACTGGTGGAAAAGAACTGTCCGGATACCTTGATTATGGATCCTCCCCGCAGCGGAGCAACTAAGGAAAGCATCCAAACCATCATCCAAAGCGGGATTAAGCAGATTATCTATCTAAGCTGCTCACCTATGACCCTGGCACGCGACCTTAAGTTGCTGATTAATAGCACAAAATACGAGCTGCAAAGCCTGCAAAGCTTTGACATGTTCCCCAATACCTGGCACATAGAATGTCTGGCGGTGCTGAACAGAGTGTAAGCCCCATGAGAAAGCTAATAATATTCCTTATCGTTATTGTGCTTGGGATTGGCTTAAACAGTTGCAAGCAAGACAGTAGCGATAAACTGGCTCAAGATGAAATTCGAGAGATTCTATACAGTATCAGCACAGATTTTAACCTTAAAAACATGTATGAAATCTTGGAACACCTGCACACGGAATACTTACATAAAGGGAAGATAGCCCACCACTTTAACATTAACTGGTTAGAATATATGGGGCGGTTTAGCCTACTGGATATTGAGGTGCTATACATTGAGATTCAGGATAATAAAGCCGTGGCTCATACTAAAAACACCTTTAGCTCTGCCTATGAAACTGAGGTGCACAACGAACCAGAAGATAACGGAGAGATTTCCTATTTCTATCGTGAAAATGGCGTGTGGTACGTGTATGGCAACCAGCAATGGGCAAAGAAGGGTGTGCAACGCACCTTGCCTTGTGTGGCAAAGAAATAGCTTTGTTATTAGTCCTGATGTCGGCGTTACCCTAAAATTAATAGGAACACGGATTTGGCGGATTAAACGGATTTGCACGGATTCGTTTAGGTAAATCTGGAGTAATTTAACAGTTTGTTTGCTTTTTTACCGCTTTTGTTATTAACCTTGTTCTAATGTCTGTGTGAATCCGTTTAATCCGCCAAATCCGTGTTGCTATTCAATGTATTTCTCAATATATGGCTTTTTTTTAGAAAATAAGCTCCGATTTTGCTTGACAATTGTAGCAACAAAAACTGTCTGAACTTATAAGTTTCACCTTAGGAGGATTACCGTATGAAGCACACCCTTATAATTCTCTGCCTAAGCCTTCTGCTATTGGGCGGATGTGCCAAGTTTCAGAGCGAACAGGCGCAACAAACTCTCTCTATTACACCTGCTACATCAGTACCCGTTGTTGACGAAGCAGTAAGCCTGAAGAAGAAAGTTGCCATTGGCAGATTCACCAACGAATCCCGCTTGGCAAACAGCTTTTTAAATGAAGGCAGCGATACCAAAGAAAGGATGTCCAAGGCTGCAACGGATATCTTAAGCACCAAACTTGCCATGACCAATCGCTATTTATTGATTGAGCGTCAGGATGACATGGCAATTAGCAACGAACAGCAAATAGCCAATATCGAAAGCTATAAGATTCCTGCTGATTACCTGATTCTTGGCTCGATTTCCGAGTTTGGGCGCAATACCAGCGGCAACGTTGGACTAATAGACCGCACCAAGAAACAAACTGCCTACGCCAAAGTGACTCTGCGCCTGGTGGATACCCGCAATGGCATGATTATCTTTGGTCAGGAAGGCTCTGGCGAAGCGAGCAGCGAAGTTGGCACCGTTTTGGGCATGGGTTCGCAGGCTGGTTTTGATGAAAGCCTTACCGACAAAGCCATCGATGCTGCCATCAGCAGCGTTATCCAAAACCTGATAAATAAGCTTGCCAACGATCCCTGGCGTTCCTATGTACTGAGTGTGGAAGGCAGCGAAGTGTACATTTCCGGTGGGCTAAAACAGGGTATCAAAGAAGGTGATACATTTAAGGTTTACCAGCGTGGCAAACAAGTTATAAATCCCCAAACCAAGATACCCATCGAACTTCCCGGCACCCAAATCGCCACGATTCAGATAACTGGCATCTTAGTGGGTACAGAGCTAACTGAGGTTTCTATGGCTAAAGTAATTCAGGGCAACATCGCTGAAGCAGATATGGCAAATCTGTATATCAGCAATAAATAGAGGATGTGTCAAATGAAATACTGGATAATAAGCTTTCTCCTCGTGCTAGTTTTGCTTGGTGCCTGTAGTGTTTCCAAAAGCAATCAGACTTCAGTTGTCAAAGGTGATTATGGCATGCTGCGCTTAGTGGGTGATCCGATAGGACGTGAAGTTAGCCTTGATGGTAATATTGTCCCGTTGGAGATAAAGAAAAAGACCAATATCTTCGAGCTAAAAACCGGCACTTATGCTCTAGAGATTCGGGTAAACGGCAGTGTGCAACTATCCCAGAAGCTGTTTATCACCAATGGGCAGACCAATGAGATAAAGATGCCATGAAGTATTGCTTAGGCTTGATGGTAGTGCTGTTTTTGATTTCAGCATGTACTGTAGCTCCGCCTTATTTGTATTATGGAAATACCTCACACAGTTATTACAAAGCCGTTAAGAAGCAAGACCAGAAGTCGGTTAGTAATTACAAAGCCAGTCTGGAAGATGTGTTTGCCAAATCAGCAAGGCTGGGAATATCTGTTCCCCCTGGATTATACTGCGATTATGCTATGTTGCTGTTAGCTGATGATAAGCTTGCAGAGGCAACCGTGTATTTCAACAAGGAAAAGGCAGCATGGAGCGAATCCACAGATTTCATGGATTTTCTGATGCAGCGTTATAGCGTTAAGGATTGATGGGGAGCTATTATGAAAAGAAGAACCATAATATCATCAACGCTACTAGCCGTTCTCTTACTAATAACTGCCTGTGCCCCTCCTCCGTTAACGCTGAGAAACGCTTTCCCCAAGATGTATGATAACCCACCCACCACTATTCTAATCCTACCGCCCATCAATAAAAGCACCGCAGCAGATGCAAAAGAGTACTTTGCCTGCTCTCTTTCCGAAGCTATCGGCATGAAAGGATATTACCCCATGCCTGTGGAAGCCACCTTCGGCGTGTTACGTGATGAGGGGCTTTATGACACCGAGAACATAAACCCTGCGGTTCTATCTAACTTCAAGCAGCATTTTGGTGTGGATGCAGTGCTAGTTACTTCTATTGAAGAATGGGAAAAATCCTATGCTATAGTTTCTGGCTCGCTAACCATTAAAGCCAAATTCGCCTTGTTAAGTACCGCAAATGCTGATACTTTGTGGGATTTCACCACTAAAACAGTAGTAACTCTTGAATCTGATAATGATAACTTTCTTGTTGCTCTGTTAGAAACTGCGGTTAAAACTGCGGTGGAAGACTATTTCCCGAATTGCCAAAAAGCCAATATCATGACGATGGAGGCTACTCTGCCCTATGGCAAGCATCATCCTGTTTATGGTAATGATGGAGATAAAACCATTCCCGCCAGCAAGTATGCTGTAATACAAATCTCTAAGTGAAGCAGCTTGCAGATTAGATTGTTTGGCTATAGTGAGTAAGCTATGTTGGAGGAAATATTCCCTTGAACAAAGTTCACTCACGTTGTTAAAATCCCTTGCATTGCTCGCACTTATGCTTTTATCACTTGCATAAACTACCTAATACGGTTAAACTAATAATATCCAAGCCCAATAAGGAGTTGTTTTGAGAAAACTTGAACGTTACACCCTAAAGGACATGATTGCCCGCACTTGTGAAGCCTTCCCCAATCGCCCTGCTCTTTCCATGGTTGATGATAAACCCTTAACCTACTCTCAAGTAGAGCAACAAATCACCGAGCTTATAGCTATGATGCTGGATTCTGGCATACAGAAAGGCGATAGAGTTGCCATCCTCAGCCAAAACATGCCGCATTGGGGTATTGCCTATCTGGCGATAACCTCCATGGGTGCCGTGGTCGTGCCTATTTTGGTGGATTTTCATGTAAACGAAATCCTGCATATCCTACGTCATTCGGGTTCTAAGATGGTGTTTGTTTCCACCGCACAGTATGAAAAGATTGGCTACAGCGAGCTTGAGCCTTTCCCCCTAATGGTTAATCTGGATTCCTTTGAACCCATCGAGGCTCATCTTCCCCTTACTAAGCTTGCTGATTTTATCCAGGAACGCAGCAAAAACATCAACAAACTGAAACGCAAAGCCCTAAAAGCGGTTGGCTTGCTGGATTTCGAAATACAAGAAGACGATCTTGCCGCTATTATCTACACTTCCGGCACTACAGGAAGCTCCAAAGGCGTGATGCTTAGCCACAAAAACATCGTTATAGATGCGTTCCTAACCCTACATATCCAGAAGATGATTGAAACAGATTGCCTTATTTCCGTGCTCCCCCTGCCACATACCTATGAATGCACGATTGGCTTTATTATTCCCATGATGCAGGGTGCCTGCGTGTATTATCTGGATAAACCCCCCACGGCAAGAGTGCTTGTCCCCGCCATGCAGAAGATTAAACCCACCATGATTTTAACCGTTCCGCTTATTATCGAGAAGATATTTAAGCTGCAAATCCACCCCCAGTTAACTAAGAGCCTTGCTATGCGAGAGCTATACAAAGTACCCTTCATGCGCAAAGCTCTGCATAAAGTAGCGGGCAAGAAACTGATGAAGACCTTTGGCGGACGCATCCATTTCTTTGGTATTGGCGGTGCATTGCTTTCCACAGAAGTGGAACGCTTTCTTTTTGAAGCAGGCTTCCCATACGCCATAGGCTATGGCTTAACCGAAACCTCCCCGCTGATTGCCGGCTGCACTCCCGCTGTGGTGAAATTCCGCTCTACAGGTACCGTGTTGCCTACTTTGGACGTGCGTATTGACAATCCTGATCCTGTTACCGGCATTGGTGAGATACAGATTAAGGGCGATACGGTGATGAAGGGCTATTATCGTGATAAAGAGCGCACTGAGCAAGTGTTTACCCCCGATGGCTACTTTATGACCGGTGATCTGGGTATCTTACGGAAGAAGAACTACCTGTACATCAAGGGACGTTGCAAAAACGTTATCATCGGCCCCAATGGAGATAATATCTATGCTGAAGAACTGGAAGCCAAGCTCAATGAGAGCGAAAGCGTGCTGGAATCGCTGGTGCTGGAATCAGGAGGTTTAATTACTGGCAGAGTTTTCTTAAACTACGAAATCCTGGATAAACAGCACGGTATTGCCAACATGAGCAGTGTGCAAGCAGAGAAGTTTATAGCAAAGCACCTGGAAGATATCCGCAAGCACCTTAATAGCAACGTCTCATCTTTCTCTAAGCTGCATAAGCTGATAGAACAAAAAGAACCCTTTGAAAAAACTCCCACCCAAAAGATAAAACGCTTCTTGTATCAATAGCAAGGGAGTGGGCAGAACAGGAAAGCACTGTGTTTTGGAGTTCAAAGAGCCATTCCTATCTTTATACTTAGCAATTATTTACAGGCTCTTTGGACTTCAATAAACCAGAGCAGATGACGCTGAAGTCCATATCGCCTGCAAAGATGGTAATATATCATAATTATTATCGGCGATATGAACTCCAGATTCACTTTTCTGTTTCGCCTGTTTATGAGTTAAAATTAAAAATTAATGTTTAGTTAGAGCGGGATAAGTGCTTCCTTGCTTAAACCCCACGTGACCCCCACGTGATCCCCACGTGACCCCCTCGTGAAAACGAGGGAATCACCAAGGAAATTCCTCGGTGTTAGAAGTCATTGGTGCAAGACATTGGTTTGCACGCCATAAATGAACTTGAGCCAAATTAAACTATGCGCACAATACAGGCTTTATTTTTAACTCATCATTGCGCTGAGTGATAATATGCTTGTTTTGTTTTGAAACTGGGAGCAGCGCAATGATAAGTCAAAATGGATGCAACGATAAGCCAAATGTCTTGTATTGGGGACAGGTAATTGAGTTATAGTAGTGCTTATAGGACAGGATAAGCGATTTTCTCTAAGCAAGCAGAGAACTTTCTAAAAGAATAACAGTTTTGCAAAGTGCCGTATATCATACAGATACATATCTATAAAAGACTATTTTAGTCAATTTGGCGGCTTTGGCACATAACTTGCGTTTAGTATAAGGGTGTCCCGCAGGGGATGCGGAAGTTAAATAGAGTGAACTAAATAATTAGTGAACCAAACCAAAAAAGAAAATAACCCCAAAGAAAGGAGATACCATGGGAACACAACAAATTCTTCTCATCGTACTAAGCGTTGTCATCGTCGGTGTCGCAATCGCCGTCGGAATCAGTATGTTTAACAGCCAGTCTTACAACAGCAACAAGACTGCTATCGCTGCCGATGCACAAAGCTTTGCAACCCAGGTTGTACAGTATTACAAAACCCCCGTTTCTCAAGGTGGCGGTGGAAATCTTCTTCCTACAGCCGATGCTGCAGGTGCTTTAGTTGTTGGAAATGCCATAGGCTGGGGTGATATCACCACAACCAATGATAATGGTACCTATACTCTTGCTATTACTACTGCTGGCGCATCTGGTGTTGCCACTATTACCGGTGTTGGTACTGCTGCAAAAGCAGGCGGAGAGAAGCCTAATGTTGTAACAACCATTGCCCTTCCTGCCGGCACAATCACTGCTGTAGCAACCGATGTATAAATCCCTTAATTATTGAAAAAATTGATTTAACAACCTGTGTAAATCAGGTTAAGCTAAGATTGGTCAAGATTTATCTTGACCAATTTTCGTATCTAGGAACTGTTAGCATTGTGAGGTTCTAGGTGTGAAGCTTGCTAGCCTTAGATATGTGGATTGTTTTAGCTAAAGCATTGATGTTTACACAGTAAGGGACGATTGCATAGATAAAGAAAAGTGGACGTGCCAATGCAGAACCAAACAAGATTTAGATTTTTTATGCTACAGGAATAAGGAGCACTGATGGTAAGAGAATACCGCTTTAAAGGCTATGGACCACAGGGCAAGTTGGTGCAGGGGACTTTTATGGCAGAGAACCCTAAAGCAGCAAAAGAATATCTAAACAAGCTGTCGCATAAATTTCATCTCAAGATAAGCAGCTTAGAAAAGAAACGCGACTGGTTATACAAAGTTTATGCCACCGGAAAGAAGAAACCATTTAACGGGCGTCAATCTGCCTATAGCAAAGCCGAAGTAGCCGCTGCCCTAGTTAAAATGGGTTACAGTAAGTTCACCATAAATCCTGTGCTCTTTGATCTCCCCATGAAGCCTTCACTCGCCGATGTAATGATGTTTATCAAGCTATCCACCACTATGCTAAAAGACAAGATGAGCTTTGGTAAGATATTGGAAATGTTGGCGGAAGAACAGACTAATAAGACCCTAAAGGAAGCGTTGCTGCAAATCGAGAGCCAACTGAAGGGCGGAGCAGAAGGCAAAGAAGTGTTTATGCGTTTCACCCACGTGTTTGGCAAGTTCCCTGCTTTCATGCTTGGCTTGGCAACGCGTAGCGGTAATATGGCAGATGTGTTTGAGGCTACCAGCAAGTTTATCGAGCGGGATATGGAGATAAAAAAGAACATCAAGCAGGCTCTTGTTTCTCCGATGTTTGCGCTACTTGCCACTATTGGAGCCTTAATGTATTATATCATTGATATCTTCCCGGCAACTGCCGAGATGTTTCTGAAATACAATATGCCTTTACCTCCCCTAACCAAGAGTACCTTAGAATTTAGCCACTGGCTTTCTGACTTTTGGTGGCTAGTCGCATTGGCGGTAATAGTCCCCATTTTAGCAATATGGCGCTGGTGGGCTACTCCGCATGGGAAAATATGGCGCGATGCCCGCATTATTAAAATCCCTTTAGTTGGGCATCTGATTCACAAATCCTCGATAGAGATTTATTTCCGTGTGTTTGGGACGATTTATGCAGGTTCGGGAGATAATATTGAAACTATCCGCACCGCAGCGGAAGCTTGCCGAAACGCATGGATGGAAGATAGAATAAAGCGCATAACCATTCCGCTGATGCTAAAAGAGGGAGAGGCATTTGTGCCCGCCATGGCGGCAGCGGGGGTGTTTACAAAAACGTCTCTTACACGGCTAAGAACCGGACAAGAAACAGGAAATATCCTGCAAGCTGCACAGCAGATAGCTACCTATTACGAAGCAGAAACCACCTATAAAATGAATGGCTTAATAGAATACATCCAAACAATAGTTGGGATGGTGGTTGCTCTTGCCATCGTTTTCTTAACGGTGGTGTCTGCGGAGATTGCTACAATATCACCGCCCACCGTTTAATAATTATATGAGTACACTAAGTAAGTTCGGAAGATACCTTGTTGAGCGTGACTTTTTAGAGCGCAGCGTGGTGGAAAGTGCCAGTAAAAGGATGGTGGAATTTGGAGATAATTCTGCGGGTTCTTTAGCCAGATTATTGGAAAAGGACTTTGGTGTTCCTCACGATATCGTGTTTGAAGCTTTGGCGCGGCATTATGCCTTTCCGCAGCAAGATGTTGATGTAGATCTGCTGGAACATAAACAACTGGAAACTTGCAAAGATATCCTGAATAAAATCCCTGAAGAACTGAAGAAAAAGCTGTTCTTTCATAAGATATTTCCCTTTAGCATACTAAACAAAGATAGAGAAGTCCTGCAAGTTTTAGCATCAGACCCTACCGAAGCCGTAATCCAAGAAATACCAGAACAAACCCAATATAAGCGCATAGAGATATACTGGTGTCACCAAAAGACGATTGAGGACTTAATCGCCAAAATTGCTCCTCAAAAGAACGAATTCCTTGCTCTACTGGAAGAAGCTGGACAGGTTTTAACAGACATAGATGACGGCAGCAGCGGAACTGACCTAAACGAGCAAGCTTTGGATGATGAGATAAATAAGAGCTTGCTGGTAAACCTCTTTGAAGGTGCTTTAATTGAAGCTGTGCACAAGGACGCTAGTGATATTCATATCATTCCCGGTGGCAAATCTACTATAGATATCTTCATTAGGGTAGATGGCAAGCTGCAACAATGGCACCGCCAAGAAGGGACTCCGCCCGAGGCTCTTTCTGCCGTGGTGAAAGACCGCTCTATCGGGGTGGATAGGTTCGAGCGGGATACTGCTCAGGATGGCTTTGCTCAACGCTTGATAGACGACCATCTGATACGCTTTAGAATATCAATAATACCAATCGTCTCGTCTGAATATGACAGGCGTTTCGAAAGCATCGTTATCCGTGTGATAGACGACCGTAAGGTGATTACGGACTTTCGTAAGTTGGGTTTCCAAACTCAGGCTGAGCAAGAGTTTATTAAGTCTATCTCTACCTCCAAAGGGATTATTATCGTAACCGGACCCACTGGAAGCGGTAAATCCACAACGCTGATGGCAGCCTTGCATCATGTGATAAATCCCACGGTGAATGTACTAACCTGCGAAGACCCTGTGGAGTATGTAATTAGAGGAGCTAGACAGCTTAAGATTGGGCATAAGATGAGCTTTGATTTGGCGGTTCGCTCCATTTTGCGCCACGATCCCGATATCGTGATGGTGGGTGAGATACGCGATAAGATAACCGCAGATATAGCCGTTAAGCTCGCCAATACAGGGCATTTAACCTTCTCCACCTTGCATACCAACGATGCTCCATCTGCCATAACCAGGCTATACAAGATGGGGATTGAAACCTTCTTGCTGGCATACTCGATTAACATTATTATTGCACAGCGATTGGTGCGTAAGCTTTGCGTGCATTGCCGCTGCCCCATTACAAAGGAACATTGGCCTGCCGCAACGGCGATAGGATTTACAGAAGAAGAATTAGGCAGCGGTAACATTTATGAACCGATTGGGTGCGCTAAATGTCATAATGGCTATAAGGGAAGAGTAAATATTGCCGAAGCCTTGTTTTTTTACCCAGAAGTGCGCGACGAAATAGTCCGCTCCCTGACGGATATTAACGAAGAACGTATCCGCTCTATTGCCGAAAAGCATGGTATGCTATCCATGCGGAGAAGTGGCATGGAACGTATGCGCGAAGGCTTAACAGATTTAACTGAAGTGTTATATGCCACGGCGGAGGATTAAGATGAACAAGATGAGAATGTATTGTCCCGAATACTCGCTTGAAGTCCAAAGCACGAAGTGGCGTACGCTTGAAGTCCAAAGCGCAAAAGAGTCCCTACGGGACTTTTCAAGGCATGAACTTGAAATTGACAGGCACGGTGTTTATAGCAGGAAGGGAATCCTGCTCTACACTTTGAACTCCAAACCATACACAGGGAGGATTAAATGAATCTGATGGAAATGGTTCTGGCTTTGTTAGCCGTAATGCTGTTCACCACCCTGTCACTAAGCTATAATCAGGCGATATGGAGACAAACGGATTATATCAATAATGCTACCATTGTGGTGCAAGCCTCGCAGATCTGCCATTCTATCCTAGATGAGGCAGATGCCAAGCTCTTTTCGAAACAGGTGGATATTGCAAATTTAGTATCCACGTATAATTTCATCAGGACGGTGAACTATCCTCATCTTCCGGAAACTTTTACCGTAGCTGCCGTGTCTGCCGATTGTGATTCCTTGGGCAATAACCTAAGTACTCCCAATCCTAACAGTTTATTTAAGCGGGTTGTAGTAACCGTGAGCGGTCCTGTTGCGCTAAGGCATCCCTATTCTATGACTCGGCTTTATACCAAAACCAACATGTAGGATATTATGAGTGTTTTACTTGATGTACTCGGCAGCGTTATAATCGGAGGAATGTTAATTCTGATGATGATGACCTTCCAGCTCCAATTACATGAATCTGCGGGAAGGATTTATTACATGAGTTCCATGATAGATCACATGGATGTGGCTGCCACAAAGGTAAACAAGACCTTTGCCCTTGCCGGCATAGGTATTCCTCCTGATTCTGTATGCGTTATAGCCGCAACCAATAGAGTGGTTTTTAAAACGTTTTGGAATTGCAATTCAGATACCTTATCGGCAACAAGACATTTAATTGAGATGAAGATTGCCACTGTTACCAATCCCTATGGTGGCAAAGCCTTGCTGCTCACTCAGGATGGTGCGCCAATGGAGGATTTGGGCTATATCTTCTACATCGAGGCGATGGTTATAAAGTATTTTGATAAGAATGATGCCCAAACAACCCAGCCGGGTCTGGTACGTTCGGCAGAGATATTTTTTACCTTTAGGCGGGATTCCCCTTGGAATCCCACTCAGCCGCTGAGATCCAATCTTCAGGTGAAGTGTTTCTTCATGAATAGCTATTTACAAGGAGCATAGTATGGGACGCGCAGTGCTAATGTTGGTAATGTTAATGACTGTCATTTTTGCCACCATTCTAATTAGTTTAAATAGAAACATCGGTGGCGTTCCCAAAGTATTGATAAGAAACCAACTGCTGAAAGAAGCAGAAAACGCCAGCGATTATGCCCTTAGGAATGCGATAAGGAACGCTGGCTCGGTGGAGTTTCTCCAGACCTATTTAAGTGATGGTTTTTTTGTAGATGAACTATCCTTTACTCAGAGCTACCTTAATTATCGCATTGGAAACTGCGTGATTGATAGCATTAGATACAGCTATGTGAATAGCCAGGCAAATTACAAAGTAAGGAGTTTCATACGGGCTTCGCTGCAGGGAGTGAGTGTATCCAAGGATGCAGAGATGTCGTTTAACTATCCATTTTTAACCCTGGGATCAAGTAAACCCAATATCTTATATCTGGAGATGGAGCGTTTGACACTGTTTCCCTGGTTGTTCAAGAATAACACCAGATTGCCAGATTCATCCGGTAACGATTATCAAGCAGATACCGCAGGTAATACAATACTCTCAGATACTGTCCCGTGGGGCGGGGCTTTTAGCAGGTACTGCGCAAAATTCGATGGAAGGAACGACTACATAACAGTGTTGCCGCAGATTGATGCAACCGGGGTGGATAGCATAAATACGGACTTATCATTTTCGCTATTGTTGTTTGCCATGATAGATAAAAACATAAACAAAAACAATCAGGGTACATTACTCTGGATTCCAAGTGAGCCATTAATTAACAACATGATACAAAAGCCTTGCGCCGGCATCTGGTATGCTAAATCCGACAACAAATTACACTTTGCCGTTACCCAGGATAACGCGGCTAAAGATATGCTGGAAGTAAAGGTAGCTTATACTCCCACCGCAGTTGTGTATAATTGGGTTTTTTTTGGTTTGATACAGCTCTTTAATGTGTTTTTTTACGAATATCCTTGGTGTTCTTATGGACTTACCTACAATGCCGGATTATTAAAAGCATATGTCAATGGGGTTCTCGTAGGGGTAAAGCAGGGCGAAGTTAACGTCCGTGCGTACCCCAGCTTGCATGGAATGTCCATGGGCAGAAAAGATATCCGAGTAAGCGGATTTAACAACAATGATCGCATGTATTTCTGTGGGGTGCTGGATCAGGCTGGTATGCACGACCGGGCTTTGATGGATACCGAAATGAAATCCTGGCATAATGGCGTGATGAGTGCTACATTAATAAAGTATATCAGAGATTAGCAGGTGAGGAAAGAAAATGAATAACGAGAAAGTGAATTTACTGAACTGGTGGGCTAAAATACGCTGGTTCATGGTGGTGGTGCTATTTTCTATAGGATTGCTACATATCAGCTTTAGCGAAACGATAGTGCAAACTGTCCTGTTCTTTTCCGTGTTTGGCGGCATAGTTGCACTAAACCTGCTTTTCCAGTTGCAATCTCAGGCACATAAACAATGGGTGGTTATCTTTCAGGTTGTGCTGGATATTGTGTTTGCCACTATTGTAGTGCACCTTACCGGAGGTCTTGCGAGTTTCTTTGTTTGGGTGTATCTGATAGGAGTTATCACTGCTGCGCTAACGATTAAGCAAAATGGTGGCTTATTGGCGGGTTTAACAGGGAGCTTTTCTTTGCTAATTCTTGTTTTACTATATAATAACGGGATATTGATTCCCACTGAGACCTCAAACATGGATGTTGCGGGTTCCACAGTATATATCTTGTCCTATACTGGGCTATTTTGTGGAGTTGCGTTAATCGCCAACTATCTTTCTGACCAGCTAATGTACCAGCGTAATCTGGAAAAAGAGCTTTCCGAATCGATCGCCAAGCTTGCTGAAAGTGATAAAGTAAGCAAGCAGTTGGATGAACTGATGTTAATCCTTAAGGATGTTGGGCATATAGACCATGATATAAATACCCCTTTATGCGTGATAACTCTATCCCTTGGCAGAGTGAAACGCTATGCAAACGAATATCAGAATGAAGGCTTGAACAAATCTAACAACGAGATTATGGAAGCGGTAAACAAAATAAGCCTTATCCTGAAGCGCTTGCAGCCCATGAAACAAAACCCTCTGGTAAATTATTACAGCGATGATAAACTGACAGAAGGGGGAACAAGCCAAAATATCCCACACAAAACTATAACTAGTATTAGCACACCGTTTTCCGAATCTCAGCCTAGACAAACAAACACTGATAAAGAAAGTCCACCTGAGGAGGGTTTATGAGCCAGAAAAAGATAATGGTAGTGGATGACGAGCAGAACATCCGCGATATTATTAGCGAATTTCTGCAAGACGTAGGTTATTCTGTAACTACGGCTGTAGATGGCTTGGATGCCCTGGACAAGGTGGCATTTGAGCAGTATGACCTGTATGTTATTGATGTGTTCATGCCGCGGATGGGCGGTCTTGATCTAATTGTTAAGCTTAAGGAAATCCAACCCTTGGCGGTGATAATTGTTACCACCGGCTATTCCAGCATAGATATTGCCATTAAGGCTATCCGCACCGGTGCTTATCATTACCTCACCAAACCAATTCAAGCAGAAGAGCTGCTTAAGGTTGTGGAATCAGGGTTAACACATGCTTCCGATTTGGGTGAAAGCACCGATTCAACTGCCGATTCTCCCCTTGCCCAATTAGAAAAACAAAACGAATTGCTGCTCCTGAGGGGTTTTACCACCGAGCAGATAACGAGTTTTAAAAGCCTTGGCTCTGTGCTGGAATACCAGTTTGGAGAAACTATTGCCTTGGATGAAGAGCACGGCTCTATGATATTTGTAGAAAATGGACGCATAAACGTGTATCATAATGGCTCTGTTGTAGAGACACTCAAAGCCGGAGATGTTTGGGGTGAAGAGTCTTTTATTTTCCCCAATGCTACCTTTACTGAGATTTCTGCCCAGGGTGAAGTTCGTGTCCGCCATTTCAAACGCAAGAAGATCATGGAGTTTTTTACTTACAATGAAGAGATTTTATCCAAACGCTATACGATAAATTTGGCGCAATGTATGTATATCAAGTGGCGTCGTTCCATCTTCCGCATCGGCTTATACAGCGGCTTTAACACAGAAAAGCAATAATTATGACAATCGCATTGTCCCTGCTTGCATTGCCCTATCATTGCACACTCATTGCCCTCTTTGTGGGCATTAGGTGGGCAATGAGTGGGCAGTGCTACCACAGGAGCTATAGGCGTCCTGACTATACTGGAGTTACAGGCATCTTGCCTGTAGTACCAACCAAACGAGACACTCGACACACTTGTACTCCCAACTTAGGCGAGACGCCTAAGGCTCCTGGAGTTACAGGCATCTTGCCTGTAGTCCATGCCACCCTCGAATTAGAGATGAATATGTATCTTTTTCAGGTGACATCGACTCCAGACTTTATAATTACAGACTTAGGCGAGACGCCTAAGGCTCCAGGAAACCAACAAAGGATTATGTACAAATGAGTTTAAGTTCTGTTGCCCAACTAATCGCCGCTATCCCAGAGAATTATTTGGGGATAGAGCAATGCACCGTAATTGACCAATGGTTAACCGATAACCCAGAAGTTCAGCTTGAATGCAGGGAAATATTGAAGGGTTGGCTGGTTAAGCTTCGGGAAATGAAGGCATCTGATATAGATTTTGGTGCGCCTGGATGTGCTGGACAGATATGGATTAGACAGTATGGCTTAAAAAAACCTGTAAGTTCATTGGGGCATTTCTCTAACCAAGAGGCAGCGGCAATAATCTTAAGCTGGTTAAGCCCTCCACAGAAACAGCGTTTATTCAGCAGAAAAAGCGTAGATTATTCCATCTCATTCCAAAGCTCCACGGAAGAGGTTGATTCACGGTTCCGCGGTTCTACATATTTTGATATGGGCTTTTTGGCAACTAACTTCCGGGTTGTAAATGATAAGCTCTATACGATGGATGGTTTAGGTATTCCTACAGCGATAGCTCAAAAAATGAATATGAAACATGAAAAAGCTGGACTGATATTAGTAACCGGTATTACCGGAAGCGGGAAATCTACTACTCTGGATGCGATTATCGATATGAACAATCGTGAGAATCACGGTCAAATAGTAATTATCGGGAATCCCATTGAATATGTCCATAAATCCAAATCCTGTCTGGTGCGTCATCGTGAAGTTGGCACGGATGTATTGAGCTTTGAAAGCGGTGCTATAGATTCTTTGCGAGAAGACCCGGATATCATCGTGGTGGGAGAAATGCGGGATGCCGCAACTATTGCCACCGTGCTGGAAATAACCGATAGCGGACATAAATCCTTAACTACTCTGCACACCAGTTCTGCTATAGATAGCATTCACCGTATCATAGCAGAATTTCCTGCCGAAGAACAAGACCGGGTGCGGAACCGTCTTGCCGATGTGTTATCCGTAACTATGAGCCAGAAACTGGTGCCTACAGTTGATGGCAAATTGGTGATGGCAAAGGAAATCCTTGCCACCGACCAAAGCATCCAGGCTGCTATAAGAAATAAAAACATCGGAGAGCTGTATCAGATGATGAGCGAGGGACGCCGCTATGGGATGTGTACTTTGGAACAAGATTTACGGGAATTGCAAAAGAAAGGGATAATTACCCAGCAAACAGCAATTGATTATGCAAACAACAAGAAACGCATGGTGCAGCTTATCTCCATGCCTTAATAACTAAAAATAGGATATAATGATGAAAAAACACCCAAAAGTGGCATATGGTATCTTTCACGATGGTTTGTCAGTGCGTTTAGCGCATTTGAGCAGAGAGAATGGAGATGTTTATCTACATGCTGTGGATCATACTGATCTTGACCGCTATTGGTATAAGATATTGGAAGACCCTTCCGTGTCTATGGTGGATGCCAAAACCCAAGAGGACAAAGTGGCTACCAAGGGAGAAGTGAAAATTGACGAATTTGACAATGATTATGTTGCCAACTACCAACTTCAACCTACTGAAAGGATGCTGGCATCATTTGATCTTTCGCATGGAGTAGTAGCCCTAAACGTGTATGAAGATAATATCGTTAAGGACGGCTTTGATATCGTATCCAAAAAAGATATGGATGCCTTCGTAAAATCTAAAATGAGCGCAAAACTTATCAAAGCAGACGATTGGCAATCATCCATAGTAAATATCGGAGGACAAAGACAGCACTGGCTGCATTCAGGGACAAATCGCTTGCTGGATATGCTGCATGACTACCAAAAATCTAACCATATATCTATATTCTTCCAGCTTGCCGATGCAAATGACATTGCGCTTACCGACTATTTTGCCATTGCATACGAGAGTTATCTGGAAAAAGATACCCTTTTAGTATATCTGGGGCAGGAATATAGAAAAGCTTTTTTATTTAAAGATAGACAGTGGGCAGATACACTTAAGCTACAGATAACCCAAAGCATCCCAGAACCGGAAGTAATTAGTTCTAAGCTTGCATTAGCTATAGACAGCGCACAATTAAAAGAGCCTGAGGTAATTGTTATCTGCGGAGACATGGCAAATGCCGAATTGGTGAATGAAATGAAATCCCAGTTCCCGTCTGCCAGAGTGGAATTGCTTGAGTATCATAACATTGTTGTCGCTATGCAAAGTGATGAGCCATTCGACATGAGCATTCTGAACCAGTACACGCTCCCTATTGCCCTGGCTTACAAAGCTTTGTTTCCTGAAGACCCCCGTTTTACTTCCAGTAACTTCCTTCCTTCACGGATTATTGAAGGGCAGAAGGTATTTAAAATTGCCTGGCATGGGTTTGTTGTGCTGTTTTTAATCTTTGCACTGGCACTCACAATTACGAATCTCTTGTTGAAAGAAACGCTGCATACAAGACAGGCTAAATTTCAAAAGCGAGATTTGGATTTTCGCTTGGCACAAAAACGGAATGAAGCAGAAGAAATACAAAAAATACGCACCGAACTGGATAATCAAGATAAGAATATACAAGTATTGAAAGATTTATTGAACGATAAAAACCCCTGGACAGAAACCCTTAATATAGCAAATAGAGCGTTTTCAGGGCAACCCCAAAGCTGGCTTACAAATCTGAAAGTGGAAGGAGGAGTGCTATTCTTAAGTGGAGTAACAACCCGCCGTGGAGCAATAATAGAGTTTGCTAAAGCCTTCCCCGAAAGCCAAATACACAAAGTTTCGCATACAATCGTAAGAAACAAAGACCTTTGGACTTTTGAGATGACTTCTGCCCTACCCAAAGTGGATTGGATGGGAGAAATCCAGCGGGATGTGGAATCGCTGCTAATGCTAAGACAAAAGATAGGTGAAAATAATCCTGCTGTCCCAAGCACAGACGATAAAAAGGTTAATACCTTTAAAACCGTTTCCATAAGACCTATTGCCCCGCAGAAAGTAAAAAGCCAAATAGCTGATAAAAGTGGGAAAGCTATACTATTACCATTGCCTCAAAGTAGCTGCCCCATTCCCCCAGACGAAGATTTAACGGGTGACGGGGAAGACATACAAGATTATTATGCCTTTGTGGCATCCGCTAACCGGGGTAACATCTGGGAGTATCGGGATGTTGGCAATAGTTTCGTTTCCAAAAACCCCCACAGTAAACTACTGCCGGTGGTGCGCTGGTGGATAAGTTACAGGCTG
The DNA here is from genome assembly GCA_028681035.1 of Candidatus Cloacimonadota bacterium. The sequence continues at coordinate 38,575 of JAQUJJ010000017.1, forward strand.
TATTTGGATAAGGAATATCCGCTTGCAGTTACCTTCTTGCTTCCTATGCTAAATAGCCCCGGTCGCTACCACCCCTATGCCCTGCTGTTACAAGCAAGATTGGATTATGCCTTGGGAAACAAAAAATATGAAGAGCGGTATGGCTTAATTAAGAATGATTATGGTCGCCATCCCTTGATGTCTCAGGTAAATGCTGATCTGGAAGCAATTAATAATGGAGGTGGCAAATGACAAATACCACCAGAAACACCATAGTCTTGGCTGCTCTGTTTTTCGTGCTTGCCGGGACATCTTTCTCAGCTTACCGTAATTTGCATAAAAAATCTGTACTGCTTATTAATGAGAATGATAAGTCCGAAAAGAAGATTGCTGTGCTAACCAGACAGATAAGCAATATAGACTCCCTGAAGATGGAGTATGAGATTAGAAAAGCTATTGTTGCCGATCAAAGCAAAGTAATCTTAGCGGAAGATAACCCCACTATTACGTACAACTATCTTCTACGCATGCTTTCATGGATGAAGAAAAACACTATCTTTGACTTTGCTATTTCGGATAAGGGTCAGAAAGAAACTACCTGGAATCAGTATGTTGTTTCCGGACGTTCGAATTATCGGGATATTGTAGAGCTTGCAAAAAACATCGAGCATCAGAGAGCTGTGCTGACCATCGAGGAAATGGCAATCGGTACAGATAATATTGCCAATAGTGACACCGTCTCGTTTTCCATAGTGTTTAGAACTCACTTCAACAGCGGAGGAGCAGATGTTGAAGGGCTTAAGCCAAAAGACATGCCGAGAGGGAACACTTTCTACCAGCTATTTCGCTCCAGAGTATATGATAACGCTCCCCCGGATGAAGACATAGACCCCTCTTTGGTAAGAATCGACATGGCAACTCTGATAGGGATAGCTGATAACCGTATCTTTTTGAGAGATAATCAAGGTGTCATAAAAATCCTTGCACCGCGCAATAAAGTAGCATATGGATACCTATACAAAATCGATGTGAAAAACTCCAAGGCTGTATTTATCATAGACAAATATGGCATTCCAGAAGAGCAAACACTATTTATCGCTAATCCAAAATGAGGTAATAAATGAAATATATCACATTACTACTAAGCTTAGTCCTGTTCTTTATTGTGGCAAATGCAGAAGCACAAGTTTCTGTTGCCACGGTAGAAACTGTTAGCATCAGTGAAAACACCCACATCAACGAAGCAGCCATAATATTGGAAACTTACACCATGAAACACTTCAATAAAAAGCTGATTAATCTCTCCAGTTTTAATGGACCCATCAACATCCCTATCAACAACCTGGTTTGGGATAATGCATTGGATTTGATACTTCTGCAGAATCATTTGATACGTAAGGACAACGTGGGATACATCTCTATTGAGGATATCCCCGTGCCTGATGTGGCACCGAAGGTTGTAGCCCTCGATCCCTTGGTAGTTCTGGCAGGCTCAAAACAAGTTAGGATAAAGGCTGTTGCTATGCTTGCAGATAGGTCTTACGTCCGTAATATGGGAATAGATTGGTCAAGCATTACCAATGGTAAAATTACAGTTAATGCTGGCTTTGCAGGTGCCGGTCAGGTGGTTTCGCCGATGACATTTACTGCTTCCGGTACCGCCGATATTGGCAAGTATCAGGTGGATATATCCACTGCCATTAAAGCAATAGAAACCAACCAAAAGGGTAATATTATTGCTCAACCCACTATTCTTGTATCATCTGGGAAAAAGGGGTTCATTCAGGTGGGACAGGATATCTCCGTAAAAACTACCGATGAAGCCGGCAACACTATGGATACATTCTTTCAAACAGGTATAATTATGGATGTTTCTCCCACTGTAGTTACCGTAAACGGCGAAGACCTTATACATCTAAAGCTAAGCATAGAGCGTTCTAGCGGAGTTCCTAATGCAGTCTCCACTGTAATAGCGAGAAGCAAATCTACTACCGAACTTGTGCTATTCAATCACGAAGAAACGGTGATAGCGGGGCTTTTTGATACCGATGAAACGAGAGTTAGAAGCGGTGTTCCCATTCTAAAGGATTTGCCTTGGTGGGTGTTTGGGATTCGCTATCTTACCGGTTATGACAACTTTGAGAAAAAAGAGCGTGAAATGGTCATTTCCCTCCAAGCCGAGATTGTGGATAGTGCCTATGATAGAATGGTAAAAGCAGAGCAGGAAAATAAACGCTAGGTAGCAGCATGATTTTGGAATATTAGAGCTTAAGGTGCGCATTAGTCAACGCCTCATTATCCTTTTTATAGTAATCGCTATCGGTTTTGGTGGCTTTTCCTATCTATTTTTTCATATTAAGAAAGAGGAATCACGCTTATATCTGGAATCTGACATTAG
>JAQUJJ010000376.1 GCA_028681035.1 Candidatus Cloacimonadota bacterium
CAATGATATCACCTTTACTAGGGATTTCACTATCATCGAATCCAAAGACCGCAAGAGACAACCTCAGTTCAAAGTAGTTGGTGAAGATGGAACAGTACGCCTCATCCCTCTTCCCACTGGATTAGTTATTCGGGTGGAAGATGGTAGTTTCGTGCATACTGGTGATATTCTGGGTCAGACCTCGCGTATGACTATTAAACAAAGAGATATCACAGGTGGTCTGCCACGTGTTCAAGACCTCTTTGAAGCACGCGTGCCTAAGGATAAGGCTAAGATTTCTGATATCGATGGCACTGTTACCATTGGAGGACTTAAAAAAACTGGGCGTGACATTTTTGTTACACCATCCAATGGTTTGTTTGCTCCTTTCGATGGCAAGGTAGTGGTAATTCTTGATGACGATAAGAAACAGTATATTGTAGCCCTTTCCGATAAAGCGGTATATTCTGAGAATGATGGTAAAGTTACCATCATTGAAGAGAACCGCAAAAAGTATGTGCAGGTTGCAAAACGGAACCAAAAACCAATGCAATATGAGATTCCCAAAAGCATGCAAATTATTGTTAAGAACGATGAATCTGTAAAAACCGGTGCACCTCTTTGCGGCAAACAATATCTTGTGCCTACAGAGCAGGAAAGCATTGTTGCGACAGGTGATTCTGTATCTATCAAACAGCCTATCGCTGGTCGTAAATACATGATTCCTTCCGGCAAGAGAATTATCGTTCACCAAGGTGACTATGTGGAAAGTGGAGATGCATTATCCGATGGACCTTTCGATCCACATGATATGCTAGTGAAGGGTGTTATTGAAGCCCAGCTACTTATCCTCAACGAGGTTCAGGAAATCTACCGTAAACAGGGTGTGAAGATAGATGATAAGCACGTCAGCGTGATTATTCGCCAGATGTTCAAGAAGGTTCGCATTACTGAAAGCGGTAGCACAAGCTTCTTGCAGGGCGATATTGTGGATAAGATAATAGTGGAGAAAGAAAACCGCGAAACTCTTGAATATGATAAAACCCCAGCCCAGTTTGAACAACTGCTCTTGGGTATTACCAAGACTTCCTTGTTAACCGAAAGCTGGCTTTCAGCAGCTTCCTTCCAGGAAACCACGAAAGTTCTTACCAGAGCTGCCATCGAAGGAAGAGTTGACCATCTGGAAGGCTTAAAAGAAAGCATCATTCTTGGTCACCGTATCCCTGTGGGTACTGGTACTAAAGCTTATGGTGCCATGATAAAAGATGCCGTAGGTTCGGGTAAATCCGTGGCTCAAATCGTTACTGAGTTTGGGCATCCAGCAGCACAGGAAGAAAGCGGGGATTACCTCGACTTCTAAGAAGAGTTTATACCTCACTGAAAATATAGAAAAGGAGAATATCAGTGCCAACCATCAACCAACTTATCCGTAAAGGAAGAACCGTAGTTGAGCAAAAAAAGAAAAACAGGGCGCTTATGGAATGTCCGCAAAGGCGCGGAGTATGCACACGTGTTTACACGACTACGCCCAAAAAGCCCAACTCGGCTCTCAGAAAAGTCGCTCGTGTCCGTCTCGTGAACGGATTTGAAATTACCGCTTATATCCCCGGTGAAGGGCATAACTTGCAAGAACACTCCATCGTACTTGTACGTGGTGGTCGTGTTAAAGACCTTCCCGGCGTTCGCTATCACATTGTCCGCGGAGCCCTCGATTCCGCCGGTGTGGAAAAACGTGAAAACTCTCGTTCCAAGTATGGAACCAAACGTCCAAAAGCCAAGAAATAGGGAGGAGATGACTTATGCCAAGAAAACGTAAAGCCGTCGTCCGCGAAGTGTTACCGGATCCCAAGTATAACGATATCGTTCTCACCAAATTCATGAACTGCCTTATGAAACAAGGCAAGAAAAGCATTGCTGAGAAGATTGTTTATGGAGCTTTTGACATTATTGCCGTTAAAACCAAGCAAGAGCCTCTTGAAGTGTTTAAATCTGCGCTTGAAAACGTTCGCCCTTTAGTGAAAGTGGTTTCCCGCCGTGTTGGTGGCTCCACCTATCAGATTCCTTCTGAAGTGAACGAAAAGAACGGTCGTGCTCTCGCCTTTCGTTGGATCATCAGCTATGCACGTAATCGTAGCGAAAAGACCATGATAGAAAAGCTGGCAGCAGAACTAATGGCTGCTCACAAGAAAGAGGGTTCTGCCATCAAGAAAAGAGAAGACACCCATAAAATGGCAGAAGCTAATAAAGCTTTTGCTCACCTTAGATGGTAAGTTAAGCAATATCACAATTTATAGTAAATTACAAGAGAGAGCCAAAAGCTTTCTCTTGTTTTTTTTGATTTGTAATCGGCGACATGAACTCCAGACTCGCTTAGACTATTCTTCCTTGCTTGAATAATCTCTTTTACATGAAAAATACCCCGTGATTTAGGCACAGAACCCCAATATGCCCAAAAGTTAGCAATATAGGGTGTTTAGAATATATTAGACTATGTTAAAGCGCAGAAGTCGATTTATTCAAACTACTTT
>JAQUJJ010000124.1 GCA_028681035.1 Candidatus Cloacimonadota bacterium
AAGTAGTTTGAATAAATCGACTTCTGCGCTTTAACATAGTCTAATATATTCTAAACACCCTATATTGCTAACTTTTGGGCATATTGGGGTTCTGTGCCTAAATCACGGGGTATTTTTCATGTAAAAATAATGCACATGTGTCTGGAGTCCTTCCTGCCTATTTTAGCTGTCTTTAGCTCTCTCAATTTCGCCAGACTTCAGGCTTGATTTTGCAACGATATCTTAACGGCAGGCTGGACTTCAGTTTCCATTCGCTCTCCCAGGAAAATCGACTCCACACTCACTTGTACCTGCATTTGAAAAACAGTGCTTGACTACATTCGCCTTTTTTAAAAGAGCTTACATCAAGATTCAAAATGAGGAAGAAATGGAAGAAAACAAGATAATATATACCATGTCCGGCGTTGGCAAAGTGGTGGATGGCAAACGAGAAATATTGAAGGATATTTACTTGGGCTATTACTACGGAGCGAAAATAGGGATTGTGGGGCTAAATGGCAGCGGAAAAAGCACCCTGCTGAAAATAATGGCTGGGCTGGATACAGACTTCCTTGGCGAAGTATCCATGGCAAAAGGTTATACCATCGGTTATCTGGAGCAAGACCCACTGGTGGATGACGATAAAACTGTATTAGAAATTGTTCAGGAAGGTGTGGCAGAAACCTTAAGCCTATTGCAGAAATATGAAGATATCAATATGAAGTTCATGGAGCCGATGAGCGATGAAACCATGAATAAACTTCTGGAAGAACAGGGCAAAGTGCAAGATAAACTGGATGCCGCTAATGCTTGGGACTTGGATAGCCGTTTAGAACAGGCAATGGACGCTTTGCGCTGCCCTCCCAGTAATTTGAAAGTTAGCGTGATCTCCGGTGGTGAAAGACGGCGTGTAGCCCTCTGCCGTTTGCTGTTGCAAGAGCCGGATATTTTGCTGTTAGACGAACCGACCAACCATCTTGATGCCGAGCTTATCCTGTGGCTGGAACACCATCTACATCAGTATAAAGGCACAGTAATAGCGGTAACACATGATCGCTACTTTCTGGATAATGTGGCGCAGTGGATACTGGAACTGGATAGAGGCGAAGGAATCCCCTATAAGGGTAATTACTCCTCGTGGCTGGAACAAAAACAAAACAGTCTTGCTAACGAGACGAAGACCGAAAGTAAGCGTCAAAAGATACTGGCAGAAGAACTGGAGTGGATTCGTAGCAGCCCCAAAGCACGCCAAGCAAAGAGCAAAGCTCGTATTGAAAACTACGCCAAGATGGCATCGGCTGAGTATAAAAAGGACAATGCCACAGACCAGATAAGCATCCCCAGAGGACAGCGGCTGGGGACAAAGGTTATCCAAGCGATTGGCGTCTCTAAAGGTTATCCCGATAAACTGCTGTATGAAGACCTGTGCTTTGACCTTCCCGCCGGCGGGATAATAGGCGTAATTGGTGCCAACGGAGCCGGTAAAACAACCCTTTTCAATATGATAACCGGCAAAACACAGCCTGATAGCGGAAGCTTTGTTATTGGCGAAACGGTGAAACTATCCTACGTTGACCAAGCACGCCTGATGGAACAAAGCAAGACACTTGTGGAATTAATCGGCGAAGGAAGAGACATCATGAAGGTAGGCGACAGGGAAATAAATGTGCGGGAGTACCTTAGCAAGTTCAATTTCTCTGCCAAAGAACATACCAAACCCATCAACATTCTAAGCGGAGGCGAAAAGAGCCGCGCCTATCTTGCCTACACCCTGCAAGTGGGCGGAAACGTGCTGCTGCTGGACGAACCTACTAATGACCTGGATGTTTACACTATTCATGCCCTGGAAGAAGCACTGCTGGCTTTTGTTGGTTGCGCTGTGGTGATTAGCCATGACCGCTATTTTCTGGATCGGGTATGCACGCATATCCTTGCCTTTGAAGGGGATAGCAAGGTGAAATGGTACGAAGGCAACTTTAGCGATTATGAGGAAGACAAACTGCAACGCCTGGGTGAAGCTGCACTTATACCCAAACGCATCACTTATCGTAAGCTAAGCAGAGTGTAATTCCGCCAAACTTTTTAGGCATTCCCCCATTCTTACTGTCGTTCCCGCGCAGGCGGGAATCCAGCCATTCACAATTTACGTCATATCTGCAAGTTAGATATGTTTGAGGACAACTAATCGGTGCTGCTTTTTGCTGCCGAGTATGTTTTGTGATATTATCAGCATTTTACGTGTAATTTGTTGTCTTCCAATGGGCTGGATTCCCGCCTGCGCGGGAACGACAATGTTAAAACAAGAGCGACAGTAAAAAATGGAGGAATGGCAAATGCTTTTTTACCTTGACAAAAACTCAGCTCCCTTTTTTATGACTCAACAATGACGCGAGGTGGAGCAGTTGGTAGCTCGTCGGGCTCATAACCCGAAGGTCGTAGGTCCGAGTCCTACCCTCGCTACCATTTTTTTAAGAGTTTAGCGTTACTGCGAACTCTTATTTTTTAGAACTGTGGCGGTGTAGCTCAGTCTGGTTAGAGCGTCGGAATCATAATCCGTAGGTCCGGGGTTCAAATCCCTGCGCCGCTACCAGTTTTTTTGCGCCAGTAGCTCAGTAGGATAGAGCAGCAGCCTTCTAAGCTGCGGGTCAGGGGTTCGAATCCCTTCTGGCGTGCCATTTAAAGTCCGTTTTCCCCTTGGATGAATAAAGCACTGTGGTGGGTGTAGTTCAATAGGTAGAGCACCGGATTGTGGTTCCGGGCGTTGTGGGTTCAAGTCCCATCATCCACCCCACTTTTTTGCATGAACACATAGCACTTCAATAGAGCATTTATCCCCTATTCTCATTGCGTTGATAGCTATATCACATTAGTTTACCTATTATATCGGCAAAATAGATTGCACAAAGGACTTCATAATGAGCACTTTTCTGGGAATAGACATTGGCGGTTCAAGTATCAAGTTCGGCTGGGGCAATGGTAGCAGCTTGCAGTATTTTTCATCAATACCCATTAAGAATAAGGAATTGGAAAGTTTCAAACAAGTTGCCGCAGCGGTGCTAAAAACCGTGGAACAAACAATTGGCTTGCGCAGCATTTCTGCAATTGGCATCGGAAGCCCCGGAACTATAGACATACACACAGGTAAACTCACCGGCATCAACCCCAATCTCTCCTTCTGGACAAACATCAACCCAGCAGAATTAATCCCCAACAGCCTTAGTATCCCCATTTTTTATGATAATGACGCTAACCTAATGGCTCTGGCGGAAGCAAAGCATTATGATTCCAGCTACGCTTTAGGAATCACTATTGGCAGTGGCATCGGTAGCGGAATTATTATCGGCGGCAAAGTATATCACGGCAGCCATGGCTATGCAGGAGAACTGGGGCATGTGTGCATGGTTCCGGATGGCATAAAGTGCAATTGCGGCAGGAAGGGCTGTTTAGAAGCCTACGCTTCGGTTGATGGCATGCGTAGGAGTTTGGCATCTGCTGATGAAAACCTTGAAACAATGGAATTAGCTGATCTGTTAACCCTGCACAACAGCACTGTACATCAGTATCTATCTGAAGGTAAGGCGATGCTGGAAACTGCTATTGTAAACGTAGTTACCATGTTGGATATAGATACTATCATCCTTGGCGGTGGTGCTATGGATGCGAAGATGTATAATCTGGAATCTATGAGACAAGAAATAGGCTTATTACTACCTGTTGCGAATAAGGGTAAAGTTCGCATTGAACAGGCTTATTACGGTAATCGGGCAGGAGTAGTCGGAGCGATACAATTGGCAAAGCAAAGATTATAGCTATCTTGGGAACGGAACTTGCATCTTATTGAAGACAGTATCTATATGGAGAAAATCATGAGAAAAAAGATAGTGATCACTGTACTGTTTGTAGCGATATTGCTTGTTGCTTTTGGTGCTTTGCTGAAGGATAGCAGCCTGCTTAGCTTTGATGTAACCCCAAATCCCATGGAGAAAGAATGCATTATCTCTCTTGTCTTCAACGCTCCTAGTCCCGCGTTTGTGAATCTATATATTGAAACTCTAGATGGAATCTTAATTCGGAACATTTACACAGGGCAAAGCGACAAGATGATGAGGTTTAGTTGGGATAGGATTAGTAATAAAGGCCATTATGTCCCTGCTGGCACGTATTATGTAACCCTTAGTTATGGCAATCGTTATACCTCTACTAAAAAGACCATTATTTTGAAATAATTAGACACGTGTTTCTGGAAACTCAATGAATAGAGCTTCACAAAAAAAGTCCGCTATGGACTTTTTTTTGTTTCTAATCCAGACTGTCTCCGAATTGCTGAAAGTACGGGGTAACAGGCACGTTAGCAATGTTGTGGTAATGCGCCAGATTCTGTTTACCGGCGTGGAGGCTCTCCCCTTAATCAGCTTTATCGCCTTGGCAATCGGTGGTTTGGTGATTATGCAAGGCTACGAATTGCTTAGCAATTTTGGGCAGGGAATCTGGATTCACATTATTTTAGTGAGAGTGGTGGTAATCGAACTTAGCGGCATCCTTACCGCTTTGGTGGTAATTGCCCGTAGCGGCACCGCAATATCCACAGAACTGGGCAATATGGTGGTTAGCGGCGAAATGAGCTTGCTAAAATCATTCGGCATTTCTCCTCTGGTGTATCTTGGGGTATCCAGAATCATCGGCGTAGTAGTGGCAATGGTTGTGTTAACGCTTTACTTCAACATTGTTGCGGTATTGGGCGGTTGGCTTTTTTCGCAGTTTTTCAACCATTTGGAGTTCCGCGCTTTCATGAGCGACTTCGTATCTGTACTAAAGCTTTCATACATAATAATGAGTTTCTTAAAATCCATTCTCTTTGGGTTTATCATCGCCATCACCGCTAGTTACCACGGAATGAGCGTGCAGAAAGCCTCCACGGAAGTTCCACAACGCACTATTAAAGCTGTGGTAAGCTCCATCTTTGCGGTTATTATAGCCGATATCTGCATCTCCTGGATATTCTGGATGCTGCAATGATGCAAATTAGCTTATCAGAAGTTTGTGCCGGTGGTGGCTTGAATTGCTTTAGCGGAGATATTATGGTGGATGGTTGCACAGTGCTCTACGATCCCAGCGAACAGATTTCAACCGCTATCCTTTCCGCCTTGATTGGGCTAGATAATATTGAAAAGGGAGACCTACAAATAGACGGCATATCTTACGATGAATATTTCCAAAGCCATGAGCTTGTTTCCACCTTTGCCTTTGTCTTCGATGAAGGTATCATGCTATCCAACCTCACCATCAGGGAAAATCTGCTCCTGCCCTGGAAGTTACGCTTTCCCACAGATAAAGAAAGTAAGTTCAATACAGAATTGCAAAGCCTGATGCAAGCTCTTAAACTGGATTGTGATGTGAACCTCCGCCCCGCTTTTGTTAGCCCCGCTCGAAGGAAGTTTTTTGGCTTTGTTCGTGGAGTGATGCTAAAACCGCGCCTGTTGCTAATAGACGATCCCTTCTATCTGCTGAATAAGCTGGAAAGAAACCTAATCTTCCGTTTTCTGCACAAGCTTAAAACAGAGCAGGATTTGCTGATTGCCAGTGCCGATGACGAGTTTCTTGGCGATATCGCCACCCATGTAATAAACCTTTCTGAAGTCTGATACATCCACCCATATTAGTTCCCTCTGCCTTTAGCTCCTGCTTTCTCCCCCTAACTATCCCCTAACTAAGCGTTAACTATCCCATATCGCGATACGGGATGGTTAACAGATAGTAAGCTCCAGCACAAGAGGGGGAAAGAAGGATGGTACTCTACCAACTAATCACAAAATTGTTGTTGCTAAATATGTAGTTTCAATTATAATTGTATTGACCCACGGTTCTATGGATGTAGGTCGAATAAAATGGGTTTGATTCAAAATTGGAGGTTATTGTGTTTACTTATGTAAAGCAAGGTTTTTTGTTTTTAGCATTGATGTTGATTTCAGTGCAGCTTACTTCTACGTCACGACCAAATGGAAGCTACCCACGCGTAGCAAGCTATTATTTAAGTGCCTTCCCAAGCAGCCAAAGCAGCTACCTAGTGCCCGCTCTGGCACGTTACGATGTAGTGATTTTGGATATGGAAATGGGGGTTAACAACCCTACTGCAATTAGTGATATTAGGCAGATTAATCCCGATATAGTAATTTTGGCATATATGACCTGCGAGGAGATATCAGACACTCCACCTTCACCCATAACAAATCCCTTGCGATATCAGCTCTACAATGGTATTCAGCCCAGCTGGTGGTTAAGAAATGCTAGCGGAGGTCATGCAGTATTCTGGCAAGGCACATATATGCTAAATTGTTCTGCACTTTGCCCAGTGGTAAACGGACAAACTTGGAACGACTACTTTGCAAACTTTGTTACTACTCAGGTGTTAAGCAACGATTTATGGGATGGCTTTTTTGTGGATAACTGCTGGTCGATTGTACCTTGGGAGATAGAGAATGTAGATTGTGATAATAGTGGCATAGCCGATGTTCGAACTTGGCTGGACACCCAATGGGAAGCCGGAATGAACGTTATGCTGAGTAATCTGCGCAGCCTAAATACTGATGAAATACTAGTTGGCAATGGTGGCTACAATTATGGACAGCACTTAAACGGCGCAATGATAGAGGGTTGGGATTCAGACAATCCTACTTTTGAATTTGGTTATGACTGGCAAAGGTTCATGGATATTTATGCACTATTGGAAACAGGTTTCCAAGCTCCTAATTTTAATGTAATTAATGCGATGAATGAAAGCGAAGCTATAGATTATCAGCATATACGCTACACCTTGACAACGGCACTGATGGGCTCTGCATATTATGGTATTGATTTAGGTCCATTGGATCACTCTGATACTTGGTGGTTTGATGAATATGATTGTGATCTGGGACAGCCCTTGGCACCATTCACCAGTCCTTATTCTACTCCAGAACCAAATGAGCTGCATAATGGGACATTAGATAATAATTTGGCAGAATGGCAAATTGGCTTTGTAGGAGTAACAACAGGATATGCCATTACTAACACAGAAAACGGTAATAACTTTGTGGCATGCCATATTACCAATACGAGTGGAATAGATTATAGTGCCCAATTTATGCAGATAAATAACGATGATTTGGCGTTCAGCAATGGTGAAAGATATGTGCTTACATTTAAAGCTAAAGCAGACCAAGCGCGGCCTGTTAATTTTGTAATGGAGAAACATGAAGCGGATTATCAATGGGTGATGCAGAATGCTGTAGAAGTCAATTTAACTACCAACTGGCAGACCTATAGCTATACTATAACATCTACAAACACCTTATACCAGCCAGAACAATTGCGCTTTACCTTTAATCTTGGGCAATATACTGGAATTGTTTATTTTGATGATATCAGCTTGGTGCATGCAGTTTTTGGTGTTGCGCAAAGAGAGTTTGAAAACGGTTTGGTTTTATGTAACCCGAGTTCAAACAGCCAAACCGTCAATTTGAACGCGACATATTACCATTTGCAAGGAACTCAGGATAGTAGTGTCAACAATGGGCAATCTTGCTCTTCTGTAACCATTGCTCCCCAAGATGGAATCATTCTCTTAAACTCTTATGTGGACAATAATGATAATCTTGCCCCAGTAATTAACGCTGTTTATAACTACCCCAATCCATTTAATCAGAGTACAGCGATCATGTTTAATATTACAAGGGGCGAGAAAGTGACATTGGAAGTGTTCAACATCAAGGGACAAAAAGTAAACACCTTGATCAATGAACCCTTATTATCTGGTGAACAGACTATTGATTTTGGCGGCATAGATTATAAAGGACAACGCTTACCAAGTGGCATTTATTTTTATCGGCTTAGGGTAGGCAATGTTACCAAAACGAACAAGATGGTTCTAATCAGGCAGAATTGATCATGCAGTTTGGCTTACAATTACGCTGCAACGCGTTGTGTACACAGCCAACCATGCCATAACACAGCGTAATTGTGAGTTAAACAATGTAAGGTTATTTTGCTCATCAAGCCGGAACGCTTAGGATTCCCTTATTATTTTTTTTAACTCATAAATAGGCGATGTGCAAAGCAAATGTGCTTTTATCTATAAATACAGTCGTCGATTATATAAGTCAAAAAAGCGCAGCGGCAGTATGCACCCGAGGCGGGTGCGATTACAAGGTAGTCAGGCGTATTCACACCAACTATTTTTGTAAGAGGCAAAAAAAATCGCAATTCTGTCCCCAAATTTCACTTTCATTATCGGAAGCGAAGGCAAGGCTCCAGTCAAGTTCAATATGCTATAAGTATTATAGAAATAAAGAATCTAGCTGTTGTATGATCAGTGAAGTCCAGGTCGCTTATATGGTTAGATTAGCATGTTCTTAACCTGTAGTCCATTCAAATTACATAGGCATGCACGAAACAAGTTGAGCGACAAGGACTCCTCACATGCATTGACAAGGACTTCACTTCTGCTATTTATCAAGCAAGTACTTAGCAGATAATTTATCCCAGGTAATCTGATCTATCGTTTCGTGATAGTTTTTCGGAGAACCGAAATAACTATCTCTGAAAAACGGATTAAACAGTTTACTTGGTCTTTTATCTATCCATTCCAGATAGTTAGACCATTCCCAGTCTTCGGCTTTATCTGCCAAACTGGCAGCTACTGGATTCATGTGAATATAGGCACAGAGATTGAGCAAATAGGTTTCTTCTCTAATCTGGACGTGCTGTAGTTTCTGGCAGAATATTGAACCATAACTGTGATGTCTTGTATTGTATTGTGTAGAATAATGATGCCAGATTCTGGAAAATGGCTCGAAAACTGCGTGAGTTGTTAATTGCTGAAGCAGAATATGATAGTGATTTGGCATAAGGCAGTATGCAATAATCGCATAATAATGGGGGTCTATATACTTATTCAGCAAAGTAACACAAGATTGGTAATCACTCCTGTCATTAAACAATAACGCCCCTTTTGCAGAATGGTTATAGAGGTGATAAACACCACCTTTCTCGAACTGGTTTGCTAACAAACGCATAAGCTTTCTCCACAACAAGTATTGGTGCATTAGTAGGGACAATTGGATATTTGGCAAGGAATATCTTTGCTTTCTAAGGCAATCCCTCTCGTTTGGAGTCCTTCCTGCCTAAACCTATTATCTTTGTCTCTCTCAATTTGGCTGTACTCAAAGCTTATATATGCAACGATAACTTAGAGGCAGGCTGGACTTTACATGAAAGCGATTTATGTCTGGAGTCCTTTGTACCGATGATAATTATATGTACACCTATATCTTAGCGGTACACTGGACTTCAGGAAACACTTTCATTATCGGAAGCGAAGGCAAGGCTCCAGTCAAGTTCAATATGCTATAAGTATTATAGAAATAAAGAATCTAGCTGTTGTATGATCAGTGAAGTCCAGGTCGCTTATATGGTTAGATTAGCATGTTCTTAACCTGTAGTCCATTCAAATTACATAGGCATGCACGAAACAAGTTGAGCGACAAGGACTCCTCACACACATGTTTCAGCGACAAGGACTCCACACATGCGTTTAATAAGGTATTCCCATTATTACAATAACTTAGCCAAGCCCACCCCAAACTATTTTTGCAAAACGAAAAATAAATCGCAATTCTGTCCCAAATTTCAGGATTTGTCCCCCTTACATTATGAAGGCAAGATTTTCCGGAAAAAAGCAAGCCTATCTTAAAACAGACAGGAGACAAAAATGAAAGTACAATTTAAGTACGGTATCAAAACCTATTCCGGCACCGCAGACGACATGACCTACGGCAGCTATCGTGATGGCAACGTATGCATCGGTCGCAAGTATGTAAGCCCCCGCATCACCACTCAAAATACCAGTATGGGTGCGAAACTAAAAAACCTGGCAGATATTTATGGCGACGTTAACGTTGGTTACAAGACCGACCTGAAAGCTTATGCCGGAAAGTATGAGGCACATGTGCCAAAGCACAAGCTTGCTCCCACTGCTTTTGCCATCTTCGTGAAGATGATGTTCCTCTTTACCAAATTGGATGAGGGACATATCGATCTCGCTACGCTTACCTATGCCGACCTTCAGACCGTGGGCACAGATATTGCCAGTATCGCCGATGCTGTGGATAATGGCTATTTGCCCAGTGTTACCGGTGCAGATTTGCTTGTCGCAAGCATGTAAGGAAGGGAAAGATGAAAGATAACAACACCCTTGTGAAAGAACTGGCAACCCGCATCAATAAAGTGGTAAATATCCCGCTGATTAACGAGCACAACGAGCAGGTCTTTTTCGAACTGGTAGTGGCTATCCTCTTGGATATCTTCCTCAGTGAAATAGACAAGCAGATCCTCTAAACCGCTAAA
>JAQUJJ010000125.1 GCA_028681035.1 Candidatus Cloacimonadota bacterium
ACACTGCTATCTGTGGAGATGGACAGGTAACCCTTGGCGATACCATTCTAAAAGGCAAGGCAATCAAGATACGCAGGATATTCAATGGACAGGTGATAATTGGCTTTGCTGGTGCTACCGCCGATGCTTTCAGTCTGCTGGAGAAATTTGAAGAGAAGCTGAATGCAAATAAAGGGAATCTGCGCAAATCCGCTATTGAACTGGCAAAAGATTGGCGTCATGATAAAGTATTACGCAGACTGGAAGCCATGCTAGTTGCTGGTGATAAGGATAGCATCTTGCTAATCAGTGGTGTGGGTGATGTGTTGGAAGCTGATGATAACATTATTGCCATCGGTAGTGGGGGCAATTATGCCCTTGCAGCCGCACGCGCACTGGTATCCAAAACCAAGCTTTCTGCCAAAGAAATAGTAAGCGAGGCTATTCAAATAGCTTCTGAGATATGTATTTACACAAATAACAATTACATAGTAGAGGAAATCTAATTGAACCATCTTGAAAACCTGACTCCGCAACGCATCGTGGAGGAACTGGACAAATATATTATCGGGCAAAACCAAGCCAAGCGCAGTGTAGCAATAGCCTTACGAAACCGTTGGCGCAGGCAGCAGATATCCGGGGACATGAAGGGCGAGATAATCCCCAATAACATTATTTTGATTGGTCCAACGGGTGTGGGCAAGACAGAGATAGCCAGACGCATTTCCAAGCTTACTGGTGCTCCCTTCATTAAGGTGGAGGCATCTAAGTTCACGGAAGTTGGCTATGTGGGGCGAGACGTGGAATCCATGGTGCGCGAACTGATGAGCAATGCCATCAGCCAAGTGCGGGATAGAATGGTGGACGAAGTAAGCTCTGTTGCCCATGATGCTGCCGTGGAGATGGTGCTGGACATATTACTGCCACGGGGCAAGCGCACCAAGAAGAGCAGCTCTGCTGCTGATTCCCCCGAGGTTTTACGCTATCAGCGCAGCCGTGAGAAGATGCGTACTAAACTGCTTTCTGGCAGCTTGGACGAGAAAGAGATAGAGATAGAACCGGAGCATGATGGCTTTCCAACCTTTGAAATTATGCCCAACCCCAATATGGAAATGTTGGACATAGATTTCAGCGAAATGTTTTCCAGTTTAATGCCAGGGCGAGGGAACAACAGAAGGCTTACCTTAAGCGTGCCCAATGCTTTGAAACGTTTTACCGAAAGCGAAATTAACCGCATGATAAGCAAGGAAAAGCTTACCGAAACGGCAAAACAAAGCGTGGAAGAGAACGGAATAATCTTCATTGATGAGATAGATAAAATAGCCACCACCGATAAGCATGGCGGCATTGATGTATCACGTAGCGGAGTTCAGAGAGACCTGTTGCCTATCATAGAGGGTTCTAATGTGCCTACCAAGCATGGCATGATTGATACATCACACATCCTGTTTATTGCAGCAGGTGCCTTTCATACGGCAAAACCATCGGATTTAATTCCCGAATTGCAGGGCAGGTTTCCCATTCGTGTGGAGTTGAACAGCCTCACACAGAGTGATTTCGAGCGCATTTTAACAGAGCCTGAGAATTCTCTTACCAAGCAGTATCGTGCTATATTCCGCAGTGAGGGTGTTGATCTCAAATTTGTCGCTGAGGCAGTAAAGGAAATAGCTCGTTTCGGAGCACTTGCCAATGAAAAGATGGAAGATATCGGCGCCAGAAGATTGCACACCATTATGAATGCTTTGTTAGATGAATATCTGTTCGATATGCCTTCTAATGAATTGAAGAGCGTTAAGATTACCAAAAAGATGGTAACTGAACGGCTTACACCAGTAATCGAGAGTGATGATCTGTCCCGTTTTATCCTGTAACCATGATCTCTAAACTAAAGAGTCTTTTCGTTTCGCTTACCATACGCAATTACCGTATTTTCTTTATGGGGCAGGGTGTGTCTTTAATCGGCACATGGATACAGCGGACAACGATGGGCTGGTTTGTTTATCGGCTTACGGGTTCCGCCTTTTTGCTGGGTTTGGTGAGCTTTCTTTCCATGATTCCATCTGTGTTCATCAGTCCTTTTGCCGGTGCTTGGGCAGATAGATGGAACAGGCATCACACGATGATTTTAACCCAAATTGCGTTTTTGGTGCAGACTTCTGTTTTAGCAATACTGGTACTTACGGGGGTAATCAACAAAAACGTGCAATACCCCATCCTAATCTTAGCAGCAATCCAGGGCATTATTGATGCTATTGATGCTCCTATTCGGCAGAACTTTGTGATAGACCTTGTTGCCAAGCGCAGCATGCTACCCAATGCCATTGCTACGAATTCTGCTATGTTTAACGGTGCACGTTTGATTGGTCCTGCCGTGGGCGGCTTTCTTATCATTTTGTTTAGCGAAGGGGTATGTTTCGCCATCAATGCCATTTCCTATATTCCGGTTATTATCTCCCTGTTTTTCATAAAGATAGATTATCCTGCTGTTGCTCGCTCCAAAGAATCCACTATCAAGAAGATTGTAGCGGGATGGAAGTATTCTTGGCATAGTTTCCCGATTCGCTTTCTGATAGCCAACTTGGCGGTTTTTACTCTGTTTGGCATGTCCTACGCCACGCTTATGCCCATTTTTGCCAAGGATATCCTTAATGGTAATTCCAGCACACAGGGCTTGTTAATGTCCACTGCTGGCATAGGCGCACTTACAGGTTCGATGATTCTGGCATCACTAAAAAACATCCGTGGGATGTCTCTGCGCCTTATCATAACCGGCATGGGTTTCAGTGTAGCATTAATCTTCTTTGCTTTTTCTGGTGCTCTATGGCTAAGCATGTTTCTAATGCTTTTCATTGGTTTTACCATGATGATGACCATGGCAACCACAAACACACTTATCCAAAGCACGGTATCAGACACAATGCGTGGAAGAGTCATCAGCCTATACACCATGTCCTTCGCCAGCATGTCTCCCTTTGGCAGCTTGTTAGCTGGCAGCTTATCCAGCAGAATAGGGGCGCGCTACACTTTGCTCATCAGTGCATCAATATGTTTCATTTGGTCGCTATACGGCTTGAAGTTAGTACCTCAGTTTTCGCGGGGTATCATGCGCATGCTGGTGCTTAGCAAAAACACTGATGTTTACCGTGTCGATAAATACACACCGGAGCTTAGAGTCCGATGAAACTGTTCTATCATCTTGGCAAGCGAGAGCCAGACTACCGCAGCTTGATGAAACAGCAAGCAGATTTCCCGCTGCAAGGCAGAATCATACCCGTTTCCAGGCTGGTGATTGCCGATCAGACCCATTCCAATCTCGTTCATTTATGTAGCGAAGCGGATTGTGGAGCGGGGCTGGGCAGCAAGCCACAGATTCCTATAGTCGATGGCTTTATCACCAATATCCCCAATCAGTTTTTGCTCATCCGCACGGCTGATTGCACGCCAATTATTCTTATGGACAGCAAACGCATGGTAGTCTCGGCTTTGCACAGTGGACGCGAAGGGACAAGGAAGAACATTGTCGGTAATGCAGTAAGGCTGATGCAAGCGCAGTATGGCAGCAATCCCAGTGATATTTGTGTCTTTATCGGCGCAGGTATCTGCCATCAACATTACGAAGTTAGTGACGAAATATACAGTGAGTATAACCACAGTCTTTTGAATATGGGTTTAAATCCCGCAACGGATTTACCGCGCCATATAGATATCCGTAAGGGCATCTTTCAACAGCTTATCCAAGCTGGAATTCCTTTCAAAAACATTGATAATATCCATGACTGCACCTTTGAAAGCACGGAATACCATTCTTTTCGTCGAGAAGGCAGCCACAACCGTCAAATAAACCTGGTGGGAATCGTTTATGAATAAAGTTATCACCAACAAAGCCGGAAACCTAGTGCTGGAGCTTAGGCAGGATACCATGTCTGCCTGGCTAACCATCAAGAACAATGGGAAGCTTATTGACGAGGGCGACATCCTTGCCCTTATTGAAGAAGCAGGTATTAAAACAGGTTTTGAAGAGGCAATTCGCCATATTCGGGAGAACTCTCTGGAAAAGGATTTCGATGTTCCTTTTCCCATAGCTATCTGCAACTTGAAGGAGAGTACTTGTACTTTGCGTTATCAATTCAATCCAGATTTGCAGATTAACTTTAACGCGGGCATCAATTTCACAGATTTGGAACGCATCAGCTATGTGCAAGCAGGAGCTGTTGTTGCAGATTACTCCAGCAATCTCTTCGAGCAGGGCGGGAGTATTTACGACATTTTTGGCGAGCTTATCAACCCCGGCTCCATCGATGAAGAACAAGCAGCAAGCCTGTGCGGCAACAATGTCAGCTTCGATAAAGCCAATCGCGAGTTTATCACCGCCAAAATGGGCTATCCCTATTTGGATGATCTCGGCAGAATATGTGTGTTGGATACGCTTGTTTTAAGCGGTGAAGATATCCCCAATGAAGCACAAATCCGCACTCCCCTCGATGTAATTATCAAGGGAGGGTTAACCTGCGTTAATCTAGTATGTGGTGGCAATTTACACATCGATGGTGAGCTGCATGCATCCAGTGTTTATGTAAAGGGTGATTTTTGCATAGATGGTGACATTCTCGCCTGTACAGTAGGTGGTGTGAAAGTTATGGGCAACCTAAACTGCCAGAGCATCCGTGATTCTTTGGTGCTTTGCCGTCAACAGCTTAACTTCAGCGGATGTATCGATAATTGCACAGTGGCGTGTGATGGCGATATTCTTGGAAACTATGAAAATAGTGAGATTCAGGGAGGCTCTATCCAAGCGGGAGGTTCAATATCTATAGCCAACTTAGGCGGTTCGGATACTGCCCTTACGGAACTGGAAATAGCCATAAGCCCCTTTTACCGGGCAATTCTAATGCAAATGACCCGTGAACTTATACACTATAAAGAAGATAGCGAAACCAACGCAGAAGCTATTGCAGAGCTACAGATACAGATAAAAAAAGCTGAATCCGATTTGGATGAGCAGCTCAACGCTTTTTTGCGCCGTCCTATAGAAGACAAAAAGAGTGTTATTGTCCACAGAGACGTGCGTCCACCCCTTTCAATTAGGGTGCTGAAACACTCTTACGAGATAAAAAGTCCTCAACAAGGACTGGAAATTATAGAAAAGGAATAATTATGGCATTCCAGAGCCAAGACCTTCCTTTTTTTTATAGGTTATTTTTGCTTACATGCTGCCTACTTGCTTGCCGAAAGGGGGCTGATCGGGATCCGATCGGGATCTCATCGGGATGAAACCCGATCAACGCCTGTTCAGTACGCTATTGGAACCGATTCGGATAAGCAAGAGCAGGGCAGACAAATTGAGAGTACATAAATGATAAATTTAGCTAATAGATGGAGATAGAACATGAAGAAGAACCTTATGATGACTCTGTTGGTGCTTTTTGGGATAGCAGGTTTGTTTGCTGTAGAGCCTGCTTTCGTTAATAACCCAGCAATTTCCCCGGATGGAACCCAAATCTGTTTTTGTTATGATACCGATCTGTGGATAGTGCCTTTTAAGGGCGGTGTACCAAGACGATTAACCAAAACAGCTAGCGATGAATGGAACCCGCAGTGGAGTCCCGATGGCAGCATGATTGCCTTTTCATCCAACCGAGAAGGAACTAGTTATGTTTACATTATCCCCGCCGAAGGTGGAGAAGCAAGGGTGGTAGCTCGCGAAAGTATGGGCGTGTCCGATTGGTTTAACGATTCTAAAAATCTATTGTGCACCAAGTATAGCCTGCGATGGGGCAGATCCTTTTATAAAGTCCCAATTGATGGCTCCAGACCGGAGATGATAGCCGAAATTGGTAATAGTTACGCAACTCTATCCTCTGATAATTCCCAGATTGTCTTTCAGCAAGACGGTTATCCGGATCGTGAGGCATATCGTGGCTCTGCCAATGGGGAATTGTGGTTGCTTGATATCGCCTCCAAGAAATATACAAATCTTACCAATACAGACTACTCCGAGCTTTACCCGCGTTACTCTCACTATAGTAACTCGCTATTCTATTGCGGAGCTAAGGACGAACAACTGCAACTGATGAGAGTGGACAAAATGAACTTCAAAAAACCTATCATGCTATCCAAATTAGATAAGTTCAGTGCCAGGGATATCACCATTGCAAGGGCTAATGACCGCGTTGTGTTCACCGTTTTCGATGCGCTTTATACTTTTGACCCCACCAAAATGGGTGGCAGTTTAGTGAACAAACTAAAGATTGATCTGGCTTCCGACGACTGGCAGGATACGGTTGTACGCAGCAAAATGAAGAACGAATTTGATGAGTATGCCGTTTCTCCCGATGAGATGCTGGTGGGCTTCAATTATATGTATGATAGCTTCCTGATGCCCCGCAAAGGTGGCGAAACAAAGCAGTTTACTTTTGATCACTCTGCCGCCAACAATTTGCAGTTCCTGGATAAGCGCACGCTAATAATAAGCAAATTGGATAAGGGTATAAACAAACTGTTCAGCGTTAGTGTGGATTCTCTGCAAACAACTGTAAAACAAGTGGAATGGTTCGGTGCTGATAGCCTGAATGTGGACGAGATTTATATGAACAAGGAAGGCAGATGGGTTCTTCAGTATGCAGATTATGAACGAAGCAATAAGATTGCTGTAGCAGATTCTGGTTTTGTGAATATACGTCCGATAAATACTCCTTGGGCGGTAACTACTTTTCTTTCTATAAACAAAGCAGGTACTTATGCTGTTTATGGCACTATCCGAGATGAGGACTATGTTCGGGAATTGTATTTGTTAGACATGATAACGGGCGAAAACCGCAGGCTGCTTGCCGAT
This sequence comes from Candidatus Cloacimonadota bacterium, assembly GCA_028681035.1. The sequence goes on from JAQUJJ010000125.1 coordinate 6,812, forward strand.
GATACGTGGATTGGCAACTTAAACTGGACAGCAGACAACAAATCTATCCTCTTAAGCCGCAATAGATCCATATACCGTCTGGACTTGGTGCCACGAGACGACTTTGAATACGAAAAAGATAACTGGAAAGAAGTGTTTGCTCCAGAAGAAGAAAAGCCAGACACCACAAAAGCAGAGATAAAGGAAGAAGATACGGAAGACTTATCTCTGGATATAGTGGCAGAGGAAGTAGATAAGGTAGAAGAAGTGAAACCTGAACCAACACCTGAGAAGCTTGATATCGTGTGGGAAGGTTTGGATAAACGCTATTACTCAGTAATTCCTACATCAACAGCCTACCTGTATGTTATCTCCGTAATAGACGATAGCACGTTTTACTACATAGAGCATAATAGCAGCAGTGATAAAAATAGTAGCCTCAAAAAAGCTAATATCTATGGAGAGAACATCAAAGAAGAGTTTAGTTTTGGGAAAGATGCCGGTTCATATAAACTAGTGGGCAAGAATTTATACTATCTGGATGGCAGCAAACTGAAGTCCTATAATGTGTCCTCATCTGCCCGCAAGGAAGTTGTGGGAGAGCTGGATTACCAATACGATAAAGCAGTTTTAAACAGCAGAGTATTCGAACAAGCCTGGGGTGCCTTTGGCGAAAACTTCTACGACCCCGATATGCACGGAAAGAACTGGAATAAACAATATGAGCTATACCGTCCCTATGTGGATAAAGCACGCTCCATTGATGATGTCGCTACTATTATGGACGAAATGATTGGAGATGTTAATGCCTCGCATACCGGCTTTTATCCAAGGCAGGATGAGCCTAGGTTCTACAATCCCATTGCATATATCGGTGCAGAGTGGGATTATCAAAACCTTATGCCCGAAGGGATTATGCTTAACCGAGTGTACCCTACTTCCCGTCTGGCTTCCGTGTACAAAATGAAAGGCGGAGAACTGATTACCCATATTGACGGGCTTAAAGTAACTCGGCAAACGCCGATAGATTCGCTGCTTGCCGGGAAAATTGGCAAAAAGATTAGCCTTCGCTATATGAAAGATGGAGTTTCTCAAGAAGCGGTTATCAGCGGGCTAAATTACAGTCAGGCACGAGAACAGTGGTACATATATCGAACAGAACAAAGCAAGGCTTTGGTAAATAAACTGTCCGATGGCAAGCTTGGCTACATACATATTCAGGCTATGGGTGGCAGCGATTGGGACAAGTTTTATGCAGAACTGTTCCGTGAAAATTCCGATAAGGATGCTTTGGTTATTGATGTGCGCGGAAACTATGGGGGGCATATTCACGACCAGATTATCTCGCTGCTGCAAAAGAAACGCTATGCCTATTCCACCAGCAGAAACCTAAGCCGCACTCCAAGAGCAGAACCGCGCCGCGCCTGGGATAAACCTACTATCGTGCTGGTGAATGAAGATTCATTCAGCGATGGCGAGATATTCCCCACGGTGTATCAAGAACTGAAACTGGGGAAAGTGGTTGGTATTCCTTCAAGTGGCTCTGTGATTGGCACTTGGCAGTATGATTTGATAGACGGTTCTTCCATGCGTATGCCCGGCTCAGGCTGGTATAAGCTGGATGGAACCAATATGGAAGGCACCGGTGCCCAACCTGATATCATAGTAGAGAATTTACCTGAGGATGTGATTGCAGAACGTGACCCTCAGCTCGAGCGGGCAGTTCGGGAACTACTAAAAGACTTAAAGTAATGAATCAAACTGAGCTGAACAATCTGATTCTAAGAGCCAGTTCGCTTATGAAGAGCAACTGGCTACATGCTGTGCACATCTTGGAGCAGGCAAAGGAAGAGCATCCAGAGAACCTGCGTATTCTAATGAATCTTGGCGATATCTTTCTGGAGAAACAGCTTTACGAGAAGGCACTCAACTACTATCAGCAAGCCGATGCCCTACATCCCAAAGACCCACATCTGTTGTACCTTATTGGCAATTGCTATTTTGCCACGGGGGATTATCGGATTGCCATTACATATTTTAACCAGATTGAAAACCCGCCTCCTGAAGTGCTATACAACAAAGCACTGGGGCTGGCTTTTCTGGGTTCTTACAAGGAAAGCATCACCGTTATTCTCCGAATCCTTAAAGTTTTGGATGACAACCCCTTTATCTACTTTCTGTTGATAGAGCAGTACTTACGGATTCAGAACTATGATGAGGCATATCGGATAATTACTAATGCTGAGAAGCGGTTTGGCAAACACCGTCAGCTATTGTTGCTCTCTGCCATTGTATATAGCAAAAAGGGGATATGGCTGAAAGCCTACCATAGCTTTAGCGAGTATGAGCTTATAAGCCCGATCAATAGCCCCGATCACCTTAGTAGTTTTGCTATTGCTGCCAGTAAGATTGGCTTGATTGACAGAGCTATTGCCCTCCTGCAACGAGCACGAGGCTTGAATCCCTATATCAGCAGTGTTTATGAAGAGCTTATCCGCCTTCAGTTGCAAAAGGGTGATATCAAGGGAGCAAAAACAAGCATGGCTCTGGCGAAGAAGTTTATTACTCGCCTCAATCCTATCTTGCGCTTGCTGCAAGAAAGAATCCGCAACGAAGGATTATAATGCAGAAAACATTTGTTATCGGGCATCGTAACCCAGATACAGATGCGGTTTGTGCGCCTTATGCCTATACGTGGCTGAAGAAACAATTAGACCCAGAAGCTTGCTATATTGCTGGTAGATTGGGTAATCTAAACCCACAGACTGAGTATATCTTCAATAAGCTTGGCATAGAACCTCCTGATTTGATACGCGATGTGTATCCTAAGGCAGAAGATATCATGATGACCAAGATTTGGACTACTCAGGATAACGATCCTGTGGGATTGGTAACCAAGCTGATTGATGAGCATAGTATCAGAAGTATTCCTGTGTTGGATGATGATGCCAATTATGTGGGGCTGGTAACGGTTATGGGCTTGGCGCAGTATTTTATGCCGAAACCTTATGAATCACGTCCCTATTACAGTTTGCGTCCGGAGAACTTTGAAAAGGTAATCCCCGGTTGTTATTTGAAAAGAGGAAGTGCTGCTGAAATTGAAGCTCAGATGATGGTGGGTGCTATGGCATTCGACACTTTTATCCTTAGGCTTCAGCAGAGCATGGCAGCAGAAAAGCACTCACATCCATTACTAATTGTTGGCAACAGACCCGATATAATCGCATACTCTTTGCAGCAGGATTTCCCTATGCTTATCTTAACCGGTATGAGCCATGAGGAATGTGAAAGCCTGAATGTTAGCGGCTTTAAGGGATGGATATACATTTCGGATGTGGATACTGCGGAAACAATACGGCTGCTAAGAACCAGCATTCCGGTGAAAGCTATCACCAACACCAAACAGCCTGTGTTGAAAGCAACGGATAGTATCAGCGAGATTAAGAAAGTGCTGATGAAGCTGGATGATCATGGGTTGGCAGTGCTGGAAGGCAGAAA
>JAQUJJ010000018.1 GCA_028681035.1 Candidatus Cloacimonadota bacterium
AGAATAAAGAGTACCAAATATAGTGTTCCACGCCTATATCCATCGTGGATGCTATTCTGCATTGCTTTCCTATTTCTTGGGATTGCCAGCGTGTGGGCATTTTCATGGCAGGATTTCAAGCTGTCATTTATGCAATTCTACACCAATAAACGTCAGGAAGTGGTGTATAAAAACTATATTGAGCTAAGTCCCGGGTCAATTCAAATAGGGCGCAATCAGTCACTGGAGATAAAGCTGATAAAACCCGATAACCGCTTGCAACACAAGCTGTTCTTTCGCACTGGTAAAGAATGGCGAGAGCTGGGTTTGGCTGATGGGAGCTATATCTTTTCACGCTTGGATAACAGTATCGAGTACTATGTGGAAAACTCGGTTAGTAAAACACCGATATACAAGATTACCGTGCTGGACGAACCAATAGTAAAACAATGGCTGCTGCAGATAACGCCTCCGACATATACTGGCTTTAATACTTGGGCAGACACCCTAGCTTATGGCAATATCGAAGCTTACAAACGCAGTCAGGTGAAAATAGCGATAAACACCAACATCCCTGTAAAAAGTGCGGTGATGGTATTTGAAGATGCAAGCAGAATTGCTCTTCAGGCATTGGATGAAAGTAGCTTTATCACCCAAATCCAAGTTCTGAAACCGCGTACCTGGTACATGGAACTTACCGATGCACTTGGGCGTAAGAACCGTCCGGAAGAGAAGACTATTAGCGTATTGAACGATAATCCACCTCAGATTAAAATCGCCTTTCCCGGAGAGGATGTAACGCTAAACCAAAACATGCTGCTACCCTTGATAATTAGCGCAGATGACGATTTTGGTCTGCGAAATCTGAGCTTAAAAGTGCAGGTTAACGCCAATGATGTGCAGACGATAAACATTCAAAGCGTGATTACCGGAAAGATGTTCTCTACCGATTTCATGTTAGATATGAAACCTGCTAATCTCTTTCCCGGAGATATTGTTACATACTGGGCAGAGATTTATGACAACTCTCCCGATAACCAGAAAGCCGAGACTACCAAATTTAAAGCACGTTTCCCTTCCATCGAAGAAATATATCGCGAGATAGAGAAACAACAAGATAACAAGCAAGGTGAATTGGAAACTGCACTAAAAGAGTCCAAAGACTTACAGAAGGATTTTGAAGATAAACGCCGTGAATTGATGAAACAGGATAAGCCCCAATGGGAAGACAAAAAGCAACTGGAAAAGATGCTCTCCGAACAAGATAAACTAAGCCAGCAAGTTCAAGACGTGGCAGAAAATTATCAGAACCTGATAGATAAGATGCAAATGAACTCTGCTTTATCTCCAGAGACGCTGGATAAGATGAAAAAGATTCAGGAACTGATGCAAGAGATTAGTAATGAAGACCTTCAAGCTGCCATGAAAAAGGTTGAAGACTCAATAAAAAACATCAAACCCGAAGATTTGAAGAAAGCGATGGAGAACTTCAAGTTTTCGATGGAAGACTTTTCTAAAAAGATAGAGCAAACCTTGCAATTACTGGAAAGCATTAAAAAAGAACAAGCGGTACAGAAAGCCTTGCAAATATCCGAAGAAACTGAAAAGATGCAGAAAGCACTTAGCGATAAAACTATGGATAGCAGCAAAGATAACAAAGATTTGGCTGCTGAACAAAAGAAGATTAGCGATAATTATGACAAGCTGGAAAAAGAACTAAAGAAAATTGATGATATGCTGGATAGCCAGAAGGATAAAGATGCCAAGAAACAACTGAGCGAGCTGATGAAAGAAATGCAGAAAAGCGAGGCTCAGAAAGATATGCAAACCAGCCAAGATAAGCTTGGGCAGAACCAAAGAAGTCAATCTAAAGCGTCTCAGGCAGAGGCTATGGAAAAGCTGAGGAAGTTTACCAATATGCTTTCCCAAATGAAGAGTTCCATGAGTTCCGGTAGCCAAGGAAAGACGATGCAGGCGATTCAGACTGCTACCAGAGAACTGCTTATCTTTTCCAAAAAGCACGAAAACACCGCTGCCAGATACCGCAGTGATCCCTATCAAATTGTGCCGGATATGATTGCTCATTCGGAAGGGATACAGATTGCGATAAATAAGATGTTTAATGAGCCTTCGGTGCTGATGATTGTGCCGCAGAAGTTCTTTATCGACATGACGGATACCAACCACAGCTATAGAGATTTCTTTAACTATGTGAATGAAGTGCAATTGTATCAGATTCCATCTGCCCTCACCAACATACAAAAGGGTTTGAATTTAATGGTTTACGATCTGATGCAGGCTATGCAGAACGCTTCATCAGGAGGCGGTGGAGGCGGTAAAGGGATGCAATCGCTAATGCAAACACTGGAACAGATGGGGCAAGAGCAAATGGCGATGAATATGCTTACCGAGCAGCTTATGATGCAGATGCAATCTTCCGGTGGCAGAATGGACTCAGCCATGCAGCAACAAATCCAGAAATTGGCGCAAGACCAGGAAAGGCTGGCAGAGAACCTAAAACGTGCCTTGCAAAACAATCCCGAAGCTCAGAAACAAGGAAACGCCATCAAGCAAATAGCGGACGAAATGGATTCGATAAGTAGGCAGCTAAGGAATAATCAGCTCTCGCCAGACTTGCTGGATAGGCAGGACAAGATAATCTCTAAGATGCTGGATGCTCAACGCTCCATTAATAAACGAGAGTTTAGTGAGAAACGCAAAGGTGAAACCGCAGCTCAAAAGGATTATGGCTCCACTCCCAATGCCATAGACTATAATAGTTTGCGTAAAAATAGCCTGTTCGAAGAAAGCTACAAGACTTATCCAATAGAGTATCAGAAGGTGATCATGGAGTACTTGAAAACCTTAAATGAAAAGATAGAGAAATGATGAAGCGTATTCTTGTTATCTTTTTGTCCTGCATAATACTAAGCCTTGCTTACGGGCAATACAACGAGAAAGATATCATGTCTCAGCAAGCCAATCAGATGATGGCAAAAAGGCAATATGCACAAGCAGAACAGCTATTTTTGCAGGTATTAGATAAGTTTCCCAACGATATAAACAGCATCACTTCGCTCTTACAGATATACTTTATGCTGATGCAAACGGATAAAGCTGAAACGATGTTGGCTAAGTATCAAAGAATATTACCAGCTCAGCTATATAACGAACAACATATCCAATTGCTTGTGTTGCAAGCCAAAGTGAATGAAGCTTGGCAGGAAAGCATGACCTATCTTGAGCAATTTAACTATGAGGAATTCCGCTTTCGGCAAATTGCTTCATATTTTGAAAGGAAGGGCTTTTACGACAAAGTGTTAGAGCTATATCGCATGGCGAGAACAAGGCTGAGTAAACCGGATTTGTTCAGGCTGGAGATTGCCAATGCGTCCATGAACTACCGATTGTTTGACCCTGCAATTCGAGAATACCTTGCATATTTGGAAACGAATCCTGTGAATCTATTCTTCACCAGTAATCAGCTTAAAACTATTCTCCAAGAAGATTCCACGCTTATCTCGGTGGTGGCTGAAATTGCCAACATTAGCAGCAGCTCGGTGGTTAAAGAAGCTTATGCAGCAGCCTTGATTGGCTTAAACAATAATGCCGAAGCCTTACAAATATACAAACAACTGGATATTGAAAAGCTTTATCGCTTTGCCGATGAGCAAGCGGCTGCGGGTAATGATAGCCTTGCCTATGCTGCCTATGAGTTTGCTATAGGAGTCGATAAGGATTCCGTTAAGCTGTTTGAGCTTAGTTATCGTATGGCGTCAATCACCTTCCAAAGAACTGATTACCTAGCAGCGAAGAACACTATACAAACAAATCTGAACATGCCTGAGTGGAAAGACCGTAATATCACTAGTAAAAGCATTTACCCTATTAGAATCTTCAAACTTATGGCCGAAATCAGCTTAGCATTGGGTGAACCCGCAGATAGTGCTATTGTTTGGTTAGAAGAAGCAAAGAAGTATGCCCGAGGTAACCTTGAGACACAAGAAACAGATTTGCAGATAGCTAGGCTTTATATTCTAGCGGGCAATGAGAAGAAGGCTCAGACAATGCTTAGCAAGATTAGTGACCCCAAGCTTGGCGAAACCAAGGATTACTTGTCCTTCTTATCTGCTCTGTTATCCAACAAAACAGCACTGGCAGATACTTTGATGAATGATTTCATTATCAGGTATCCTAGCAGCAAGTATGCCAACGATGCTATTTACTTAATTATGCTTACGTTGGGGATACAACCTACTGAACAGGCAAGTTTCTTTTCTGCCATACGTTTGTTGCAAATGAACCAAGTAAGTGGAGTAGATACACTAGAAATAGTATTTGCCAAGAATGGTGATGAAGAGCTGCGGTTATTGGCGATTGAATGGGCGATTGGTCTGGGAGCGATAGACAAGGCAAGAACGTTATTAAGCTACGAGTTTAAAGACCCTGTTGCAGCGGAATACACAGAGCTGCTTAAAATGCTGATAGCAAGCGATAAGGATGAACAGCAAAGATTGGCAAGAGAGTTCCTGAAAGCTAAGCCCAACAGTATCTTCTCACCAGATTTCAGGCAGCGGTTAAGCCGGTGGTCTTCTTCAAGACCTAGCCTCTAACAAAATAATTGTAATATACTTAGATGATACTATAGGAGAAACTAATGCAAGTAAGTATTCCTAAAGCCTATACTTTCGATGATGTTCTGCTTGTTCCTCAGCAATCTGAAGTGCTTCCTTCCAGCGTTGAGTTAAGCACCAAGATAACCTCCCATCTATCACTGCGAATACCAGTGTTAAGTGCGGCAATGGATACTGTAACAGAGGCTGCATTGGCGATTTCCATGGCAAGGGAAGGCGGCATCGGCATAATCCACAAAAACCTGGATATAGCCGAACAAGCACGTCAAGTGCATTTGGTGAAACGGGCTGAAAGCGGAATTGTAACGCATCCTTACACGATATCGCCCGATGACAACCTTGCCAAAGTATTGGAAATGAAGGCTGCTTATCGGGTAGGCGGATTTCCAGTTGTTGAAAACGGCATCATCATGGGTATATTGACCAACCGTGATATTCGTTTTGAAACTAATCCTTTGCGTTTGGTGAAAGAGATGATGACTACTCGAGAAAGGCTGATAACTGCCGATATCGGTATCGAAGTGCAGGATGCCATTAGATTACTGCAACAACACCGCATCGAAAAGCTGCTATTGGTGGGTGACAATGGCTCTTTGGAAGGGATGATAACAGTGCGTGATATTATGAAACGCATGAACTATCCTTCCGCCGTGCAAGATAAGAATAACAGATTATTAGTTGGTGCTGCCGTGGGTGTAACAGGTGACTTTTATGAACGTGCAGCGGAATTAGTTACCGCTGGTGTTGACCTCATCGTGATAGACACTGCTCACGGGCATCATAAGCACATACAGGATGCTTTAAAGCAGATTAAGAGTAATCTTAGCTGTGATGTGATTGCCGGTAACGTGGCGACCCCCAAAGCATGCCGTTACTTGATTGATAATGGTGCAGATGCAGTAAAGGTTGGCATCGGTCCCGGCTCAATATGCACTACCAGAATCGTGGCAGGGATTGGCGTACCCCAATTCAGCGCCATCATAGCATGTGCCGAAGAAGCAGACAAGCACAGCATACCGGTAATCGCCGATGGTGGGTTAAAATACAGCGGTGATATAGTTAAAGCACTTGCTGGTGGAGCTGCTGCTGTGATGATTGGTTCTTTATTTGCGGGTTGTGACGAAAGCCCCGGCGAGGCAATCATCTATAACGGGCGCAGATTTAAAAGCTACAGAGGCATGGGTTCACTGGGTGCCATGAAACAGGGCAGTAAAGACAGGTATTTCCAATCCACACAAGACGACAACAAGCTTGTTGCCGAAGGCATCGAAGGCATGGTTCCTTACAAGGGACCTATTAAGGATTTCCTCTATCAGCTGATGGGCGGTTTACGTGCTGGGATGGGCTATTGCGGAGCTGCTAACTTAGCGGAACTGAAGGCAAAGGCAGAATTTATAGAGATTAGCTCAGCCGGATTGAAGGAAAGCCATCCTCACGATATCCGTATTACCAAGGAAACTCCAAACTATTATAGCAGTGAATGATAAGAAGCTTACTTCGGCTTTGTTCAGCTATTTGAATAGCTTCATCTATCATCTAAAGGTGGAGCGAGGGATGGCAAAGAATAGCATTGATAGCTATCGCAGTGATATCCGTGATTTTCTGCTGTTTAACCAGAAAGATATCAGCCTCTATCAAACTGACGATTTGCTGAAGTATCTACTGGCATTACAAGAGCTTGGTTTAGTGAATACCAGCATTGCCAGAAAAAGAGTAGCTTTGGGTCAATTCTTTACCTATCTTAAAGATAACGACGTTTCTAACAAAGTTGATTTAGACCAAATACCACGTCTTAAGCTGGGTGTTCACTTGCCTGATTATCTTAGCGTTGAAGAGATGTTTAAGCTGTTGGGAAGCTTGCCCACTACCAAGCCTTTGGAAGTACGCAATAAGCTGATGATGGAGCTTCTTTACGCATCAGGAATGCGTATATCCGAGCTTTTAGGCTTAACTCTGCATGATTTGAACTTAAGCGATAGAGTAATCCTTGTTCACGGCAAGGGTAGCAAGCAACGCTATGTACCCTTTGTAGATAGCCTTGATGAGCTTTTTGTAAAGTACATAAACCAAGCTCGTCCCCTAATCTTGAAACTAAAGCAATCCGAACATCTATTTCTAAATGTCCGTGGTGCTAAGATGAGCCGCATGGGGTTTTGGAAAATACTGCGATTAGCGGTGATATCAGCAGGAATAAAGAAAGATGTAACCCCCCACACTTTTCGGCATAGTTTTGCCACTCATTTACTTGAAGCAGGGGTTAACTTGCGGATAGTTCAAGCCCTGCTTGGTCATGCAAGTATCAATACTACACAGATATACACTCATGTGGATATGCGCAGGTTGATAGAAACTCACGCGCTATACCACCCACGTGCATAAATGAAGATAAACATCAGGAGAATATAATGAAGTTTTCACAAACGATTGCTTTTTCCCTTCTAATAGTGCTATGCTTAAGTGCTTGCGGAAAGAAGGAAATAAAACCAGAACAGCCCACTAAGGTTAGCGTTACTTTGGATTGGACGCCAAACACAAACCACACAGGTATTTATGTTGCCAAGGAGCTGGGATACTTTGCTGACGCAGGTTTGGATGTAGAGATCCTTCAGCCAGGGCAAGGAGTAACAGACCAGATAGTGGCTACTGGCAAGAGCCAATTTGGCGTTAGCTACCAAGAGAACGTTATACGTGCCAGAAGTGAAAATATTCCCTTGGTGTCTATTGCGGCTGTCATCCAACACAACACATCAGGTTTTGCCTCTCTAAAATCTGCTGGAATAGTAAGTCCCAAAGATTTTGAAGGCAAGCGATATGGCTCTTGGGATTCACCTTCAGAACTGGCTATACTAAAGAACATTATGATGAAAAGCAATGCAGATTTCTCATCCGTTAAAATAATCTCCGGTGTATATGATTTCTTTTCCACTATTGGCAAAGATGCTGATTTTGAATGGATTTATTATGGCTGGGACGGGGCAGAGGCAAAGCGTAGGAATATAGAGATTAATTACATCGCATTAAAAGACTTAAACCCAGTTTTTGATTACTACACCCCTGTGATTATCACCAGCGAAAAGCTGTTAGCCGAGAATCCAGAGCTTGCCACGAAGTTTTTAGCTGCTGTGTCGCGTGGCTACGAATATTGTATTGCCAATCCTGCCCAAGCAGCGGATATATTGATGAAGAACGTTCCAGAGCTAAACGCAGAGCAAGTGAAGCTAAGTATGGATTATCTGTCCAAGGAATATCAAGCTGATGCCTCCAAATGGGGATTGCAAAAGCCTGAAGTATGGCAGCGATTTATAGAATGGATGTACACAGAACGCCTCATTCCCTTTGCTGTAGAATCTTCTAATGCCTTCACAAACACTTATTTACCATAATGTAATGAGTAAATTACCTTCAAAAGCTAAACCTATCATCTTGGAGGCAAGAGGAATAACTAAATCTTTCCTCTTTCAACATAAGATATCCACCGTTTTGAAGGAAGTGGATTTTTGTATCTATGATGGAGAGTTTGTAAGCATTATCGGCTCTAGCGGCTGCGGTAAGAGTACTTTTTTGGAGCTACTTGCCGGTATTAGCAAGCCCGATAACGGACAAATACATCTAAACCAACAAGATATCACTGGCAAAGCAGGTTTTCTGGGCTATATGCCACAGGATGATCTTCTTTTCCCTTGGCTTAACACCATGCAAAACATCCTCTTGCCCATCAAAGTGCGCAGTGGTAACTTAGCCGAAGCGAAGGGACAAGTTATGGAGCTTCTTCCTATGTTTGGCTTAGAAAACCACGCACAGCATCTTCCTAATCAACTTTCCGGGGGCTTGAGGCAGAGGGTTGCCTTGTTACGCACCTATATGACCAATGCCAAAGTGCTATTATTAGATGAACCGCTTGCCAGCTTGGATTCGCTAACTCGCAGTCAGTTGCAAACTTGGCTGAAGGACATTGTCCGTTTACTGAATCTCACGGTGATTCTTGTTACTCACGATATTGATGAGGCAATTAGTCTCTCAGATAGAATAGAGCTGATGACTAAAGATCCCGGCACCTTCAGCCAGAGCATAGATATCGTCGCAATGGGTAAGCTTAATGACACAGATCAATTAGCCTTAAAAGGCAAGATTAAAAGCTTGTTTACATAGCTAAGCCTGTAGCGCAGGGCGCTGTTCCTGCTAATCAATCTGAGTCTGGAGTTCATTTCGTCGATACGAGTTATGAGATGTTACCAACTTTGCAGGCGAAATGGACTTCAGCGTCATCTGCTCGGGGATATTGAAGTCCAATGAGCCTGTAAGATATTGATAAGTATAAAGATAGTAGTGACTCTTTGAACTCCAAAAACACAGTGCTTTCATGTAAAGTCCATTTGGCTATAAAAGATATAAGCAAAAGCAAAGTAATTGCAGCCAAATCGACTCCACACTTATCAAAGAGCGTCGTGCTATTTGCGCTATAGTCTTTTTTCGATATTGGTTTATCAAACCCTTCTTCCTTGCTTGAATCTCCCTATCATTGCCCACCCAATGCCCACAAAGAGGGCAATGGGAGGGCAATGATAGGGCAATGCTTGCAGGGAAGAATCTTGCGGCATAGGCTTAAGTATTAATGGATGAATAGATTATAAACAATTCTGGCGAGCAAAAGCAGTAATGCCAGAATAAACACTTGTTTGATGAGCTTGTTTCCTTTCAGGATTACCAATTTGGAGCCTATTATGTTTCCGCTTATACCGCAGATTGCGCCTGGTATGGCGATAGGCAGAAAGATACTGCCAGATACTGCGAAAGTAATCAAGGCTGCAACATTGGAAGCGAGATTTACAACCTTGGAGTTGCCATTGGCTTTGATGAAATCATAGTGCATCAGCGTGGCGTAAATTAGGATTAAAAACGTACCGGTACCAGGACCAAAGAAGCCATCATAAAAACCAATTACCAGTCCAGCTATGCAGCCTAAAGTAACCCTGTAACCTATTTTTAAAAGGTGAGATCGATTGCTAAACCCCATTTTACGGCTACTTAACGATACAATAGTAACAATGGGGATTAATATCACCAGCAGATAGTTTAATATTTGTGGAGATACTTTCAAAGCAGTCGATGCACCCAGCCACGAACCAAACAGAGCAAATACGGCACTTGAAATGGCAACAGGAACATCTATCATCTTTGCCCGAAAGTAATTTACAGTAGAAAAGATAGTCCCAAAACATGATGAAAACTTATTTGTTCCCAATGCTATATGCGGAGGAAGACCCACGCTCCAGTATGCAGGGAGGGATATTAAGCCTCCTCCTCCGGCAATGGCATCTATCAAACCTGCCAAAAAGATGAAAGGTAATGCTATAGCGTAATCTAAAGGGCTAAGAGTTATCATCATTACAGTTCCGCCTTAAATTCAAGTTTCAGTTCATGTCTGCTCTTTTCGGTGGGATAATCAGAAAACCGATATTCCAAAGAAATGCTGCTAAAGCTGTTTATGCGGTAAATACCGCTGGTGTTAAAGTTGGCAATCCAGCCCTCTCTTTTCTGAGGGAGAAACCCAAAATAATTGCTCCCTGAGAGGAAGTTTCTCACAACAGAGAACGAGGCAGATACACGGTATTTTTGCATCCAGACGCTTTTAAAAGTGGGGGAGAGCATGATAGATTGGAGCTGATAGTCTTCACTGCCATCCTGTTTAGCACCAGATTCGGAGCTATAGGCAAGCTCTGCCTGAATACTGCTGAGAGTTGCAAGGTTACGCTGAATAACGCTGCTGTAATTCTGAATGGTAACTTCCGATTTATAGCGTGATTCGCTACTTGTATCGTAATTGTATTGCAATCTGGTATTGTAGGGGCTATAACCTTTTATATCAAGCTGGGCTGCACGGGATGTACTGTAGCTACGGTCAGTGGTCTGGTAGCGTTTATCCAGGCTTCTATCTATGTTGAGCTGAAGATTACCGCTTATCCTATTTTGGATGAGGTTCAGCCACAGGTTCTGCTGAAGGGTTTGCTTGCCAAAAATGGTGTTTTGGTTATCAAAAACTTCTCCCGGCAGAAACAAATAGCTCTTCCAATTGTCATGTTTATTGCTTTGTTCGTTAAGGTTAAGGGATGTATCGCTGTGCCAGCGTTGAAAAAACTCATGCTTACTTAAAGCTGCAGGCTTAATATACAAGTTTAGCAGCGTGTTTATTTCCGAGGATAAACTCCCCACGGAGCTGGTGATATAGGTGTAATCATAATCCCCGCCAGACACGCTTACACCTGTGCTGTCGTATAAACCCAAGCCCTGCCCTAAGTATTCCAGCTCACGAATCTTAGGATAAAACTCGGTTTGGTTGAGTTGATAGTTCACGTAGAGGTTAAGTGCTTTTTTTAAGAAATTGTGGCTGCTTCGCATATTTACTAAATCAAAGCTAGATTTTGGGTTTGAGGTAGAAGTGGGTTGATTTAGCTGCCGGTGCGTAAAATCTAAATCTACATTGTGTAGAGTGGTGTTTACTATTTGCTTCATGGTAAAGGTTTGGCTGTTTCCCACTTCCCGCCAAGCTTGGTTTTTAATCTTAGATTCATCGTCACTATAGCTGAATTGAGTGAAGATGCTGGAAGAGTTCCCCCAGCTTATGGTAGGTGAAATCTTTTGGTAGGAAGAGCCGAATGTTGTGTTATCTTGCAGATTGTAAAGCCAATTCATTCTTAGCTTTAATTGTCTGTATGCCCAAGCAGCATCGGCTTGGTGATATTGAATGATACCAGTTGCCAAGACACTATCAGCGTAATCTTGTTCAGAGAAAGTGCTCCGTAAACTTAAAGCGGGTATCACGCTAAACGCAGAAGATGTGGAGGTAAAACGCAAAGCCTTCTGGGTATATAAATCCCTAACATCCTTGTAACGTAGCATTATCGCAGAATTCCACCTATTACCGAGCATGTTAATGCCTAAGTTAGTCTCATTCTGAGCTAAGGAATCTGCATTATCCAAACCCGCTAAATCAAATTCTAACTCTGGGTTGCGATACTTGCCAAACAAAAAGCTCTTTGCAGCTCGTTGTTCACGGTCTAGTTTAAGCTTTAAAAACGACAATGGCAATTCAGCATAAGCATACACAATGCCGCTTTGGTTATCACTATCGTTAAGGCTAGAGAGGCTGTTGCGGTCGTTTATCGTGCCAATTGCCTCCACTCCTGCGTTTAAAAGCTTACCTGCATAGTTTAGTGCTAAATCCAAATTGCCTTGCTTCACGGGTGCTATTAGGCGTTTCTTTGGCACCCATGAACCTAGCCCGGTGCCTACATGTCTATATTTATCTGGCGAGAACTCCTGATAATCCCCATTTCCAATACCCACATAGCTGAATACTATGTTGTAATCTGCTGTAGTATCAGGATAGGAATACTCATAATATTCAATTCCCGAGGAGTTGATTAGCTTTTTGTAATAACCAGCGCCTGGCTCTACTTTAGTAACCCCTTCACCCCAAGCTAAGTTATCTCCAGCGTAGCGTAAAGAATCTAAATCGGATTCCGTAAAACTGTACAACAGAGGGTGTTTGTTATCGTCTTGTTGCCAAATGAATTGGTGGGATAAGCTAAGGTTTTTACTAAGCTGAACTTTAGCTGAGTTGATAAAGCTGCTAATTGCATAATACTCGTCAGTGTATTGGAAGCGAACTAATACTTGGTTGGTGGAACTGATGAGGCGTTTGAACATGATACTGCCTTCCGCATAATCTATAGAATAGCCAATGCCGCGTTCCCACAAGCTTCCATCCACATACACTTCTTCGCTGCCTGCCACCACAATAAAACCTGGTTGATAGTCATTTGCCCTCAAGTAGTATGGTCCCTGTTTGCCATCGGAAATGCCTAGGTTCAGCGAGGTGCTTTTGCCGCTACCTGCCGAGTAAGCCGCTTGAATAGCATGCTTATTCTTATACCATGCGTTTATGCCTTCAAACTTGCTGTAATATTCCATATAGCGTGTTCCGCTAAGCTTAAGTTCCAGATCACCCATTGCCAGTTCATATTTATCGCCATATACCTTGATAAATACTTTATCCAAAGAACTTAGCTCCTTAGAATCACCTTCGGGAGATAAACGGGATTGGCTATCAGAAAGCTGTGCCGAGATGGAAACCCCTTTTGCCAATTCACCAGAGAGGTTAACATAGAGAGACTGTTTCAAATCAAAGGATTCATCATCGGAGAAAGTGATGGCAAAGGTTTTTACACCCTGAATTTCCAGTTTGGCGTCACCCGTAAAGGCATTGCTTGTTTTGCGTTTGAGACTGGTGAATAGGCTATCGCTTCGTGTTTTGCTTTCCCAACGCTGCAAGGGGCTATTCATTATTGAAGGTACTAAGATGAATTCCACCTGCAATTCAGGTGAGGAGGGGATGGTAAGCAGCTTTAACTCAGCCGTTTGGAAGTTTAAAGTATAATCTATCCCCATTACCAGTTGCAAGCTATCGGCAGAAATGCTTTCGCTATGGTGAATTATGGGGCTTTCGGAGAGAGTATAAATAGTTCTGCCAATCTCCAATGTAATGGTTTTCTGCACAAAAAGGCTTTGAGCAAGGCAGGGGAGACCTATAGAAAGTAGTAAGAATAGTGAAACAGAAAGTTTGGGGGCTGCCAAGGGCTTAAACTTTATGGATAACGAAGGTAACTACACCCCAAATGGCAAAATCCATATCCTCTACAATATGAATTGAAGGATAGTCTTCGCTCTCGGGCATAAGATAATATTCATTAGCTTCTATCTTAAGTCGCTTTACAGTAAGCTCTCCCTCTACAATAGCTATCACAATTCGGTTGTTAACAGCCTCCAAAGAGCGGTCAACCACAAGGATATCATTTGGTTGTATCCCTGCTCCAACCATAGAATATCCATCTACCCTAACAAAGAAGGTGGAGGCAGGATGAGCTATCATGTATTCGTTTAAATCCAGCTTTCCTTCTACATAATCTTGTGCAGGAGAGGGAAAGCCAGCAGAGATTTTAGAAGCCATCAGGGGGCGAAACAGTTTCTTACCTTCCTGATAGGTAAAGATAGCTTTAATAGAACCGTCGTTGCGCAGTTTCATATCACTTAAAAAAAAGCAGACGGATGGGAAAAGCCATCCGTCCATGCTATTCTATTGTTTTATTTAAGCTTCTTGTCTTTAAGAATGTTCTTTGCTTGTGAACCCCATTTAGGGTCATTCTGGATGCGTTCCAAATCTACTTTGGCAGCACTGTAATTTTTCAGTTTATAGTAAGCTAAGCCACGCAGCATAAGTGCATCAGAATTACGAGCATCAGCACTGATAGTAATGGAAGCATAGTTTACCACTTTTTGGTATGTCTTGGTGCCGTTGTAATAACTGGCAAGGAGCAGAGCAAGCTGTGGGTCACGGTCGATAGTGATGGATTTCTCGTAGTATTCCACCATTTTCTTCTTGTTGCCCATTTCGTCATAGGTTTTGCCAATCATGTTGTAAATAGTGGCAAGTTCGCCGGCTGGAGGTTCAGTCGCAACCAATTTTTCAAGATACACATTGGCATTCGTCCAGTCCTTGGAAGCACGATAAAAGTTTGCCATACGGCGGTACATGTCTGCATCTGGTTTTAATGCCAATGCTTTCATATAATATTTACCGGCTTCCACAGTGTTTCCACGTTCCGCATAACGATCGCCAAGATTAATGAAAGCAACTGGGTCTTGAGATGCTTCAGCGTATTCTATTAGAACTTGATATGCACGGGCTTCATCTTTTATATTATCGCTTAGTACAAAAAATTTAGCATTCAGAATATCAGGGTCATTGGGTTGCATAGCCAGAATTGAATCATAATATTTTATAACCTGCTCATAATTTCCTGCGCTTTTGGCAGTAATGGCTAAGTTATTATAGACACCAACGATGTTATTTTTCAGCATATCTTGGGTAATGCTGATAGGGTTTAGTGATTTGTAAATCGTTAATGCACTCTCATAGTTAGCGATTGCTTCATTAAACATACTTGCTTCAATACTTTCTCCAGCCATATCGATATTGGTTTTGGCGATATTAAGGTTCATCTTTTCGATATTTAGGGCAATAGAATCGCTGGGTACAGCCGTGGGAGCTGCTTCATTAAATAATGCAATTGCTTCTGTGTAGGAAGCGATGGCATCATTATAAAGCCCTTCTTCGTAGCTATCGTTACCATTTCCTGAGGCTTCGTAAGCTAAGGCAAGGGGGTTACGAACGGGTACTGGTTCTACAGCAACTTGTTTATTGCCACCACAGGCAGCTAGTAAGAGCATTGTTGCTATGCTTATGAGACACAAAATCTTTAGTTTCATGAGTAAATCCTCCAGTTTCTTTTGATTCCTAAAGCATGGCGTAGCAGTTTTTTGTCAACTTAAAAAAGCAATCAAGCTAGTAATGTGTATTTTTTTATACATATTTTTTGATATTCTTCAACACAGGCTATATCGTTGCATACCAATCGTATAAGCAATAATAGCTAAGCCGTAAACCCGCATTAAACCGTTATTCTCTTTTGTAATTTACTTTTTTCTATTGACAGATTTTTAGAAGTGCATTTATATCAACACCAATATGTCTCTTACTCTTATCACAAAACTAACTAGGAGGTAATATGAGCAGAGATGATTTGGTAAAAAAGATAGCAGGAGCAGCCGGTATTTCTCAGAAAGTAGCCGGTCTTGCCCTTGCCGCAGTTCTCGAAGGTGTAACTGAAACCCTGCAACAGGGTGGAAAAGTTTCATTAGTCGGTTTTGGTTCCTTTAGTGTTGCCCAGCGTAAAGCTCGCAACGGTATCAACCCCAAGACCAAAAAGCCTCTCAAAATTCCAGCACGCAAAGTTCCCGTATTCAAAGCTGGTAAAAAGCTCAAAGAGGCAGTCAAAAAGTAAACCAATTAATTCACATTCCATGAAAGGCAATAGCTTAGGCTTATTGCCTTTTTTCTTATTGCCTTTAAATATTTGCAATCTGCTCGTGCTAATATAGTTCAGATACTCTTATCCAGCCTTTCATAGCCTTTCACAAGGGATAACAAGCCCGCTGCCACTGCGCTTCGTACCGATATACATGGCAGATTATCCACATAGATAGCGTCCTTAGTAAGAGCCAGTAAATCGATGTCATATGCCTTTGCCATGGCATACATCAGCTTGGTAAAAGCATTTTGCCAGTTCAAAATCAAACACTGGTTACCGTGTCTGTTATACATCGCTACATAGACCTTTAAATCCATAATGTAACCTTCGGAAGGACACAGGCTCTTCAACTTCTTGCTAACCAAGCCCATTCTTCGGTTACTATTACTGGTTTTAGGCTTCACATACCTACGGCACAATATCCTCTTCAAACCGGGGTGAAAGTAATACACCAGTTCATCACTGGTACCCGTAAATGCCATTGCGTTCATAAATAGCACTTTCATTGTTTCTCCAATTTTTTTAGGTTAACAGGTTAGCAAGTTAGAGGGTTAAGCTGCGCTAAGGTGATAGATACAGGGTGTTTTAGTTAAGAGCAGATTTTCCCGCAGATTACGCAGATTTAGAAACAGATACCGCAGATTTACTTATGCAAACTCTCTTTCCATTAGCGCAGCCTAACCCACTAACCTGTTAATCTGCTAACCCGTTAACCCTCTAACCTGCTAACCCGTTAATCCCCTCTCTTTGCCTCTTTTACTCTTTGTTAAAAATGTGGGAAATGAAATTTAGCGGGGGCGGCGGCAGCTATGGTATCGGTGTAGCTTTTTGACTTATATAATCGGCGACGATATCTTAGAAATAAACCGCTAACAGCTACACTTTCGCCGATTTATGAGTTAAAAGAATGCGGTATTTCTATTTTAATTCACAATTACGCTGATTGAAAGTTACGCTTGTTTTATATCGAAAGTTATCGCAGCGTAATTGTAAGTCAAACAGGCGTAATTGTAAGTCAAACAGGCGTAATTGTAAGTCAAACAGGCGTAATTGTAAGTCAAACTTAGCGCAGCTTAACTCTGCACTTTTAACTATAATCGTGCTCTTAACTATAATCGTGCTCTATGCTCCCTTTTCCACCACCGCCCCTCCACCACCGCTCTTCCTGTGCTTTGTACAAGAGGAGTTCGAGGGGAAGTTTGTACGAATAACACAGAGCAAAGAGGATGATCCAAGCTAAACAGGCTTGAAAAGCGAACCAGAGCTAAGCAAAATAGCAAGCAAAACAAACCAGAGCGGGGTTAAAAAGCAAGATAATCGAAAAAGAGATTGACTAAATACCAAAGCGAAATTTCTTTGAAAAAAAGACTTATCTAAAGGTAGAGGTTATCATGAGATTAGCTATTGAAAAGAAAGACTTGTTAGCGCACATACAGCATTTGGCTACTATTGTTCCAATGAAAAACACATCACCAATCCTAACCAATTATCTGATAAATGTTTTTGCCGAGACGAACATGGTGAGGATTACCGCTTCAGATTTGGAACTCACTGTGGTGGTAGAGTTTCCCGCTGCCGTATCGGAAGGCGGAACAATCGCCATATCTGCCAGGCATTTTAACAAAATTATAAACTTTATGCCCGATGCGATGGTAAATCTTTGGAGGCACGAGGAGCTATTGATGATTCAGTGTGGCAAGGTGGATTTTAACCTATTGATAGCAGATAGCACGCTTTTCCCCGTGATCCCCGAAACGAAGCTGGAAAACGCCATAAGCATAGACGCAGGGCTGTTTAACCGCATGATTAGCAAGACCTATTTTGCCGTTTCCTCCGATGTGAACCGCGCTGTTTTAACGGGCGTGTGTTGGAAGATATTCCCAGATCATCACATTATGGCTGCCACAGACGGACGCAAAGTGGCAGAGATTAAGATATTGGATGCCAAGCTTTTAAGCGCAGAAGAAAACACGGGCAGTGTGGAAGAAAACATCTTTACCGATACCAACCAAAGCTATGTGGAGAAGGTGATTCCCGTTAAAACTCTGCAATTTATGCAAAAGATATTCGATCCCGAGTTCAAAGAGCTTAAAATATCCATTGAACGCAACAAAATGATGTTCTCATATGGCAAATATTTCGTGTTTAGCCAGGTGATAGAGCATAAATATCCCGAGTATCAAAAAGCCTTTGTAACCGAGCTTGCCAACCGCTTTACCATCGATAAGGAAACCCTTAGAACAGCTATCCGTCGCGTGGCACTGGTAGCCCCCGATGATAATCTGCGTATCCGTTTCGAGCTGGATAACGAGCGTTTTGAAGTAAATACCACCAACCGCGACACTGGCGATGCCAAACAAAACATGGAAAACTATAACTTTGAAGGTAGTTCCACGGGGATTTCATTCAACTATAAATTTATGCTATCTATTTTAGACGCAGTGGATTCCGAAAAAGCCATCATCAAACTGGGTAGCTCCAAAGACCCGATGATGATTTACAACGAAACCGCTATTTCCGGGCAGGAGATTACCTTCCTGCTAATGCCGCTCCGGTCCTAAAGATTGGAACTGGCGCGGATAAGACTGGAGAACTTTCGCAGCTATAGCACCAGAGAATTCATCTTCCCGCCAAAGGGTAGCCTGATAATAGGTCCCAATGGCTGTGGCAAAACCAATCTACTGGAGGCTATAGCCTATTGTGGCATGGGCAAATCTATCCGCTTTCACCACGATGAAGATTTAACGCAGTTTGACGCACCGTTCTTCCGTATTGGCAGCGAGTTTGTAAGCGATACGAACCAAGCCTTAAAAGTTGCGCTAAGCTATGGCGCAAGCAAGAAACTACTGAAACTGGATGAATTGCCCATCAGGCAGCTTAGCAGCTTGTTCGATGTGGTGAAGGTTATCTATTGTGCACCCGAAGATTTGCTTTTGGTAAGCGGTGCGCCACGGTTTCGCAGGCAGTATTTTGATCTGGCAATCGCTCAGCTTTATCCCTTATATATCCCCTTGCTTCGCAACTATCTGCACGTGGTGGAACAGCGTAATGCCATGCTAAAACGTAGCTATCAGAAAGAAGAAAAGCTAAGCTGGGACAAACGCTTTGCCCTTTGCCTGAAAGACGTGTGGGATTTTCGTTACAAATATATGGAGCTGGTGAATACCGCTTTTGAGACACAATTCACGGGCTTGTTCCCACAGGCAGAGGCGATACACATAAATTACCTGCCAAGCATGAAGTTAGCGGCTACAAGCAAAACGGAAGATATAGAAGCTTCGCTACAAGAACTGGAGCCAAGAGAAAAGCTGTGGCAACGCAGCTTGGTGGGCGCACATTTGGATGATTATGAGTTCGAATACCAAGGCAGAATAATGAAAACCTACGCCTCACAAGGACAAAGAAGAATCGCCGTGATTATCCTTAAACTAATCCAAGCTAAACTGATAGAAAGCGTTACGGGAATAAAGCCGATTTTGCTGTTTGACGATATATTTGCCGAGCTGGATAACTATCACTCCGTGAGCATAAGAGATTGCATAGATAGCCGTTATCAGGTGTTTATCGCCAGCCCCAAAGAAGATATATGCAAAATCTGGGATGGGTATCAGATACTTAATTTAGTAGAGGTCGAGAGGTCGAGAGGGCAAGAAGTCGAGAGGACGTGTGCGGAGTCTGGAGTCGTTAACGCCGAAGTAGATATCCATCTGTCTCAATCTTCGAAGGTGTTAAGGACTACAGCGGATGGTAGCGAGGGAAGGGACGGTGAAGTCCATTTGGCTAAACAAGATATAGACAAAAGCAAAGAAATATCAGCCAAATCGACTCCACACACCCCGATCCAAAAAGACTCCACACTCTCTGTAACAGCACTCGCCTCGAGTGCTAACAGCCGAGGCGGCTCTTTTTACGGTAGTGTCGAAGCATCAGATGCCGTAGAGGCAACAAAAGATGAAGCTTAACCGCAACATCCTTGGTTGGATGTTTTACGACTTTGCCAATTCGGCATTTACAACTATCATCGTAACTGTGGTTTACAGCGTTTATTTCATCAATAGCGTGGTGGGCGGAACCGCCGGCTATGGCGAAATGCTATGGGGGAGAGCGATAGGCATCTCCATGACCCTCGTGGCTCTTACCGCACCGATATTAGGGGCTGTGGCAGATTACTCCCGTTCCAAAAAGAAGCTGCTTTTCATAAACTGTTATCTAACGGTTATCTTCACTGCCTTGTTATACTTTGTAGAGCCGGGGCAGGTATTCTTAGGGATGCTATTCTTCATCATTGCCAATTTCGGTTTTAACAGTGCCAATGTGTTTTACGATGCTTTTCTGCCCGAGATATGCTCCACGGAAGATATAGGCAAGGTATCTGGCTTTGGCTGGGCTTTGGGCTATGTGGGCGGTTTGCTTTCTCTGGTGGTTGCTCTGGTATTGGTGAAGCAAAACGTAAGGCTTGTTTTCCCCGCAGTGGCAGTGCATTTCTTTCTGTTCTCGCTATTTACCTTTTTTTGGTTAAAGGAATTTAGCAGACCATCTAAGCGAAGTAACTATTTTAGAATAGCTTATCGGCGCATTGCCTTCTCGCTAAAGAACATTGCCAAACAACCACAATTACTGCGTTATATCATCAGCTATTTCATCTATAACGATGGCATCACCACGGTGATAGTATTCGCCTCCATCTATGGCATAGAACGCTTTGGCATGAAAACCACGGATATGATTATCTACTTTATCTTGGCGCAATTCACCTCCATATTAGGCTCTGCTGTGTTTGGCTGGTTCACGGATAAATTCAATGTAAAACTATCGCTAAGCATATCATTAATAATCTGGATAGCGGTGGTTATTTGGGCTTATTTTTGTGGCAGTGCCAGAGAATACTATTACGTAGGCTTGCTCGCAGGCTTGGCGATAGGAAGCAGCCAATCTAACAGCCGCACAATGCTTTCGCTGTTAACTCCCAAGAATAGACAGGCAGAGTTTTTCGGCTTTTATACCTTGACAGGACGCCTTTCCTCTATTATTGGTCCCATATTATACGGTTGGATTGCCCATAAAACAGGTGATATCCGCTATTCCATTTTATCGCTGATACTGTTCTTTGTGGTGGGATGGCTGATATTGCAAAGTGTTCATTTGAAAGAAGGGATTAGCCAAGCTAATCTCGTGGAAACATAAAATAAATCATCTTGAGAGGAAGATTATGAAGATTATCAAGCTTATACTACTGGCATTGTTAGTGCTAACGCTTAGCTCATGTGGGAAAAGCAAACCCGTTTTGTACATATTCAATTGGAGCGATTATATTGAGCCCGAGTTGCTTAAAGAATTCGAAATTGCCAACAACTGCCAAATCAAATATAGTACCTACGACTCTAACGAAAACATGCTTACCAAGATTAAAAGCGCTAGAGAAAGCTTTGACGTAGTTTTTCCCAGTGGCGACCATGTAAGCATCCTTAGTGAAGCAGGGCTGTTAGAACCCTTAGACAGAATGAAACTTAGCAATTTTCATAACTTGAATAGTGGTTTGTTGTCTAAAGCACAAGCCTTTGATAACGCTAATCAAAACTCAGTTCCTTACTTTTGGGGGCTTACAGGCTTGATGTATAACAAGAAATATGTGCCTGCCGAAGTGGTTGCCAAACAAAGCTGGAGCATAGTTGGTGATTCCTTTTTTAAGGGTAAAAACAAGATTACTATGCTGGATGATGCCCGTGAAGTGGTAGGCGTAGCCTTGATTCATAACGGTTTTGATTTGAACGATACAAGCGAAGCTGCCCTTGATGCCGCAAAGAAAACACTGGCTGAATGGGACATTAATATTACCCAGTTCGATTCGGATTCCTATAAAAACGAAGTTCCCGATGGCACGACCTGGCTGGCTCAATCCTACAATGGAGATGTGCTGCAACAGATGGCAGAGAATAGTGATCTGGGCTTTATTCTTCCCTCTGAAGGCAGCAGCCTGTGGATGGATAATATGGTTATCCTAAAATCCTCCCAAAATAAAGAACTGGCTTACAAATTTCTGGATTTCCTATTGGAAGTTAATAACGCCAAACGCAACGCCGAATATACCCAATATGCCACTCCCAATAAGGCTGCTCATGAGCTACTTAGTGACGATATGAAGAATAACGCCCTTATCTACCCCAGCCAAGAATACCTGGCTAAGTGCTATATGATAAAAGCACTGGGTGACGATATAAAGAAAATTGACGCTCTGTACGAAGCAATAAAGATGAATTGAGGATATAATGCTGGATAACCTTGGAAGCCTGAAACGGACGAACTACTGTGGAGAATTAACCATAACAGACCTTGGCAACGAGGTGTGTGTAATGGGCTGGGTGCATAAACGCCGTGACCTAGGCGGCTTGATATTCATTGATATGCGCGACGTGAAAGGCATTTTGCAAGTGGTTATCCACCCTGAGCAAACAGAGATATTTAGTAAAGCAGAAAAGGTGCGTAACGAGTATGTAATAGCCGTTAAAGGCAAGGTTACCGCTCGTGATGGCGGAAATGTAAACCGTAATATGGGCACCGGCGAGATAGAACTGGTGGCAACGGATTTCTTTGTATTGAACGATACTTTACCGCTACCCATCCAGATTAACGAAGCTGCTATGGCAGAGGAAGACCTGCGCCTTACTTACAGGTATCTTGATCTCAGGCGTGCCAAGCTACAGGATATTATTATTACCCGCCATAAGATAGTAAGCATCATGCGTAAGTTCTTGGAAGCAGAGGGTTTTTACGATATAGAAACGCCTATGTTGATGAAGAGCACCCCCGAAGGTGCCAGAGACTATCTTGTGCCAAGCAGAATACAGCCTGGTAAGTTCTATGCCTTGCCACAATCTCCTCAGATATTTAAGCAGCTACTAATGATAGCCGGTTTCGATAGATATTACCAAATTGCCAGGTGTTTTAGAGATGAAGACCTGCGCGCAGACCGTCAGCCAGAGTTCACCCAGCTTGATATAGAGCTTAGCTTTGCTTCTCAGGAACAGATATTCGATTTACTGGAAAGGCTGATGTATCGCTTGTTCGATGAAGTTTTAAACATCAAGCTTAGTATTCCCTTCCCCCGGCTTACCTATGCAGAAGCTATGAACCGCTATGGCTGTGATAAGCCTGATACACGCTTTGGGGTGGAATTGTGTGATTTAAGCACAGTAGTTAAGGACAGCACATTTCAAGTGTTTAGCTCTGCCCTGCAAGAAGGTGGCGTAATAAAAGCCATTTGCATACCTAAGGCAGCCGATTTCAGCCGCAAACAACAAGATGAGCTGATTGAAGTAGCCAAACACTTGGGCGGAAAGGGAATAGCCTTTGCGAAAGTGGCAGACACTGGACTGGAAGCGGGCATAACTAAGTTCTTGAGCAGCGAAGAAGCAAGTGCTATCATAGCTAAATGTGAAGCCCAAAGTGGTGACCTAATAGCCATCGCAGCAGATAGTTACAATACAGTTTGCAAGGTATTGGCAGGCTTGCGAAACTTTGTAGCCAACAAGCTTGGCTTGATACCAGCAGATGCTTACAACTTTTGTTGGATAACAGACTTTCCGCTGTTCAACAGGGATGAGGAAAACGGACGCTGGGAGCCTGCGCATCACATGTTTACCCTGCCTAAGGAAGAGCATATTGCCTATCTTGATATGCCCGATAAGATTGGCGAGATACAGGGTCAGTTGTATGACCTGGTGTGCAATGGCATGGAGCTTTCCAGCGGAAGTATTCGTTGCCATCGCTATGATGTTCAGCGCAAGATATTCGATGTATTAGGCTTTGAAGAAGAAGACCTTAAGAAACGCTTTGGTTTCTTCCTTGATGCGCTTAAATATGGAACTCCGCCTCATGGAGGCATTGCCCCTGGCTTGGATAGAATGGTTATGATAATGACCGGAGCAGAAAGCATCAGAGATGTTATCGCCTTCCCCAAAACGCTTAAAGCCACAGACCTGATGAGTCAGGCGCCTTCCGAGGTTGATACTGCCCAATGGAAAGAACTTCATCTGGCACCTATCAAATAGCCGTTCTAAGCAGTGGGCATAGCCGAGGCTCAAACCTTAAAGCTATGCATCGCTATTGGAAAGAACATAGCCTCCCTATTCAGATTGGTTTGGCTGTGTTTACCCTTTCAGATTCCCCTGCTTTAGCTGTAGCAAAGGATTTGGGGATAGCATCGATAGTAATGTCAGCTAAGCAAATGAACATCTTTGAAACAGAGGTGTTAGAGAGATGTAAGGCTAAAAATATCAGCCTTATAGCTTTAGCGGGTTTCATGAAGCAGCTATCAGCGGATTTTATCACTAAAGTAGGAATCCCAATTCTTAATATACATCCCGCTTTACTGCCTCAATATGGCGGCAAGGGGATGTATGGTATGGCGGTGCATAGGGCTGTGTACGCTGGAGCCGAGCTTGTGTCTGGGGCTACAGTGCACTTGGTTGATCCCTTGTATGATCATGGCAAGATAGTAGCCCAGAGTAAGATTAATATTTCGGAATGTACTTCGCCAGAGGAAATAGCTGCCAGTGTGTTGGCTGTTGAACACCAGCTATACGCAGTAAGCATTTATCAGCTATTAGCAGGCGTAATCCATTGATTCGCATAGCAACTAAAACCCTGGGCTGTAAGATAAACCAAGCCGAATCTGCCATTATACTCGACCAATTCCCAAAGGGAAGCATCGAGATTGTTGATTGGGCAGATTCCGCAGATATTTACATCATAAACACCTGCACCGTTACCAACCGCACTGATTACAAAAGCCGTTATCATATCCGCCAAGCCTTAGCCAAGAAAACAACAAATCCAAGTGTAATAGTGGTTGTTACGGGTTGCTTTGCTCAACGCAGTAAAGAAGAAATAGATTTACTTGGCGAGGTGGATTACATCGTTGATAATCAAAAAAAGCTGAATATCGCTGATATTGTGGCAGGATTGCAAGTGCCCTTCACAGATATAATGGAGGCGAAAGAATTTAGCTACAAACCCGTTAGCAATATGCTTGGGCATTCCCGTGCCTTTCAAAAGATACAGGATGGTTGCGATTTTTACTGTTCCTATTGCGCAGTTCCTTATGCACGGGGGCATGCACGTTCAGCTAAGCTAAGCCAAGTATTGGAACAAGCACGGCTTTTTGTGAGCAGCGGATTCAAGGAAATAGTGCTAGGCGGAGTGAATTTAGGCTTGTATAAAGATGGCGATAATGACCTTGGCACGGTGGTTTCAAAGATGTCCGAAATACCGGGTTTGGAGCTAATCCGCCTTAGTTCTATTGAGCCGCAGCTCTTTACTACGCAGTTGATAGATAGGCTTAGTTCCATAGCTAAAGTATGCCCACACTTTCATATTCCTCTGCAATCGGGTTCTGATGAGGTGTTAAAGCGTATGAGGCGTCACTATGACACTTCTCTGGTTAAGGATTTGGTGCTAAACCTTCTTTCTGCCTTTCCGAATGCAGCGATTGGTTTTGATGTTATCACTGGCTTCCCAGGCGAGAACGAAGAGCAGCATAATGATACATACCAGTTTCTTAACTCACTTCCTCTGGCTTATTTACATGTATTCAGCTATTCCAAGCGCAAGGGTACATCCGCAGAAAAGATGCCCCTGCAAGTTGCCAAGAATGTGAAACATATCCGTACTACTCAGCTTGTTGCCTTATCCGAGCAGTTGCAAGCACGCTACAGACAATCTTTAATCGACCATAGGGTACTGCTTAAAGGCGTGGTTGAAGCCCACTGTGAGCAAGGCAGCGAGTTTTTGAGCGATCACTTTGTCAGAGTGGTAACGCCAAACATTGTTCCTATTGGAGAAATTGCACAAACTCTGCTTACTTAGAGCTATTGTCCTATCAATGCCCACTCATTGCCCTCTTTGTGGGCATTAGGTGGGCAATGATAGGACAATGCAAGCAAGCAAGAAAGCTGTGAACTTGGGTTTTAGAAGATTCCAAGCCTTCCCCAAAAATTTAATAGCTACACGGATGAGACGGATTGGGCAGATTAGCACGGATTCTTTCATATATATATTGGTGTAATTCAGCCCTTAACTTGTTAACTCATCTTTCAGGTCAAGCTCTTTATCAAAAAATGATAGCTTAATTTAGACGATGTGCAGACATTTTTCCACAATCTGGAGGATAGATTGTTTTTTGGAATTTAGGTATTGTAAGATTTGCATTGACATTAGCACAGCGAAAAAAAAGAATGCCGAAGAACCTGACTTTGGAGAAAAATATGCCTAAATATATGCTAATACTCTTGCTTTGTGTAGTTTGGAGTTTCAACTATGCAGATGAGTTGGACGATAAAATGCGCCAGCTTAGAGAGGTGCAGAATCAATTGGAGAGCACTCAGCAAAAAGTTAAACAAGCAGAAACCAAAAAGAAACAAGCCGAAGGTGAGATTCAGCGCACATCTTCTCTAAAAAAGCGGACAGAAGTTAATCTGAAAAAGCTGAAAGGCGAAGAATTGATTGTCCGTGATTCTTTGCGGTCTGTGCAACAACGGCTTAATGATGCGGAAACAGAATTACAGAACCTGCATCGTGAACAAAATGCCGAACTGGAAATGCTATTACGAGTGGACAGGTCATACAAAATGCAGAATGTTCAGCACCGTGATCAAAGGTATTTGAAGGATTTCATCACGGGAAGCCGAAGAAAGATAGATATCCTCTCCGGCTATAGAGTTGCGCTTACTCATGATAGAGAATTGCACCAAACCGAAGCTATCAAAGTTACCCGAGGAGTGCGCGAAGAAAGCAGCAAAAACAATCAATATGATAAAAAGATAAAGAACCTTTCCACACAGACAAGAAAGCTTACCCAAGAACAGAAAACTCTGCAAGCTAAGGTGGAAAAGCTTAAAAAAGACAGTGCTTCATTAGAAGGATTGATCAACCAATTGATGGCAAAACAAGGCAAAGAGCCGTCAAGTTACCAGTTCACAGGAAAGAAGATATCCTGGCCCCTGCGAGGGAAAATAATCCGCAGCTATGGACAGGAAACCAAAAGCTACGGAACCAGCGTGGTAAACAATGGTATTGATATTGCTGCTGCTGAGGGAACTAAGGTGGTGGCTGCTGATGATGGCGATGTGATATTCTCTGATAGATACGGCGGACAAGGAAAGCTGATTATCATAGATCATAATAACGGCTTTTTCACTCTTTATGCTTACAATAGCGAGCTTAGTGTGGCAAAGGGCGCAAAAGTGAAACGTGGACAGACAATCGCAAAAAGCGGTATGACAGGTTCTGCAAGTCAGGCATCGCTGCATTTTGAGCTTCGCAAAGATGGTAAAGCTATTAACCCTGTACCTTACCTAGAATAAGGAGATTTGATGCAAATATGTAAAGATCCAAGTGTTAATAAACTGGAAAAAACTTTATCTAAAAACCCCTTAGAAGATTCTACCATATTACATTGGACGGGATCAATGTGGGGGATAGGGTGCAGGTTATCCTCTGTGGAAGCTATTCAGCGGATAAACCAATTGAAACAAAGACCCGATAAACACGGTTACATTGCATTGATACCGGACATGTCTGTATTGGATATCTCTAAGGTGCCCTCCGCTCTGAAACCCCTTCTTGAGCAGTATTGGCCTGGTAACTTGACGGTTGTGTTCGATTATGATGATCCTCAGTACAAGGAAATCGCTGTAAATGGAAAAGTTGCATTCCGTGTCCCTTCAGATCCACTATTACGAGCTTTTATTGCAATGCTTAAGGAGCCATTGATTAGTACCAGCATTAACGTTTCGGGGCTGCTACCTGAAGAAGATTATAATAGAATTGAACGTAACTATGCTGCATGGTTCGATTTTGCGCTGCTCCCTCCCGCAAAAGAGATTAGAAGCGGAACAGAATACTCCACAATAGTAGAGTATGTTCGCACTAAGGAAGCAAAAAGCACCAGTACGACAGATGAAATGAAATGCCTGAGAGAAGGCTCTGTGCCATTCTATGAGATTAAACAATCGTTCAAATTACCCTTGGTGACGTTCGTTTGCACCGCTAACATATGCCGCAGCCCAATTGCAGAGAAACTGTTTAGAGTGATGATTTCTAATGGAAACCTTTCGTTGGCATCTGATTCCTGTGGATTAATAGAAGGTGGACATAACATCTCCCTCAGTTCCATGCAATTGCTGCTTGAGCGAGGGATAACGGAAGCTCAGGAGCATGTGTCTAAACAAATAACCCCGCAAATGGTAACTTCCAGTTGGCTAGTGCTAACCATGGAAGAGCGGCAACGTAACTGGTTACGGGAGCAGAACCCCAATTCTGAAAGGAAGATACTTACTTTGAACGAGATAGTTGGCGAATCAGGAGATATCGTAGATCCCTATGGGAGCGATTTGGAAAGCTATAGGAAGACATTTGCACTTATTGAAGACCGACTAATTCGTTTGATGGATATGATTAAAAGCAATTCTATAACAGAAAAGGAAAGCGGTATATGACACAAAACCAAATAAGCCCAACTATGATTGCCGAGCATGGAATAAGCCCCGAAGAATACAAACAAATCCTTGGCATTCTTAAACGCGAACCCAGCATAGTAGAATTAGGGATATTCAGTGTGATGTGGAGCGAACATGCCAGCTATAAAAACTCTGTTAAACACTTAAAAACCCTTCCCAAAGATGGTGCGGCAATGCTTACTAAAGCTGGTGAAGAAAATGCCGGAGTGGTGGATATTGGAGGAGGCTTGGCGATTACCTTTAAGATAGAAAGCCATAACCATCCTTCTGCGCTTGAACCATATCACGGTGCTGCTACGGGTGTTGGCGGAATCTTAAGAGATATCTTTACCATGGGAGCCAGACCTATTGCTGCGCTAAACTCCTTGCGCTTTGGTAATCCAGATAATCCCAAAGTGAAACACCTGATGAAAGAAGTGATTCATGGTATTGCAGATTATGGTAATTGTTTTGGTGTCCCAACAGTCGGCGGAGAGATATATTTTGAAGATAGCTATGAAGGCAATCCGTTGGTAAATCCTATGGCGGTGGGAGTATTAAAACATGATCAGATAGCCAAATCTGCCGCTTCAGGTATCGGGAATGCAGTGATTATAGTGGGTGCTAAAACAGGAAGAGACGGAATTCATGGAGCAACCTTTGCGTCTATAGAGCTTAGCGAAGAATCAGAGGAACGCCGCACTGCTGTTCAGGTTGGCGATCCCTTCCTTGAAAAGTTGCTATTAGAGGCAACTCTGGAAGTTATTCACTCTAAATTGGTGGTTGGCATACAGGACATGGGCGCAGCAGGATTAACCTGTTCCAGCTCTGAAATGGCTGGTAAGGGAGAAGTTGGCATCGAGATTGATGTAGCTCTCGTGCCACAACGTGAAACGGGGATGAGTCCCTATGAAATTATGCTTTCTGAATCTCAAGAACGGATGCTGGTGATTGTAGAGCCAAAGAATGTGGAGCAAGTGAAGGCTATCTTTGCTAAATGGGATTTGGATGCAGTTCAAATTGGCAAGGTAACCGACGATAAGCTGTTGCGAGTATTCTTCCATGGCGAGCAAGTGGCTGAGATACCTGCTGAAACGCTTGTTTTAGGTGGTTCTGCACCTGTGTATGAAAGAGAAAGCAAGCGTCCTGATGAACTTGATAAACTGCAAAACTATAAGCTCGATGACTTACCCGAACCTGATGACTATAATAAAACGCTGATTAGATTAGTTTCCTGCGCTAATCTTGCCAGCAGACATAGAGTTTATCAACAATATGACCACATGGTGCAGATTGGCAGTGTGGTAGAACCCGGTTCTGATGCCGCAGTTATACGTGTGCCGAATACTGATATGGCAATTGCTTTAACCACAGATTGCAATGGCAGACACTGTTCGCTAGACCCATATATGGGTACTATGGCAGCGGTGGCAGAAGCTGCAAGGAATGTGGCATGCAGCGGAGCAATACCTATAGCCATAACGAATTGCCTCAACTTTGGCAACCCCTATAAGCCTGAAGCGTATTACTTCTTTTCAGAGGCAATCCGTGGAATGGGGGATGCCTGCCGTGCTTTTGAAACTCCCGTAACTGGTGGTAATGTATCGTTTTACAATGAAAACCCTAGCGGTGCTATCTACCCAACCCCGGTAATCGGCATGCTTGGCTTAATGAAAGACTATAAGAAGGCAATGACACAATTCTTTAAGCAAGCTGGTGATAAGATTGTACTTCTTGGTTCAAAGAATAGCAGCTTAGGCGGCTCGGAATATCTTAAACAAGAACATGGCATTATTGCCGGAATGCCGCCTCAGATTGACTTGGCAGAAGAGCTAAGACTGCAAAAGCTGATATTGAGCCTCATAAGTGACGGCTTAGTTAACAGTGCACATGATGTATCAGATGGTGGCTTAATTGTTTGTATAGCTGAAGCATGCTATGCTCCCCATAAATCATTTGGCACTTCGCTGATATTTCCCCTTTTCCAAGCCCCTTCTTATGTGTACTTTGGCGAATCTGCCGCACGAATAGTGGTAAGCGTGCAAGAAAGACACTGTGCTACCGTAAAAAGCTATGCCGAAAGGTATGGGATAGAATATCACGATTTAGGTATTGTTACAGATGATGAACGATTATCTGTAAATGAACACATTGATGTAAACATTAATGAACTTAAGCATGCCTGGATGCATGGACTAACTCTCTAAGGAGGAGGAATGAGAATGGGAATATTCTTCGGTAACTTATTTTGGGGGATTCTGATAATCCTGCTTGGAATATCGGTATTGTTGCGAGGCTTTAATATCAATCTTCCGATTGTGAAGGTCTTTTTTGCGATTGTCATTATCATGTTTGGGGTTAAGCTACTCATTGGAGGAGGAAAGCCTAAAGCGCAGCATTCAAGTAACCGCATCAGCAAAGGTAATATCGGTTTGTTTAGCACCGACAATCAGGAATATACCATGGTATTTGCCAGCGGAGATATAGATTTAAGCCATCTTCAAGCTGGTGCGAAAGATTTGGAGGTTACCATTGTTTTCGGTTCTGCGAATGTAATCTTGCCTTCTGACCTGCGTTTTGATATCCAAACCACTGCGGTTTTAGGGGCGATTGTTTTACCTAAAACAGGTCACTTTGGCTTCTCCGATAACACTACTACGCTTAATCCAGAAAGTGCAATGCAGCCTATAAGAATCGAAGCAACTTCGGTTTTCGGACGCATGGAGTTTAGCACTAAGGACAGAAGTGTTGCATCTCCAACGCCAACTCCTGATGTGGAATCGCTTAATCCCAAGGAAGAGTTTTAGACATAAACAACCCTTGGTGATGATGAAGGCTATTGATCTAAAGCAACTTTTGTTTGTATTGTTTCTGCTTGTCTCTTTGCAATTGCTAAACGCGCAAAAGATTGGCTATGCATTAAGTGGCGGTGGAGCGCGTGGTTTTGCGCACATTGGGGTGTTGAAAGTTCTTGAAGAAGAGGGTGTTAAGCCAGATTATATTGCGGGTTCGAGCATAGGTGCAATTATCGGTGCTCTTTCCACCATGGGCTACAGTGCGATTGAGATTGAAGATATATGCGTAAGATTGGATTGGGAGTATTTAACGCAAGATATTCAATTGCGTAAAGACGTGTATATCGGACAAAAGCGTTGGACACCATATGGCAATGCTATGTTTGAACTTAGCGACACATGGGTGCCGCGTTTACCTTCCAGTGTTTATGTAGGAAACCGAATCAATCTTGAGATGTTTAAACTGTTTGCCGCTGCAGCTCAAGTTTCGTCTTTTGATGATTTCAATATTCCTTTTGCCTGCAATGCCACAAATCTAATCACCGGCAACGCCAAAACATTTAGGAGTGGCTCACTAATGCAGGCGTTAAGAGCATCTATGTCTATCCCTAGTTTGGTGAAACCCTTTGATATTGATGGCAATATCTACATTGACGGGGGAGTTTCACAAAATCTTCCCGGTGAATTGCTACATGAAATGGGTGCAGACGCAGTAATAGGTTTCAAGGTGAACTCCTCTTTGCGTACAAATGCACAACTACACAACCTGATTGAAGTTTTAGATCAAACTATCAACATAGGTATAACACGCAACCTTAATGAGCACTTAGATTATATTGATTTGCTTATTGAGCCTGAATTGAATACTTTTACAGCCAGTGATTTTATGCTAATACCGCAGATTATTGCAGCGGGTGAGAAATCAGCAAGAGATAATATCGGCGTGATAAAAGCATATATTACTAAATTGAAAGCCGAATATCGGGATTCAGTTAGAACCGCTATATCGACCAACTCCAAATTTAACAGGTACTTAGATTCCTTCGATATTGAAAGCATAAACGTGCATGGCAATAAGTTTCTAAGTGCGGCTAAGGTACAGGAATATACCGAGCTGCACATAGGCAAGAGATATTCCATTTCCGAAATATATAAAGGATGCCAAAAAGCCTGGAATTCGCAAGCCTTCAGCACTATTTATCCCGTTTTGGAACACTCGGCTGAAGCCGACTATATCCTTCATATCTACGTTACAGAGAAAGAAAGAAAACAAGTATCAATCAATCTAACCTATGGCAGTGAGGATAAACTTAGTGCGGGGGTAGTATTCGAACTGAACAACAGCTTGTTAAAAAACTCGAAACTGATTACGGAAGTTAAACTTGGAGGTAGGAACGAACTGAATGTGGACTATGTGAAAAACTACGGTGAAGAATGGGGCGCATATTACCGTATTTTCCCATATGTAAACGAGAAGACCATCTACAATTATAAAGACCATCATAAAATGAACAGCATAAAATCATTGGAGTGGGGGATTACAACTGGCTTAGGTGTTTTTGCCAAAGATATTCTGATTGGAGAGTTCTTTTTGTTTAGTAACCAATCAAGATTTTACAAAGCAATCTCCGAGACTCCGTCGCACCCTTTGCATATTACTGTAAGTGGTTTTGGTGTTAAAGGTTATCACGAATCCCTAGATGATTATATGTTTCCGACAAAAGGTTCCCGCATTATGGTTAAATTCAACTTTGCGAGAAATGTTTCTGTAAGCGACTATCTGTATAGCAACCTGCAAGCAAAAAATGAGCTGTTTGTTCCATTATCAAAAAGCATCAGTTTAGTAGGAAGCATAGACTATGGTACCTATTTTAATGAAAGTGAAGATATTCAATATGATTCTTTTGTTATCGGTGGAGCTGAAGGATTTATGGGATATTCCCGCAACGAGGTAAGTGCATCACATTACCAGATTGTTACCGCAGGTTTTGCCACAAAACCCTATAAACGTTGGGTATTGCATCTGGGTGGGCAGGGGCTTAGATATTCCGATAAAGAACTTTGGGGTGTTCAAAAAGACTGGGAGTACTGTGGATATGTAGGGGTGGGCAATGCTAACTCGATATTGCCGATTCGCTTGAATTTGGCGATTAATGAAGCTGGGACTATAAACAGCTTGTTTAGTGTGGGCTACGATTTTGATGTTTTCAAATTCTCTAGAAAGTAAAGTAATATCCGATTTAAGAAGCCTTTTAATGTTAAATAATTCTTCCTCTGTACCTGCTTAATTGCCTTATTCTACCCATAACCAACCCGTAACTATCCGATATCGTGATACGGGATAGTTACGGGTTCGTGACCATCTTCACAAGGGTGCTGAAGAAGGGAGCTGCTGCAAGAATAAGGCGGTAACTTTACACGCCTCGAATGATAACAACCAAGGCGTCAGTTGCTACTACTTCATGCGAATGTGAGAAGGACTAGGTATTATTCCTTTTCAAAAAGCGAAAGAATGCAAGATAAGCTACGAATTATCTTGACAAGATATCAAGCGTTATTAGATTGCCCTATAGAGGTGATGTATGCAAAAGCTACTCATAATGCTATGTCTAATAGCGAGCCTCGTTTCTGGGGCTTGGGCTATTTCTATATACGATGTACAGTTCACTACCAATCCTGGTAGCGACGGCACGTTTCCATCCAGATATGTCGGTAAAAGCGTTAGCTTAGAAGGCATCGTAACCGCAACTAACTATCGTAATGGTGGTTATTTCATTAGTGAAGCCCTTAACGGCGCATGGCGTGGCATCCTTGTTTTGGATAGAAACGCAAGAGTAAAACAGGGCGACAGAATATTTGTTAGTGGAACTGTATCCGAGACCTTTGGCATGACCTGTTTGCAGGATATATCCCAAACTCGTGTTTTAGAAAGTTCTTCTTTCCTTCCCCGCCCTATAATTCTAACAACCGGGCAGCTATCCAGTGCTGATGAAGCGGAAGCGTATGAAGGAGTTTATGTAAAACTAATGAATGCCACTGCTTTTGGCACTAGAGCGATAAAAAACAAGGTTAATGTTACCGATGGAACGGGAACCTGTGTTGTACAGAGTGGAAGCTTTGGCGATAGAGATACTGTTAAAGCAGCTAGTGGAACATATTCATCTATCTCAGGCATAGTATTATACAGCTATAGTGAGTTTACTCTAAGCCCAATAAATGCTACTGATGTGGTAATGAATCAACCTACCTCGGTTCAGAGTAGATCTTGGGGTAGAATTAAATCAATTTATAAATAATCAAAGAGGTATAAAAGATGAAAAAGTTCTTCAAGGCGTTACTGATTGTTGGTGGAGCTGCTTTGGCTGCGAATTTCGGGCTGAAAGCTTATAAGCGTATTAATGGAACAGTGAAACTATCCAAATCCCTCCCCGAATTCTTAAATAATGTATATGGTGAGAAGGCAGAAGTAAATATCTCTTCCACTTTGAATACTATTACCATCAAGATAGGATTTAGTCAGGAAGTGTTGGATAAACACAATGATATAGAGAGCACTGTTCAGGAATACATTGATGATTTTTACCCTGAAATGTCCAAGAACTCAATTGAAATCAACGTTTCTTTAAAGGGCGAAGAGGATGCTATTGAAGAAGAAGTTGTTGTAGAAGAAAACGAAGAAAAAGAATAAGCTTTAGCTTAGAGATAATAATAAAACCCGGCGATAGTGATATTGCCGGGTTTGTCATTAATATGCAGAAACTATCTATTTCTTTAAATTCAGATTTGCTAACCTTGAATTGATATCTTGCTGAAACTCTTCATCGCTGGCATCGGGATTACGAGTATCGCACCAAATTCTACATGGGGCTAAGCCACATTCTCGGCAAGATTTTAGCTTTTTGTTCATCACACAAGCATATATTGGGCACTCATCCAAGCTGTACAACACAGTCCAAGACACTTTCCCTAAAAGCTCATTGCAACCCGCACAATCATCGCCATAAGCATGGCAATCTGTTCTACAGTTAACTCCACAAACACTATGCAAAGCTATTTACTCCACAGTCACGCTTTTTGCGAGATTGCGGGGTTGGTCAACATCAAAGCCTTTTAAATCGGCAACATGATAGGCAAGCATCTGCAAAGGAATCACTGTAAGTAATGGTTGTAGGTTAGTAAGCGTATCTGGTATATAGATGATATGCTCGGATATCTTTCCCAGCTCAGTATCGCCCTCTGTGGCGATTGTTACAAGCCGCGCTTTCCGTGCCCGCACTTCCTGAAGATTGGAATATATCTTTTCGTATAAAGGGTCTTTTGTAGCTATCGCAACTACTGGCATGTTCTCATCAATAAGAGCGATAGGTCCGTGTTTCATTTCTGCTGCCGGATAACCCTCTGCATGAATATAGGATATCTCCTTCAACTTGAGTGCACCTTCCAGAGCAACAGGGAAGTTAACTCCCCGCCCTAAATAAAGCGCATTTGTACAGTCCATAATACTTTCGGCGATTTTGCGGATAGAATCATTCTGCTTAAGAATGCTTTCAACCTTAGCTGGTATTTTCTCCAGTTCCTTAATATATTCCATACCGTGTATTGTGGAAAGATGATTCATTCTGCCCATAAATATGGCAAGCAGAACAATTATCGTAACCTGTGAAGTGAAAGCTTTTGTGGAGGCAACTCCTATCTCACTACCAGCATGAATGTAGGTGCCGCCATCGCTTTCCCTAGCTATTGTGGAGCCGACTACATTGGTTATACCTAATACCCTTGCTCCTTTCGCTTTTGCTTCACGCATAGCAGCCAAGGTATCGGCGGTTTCACCTGATTGGCTGATCACGAATACCAGCGTATCTTCCGGGATGATAGGATTGCGATATCTGTACTCAGATGCATATTCTGCATGCACAGGGATACGGGCGATATCTTCTATAATATACTTACCAATTAAAGCGGAATGGAACGAGGTGCCGCATGCCACAAGATGTATCTGTTTCATCTTGCGCAACTCAAAGCTGGGAAGGTTTAATCCGCCAAGCCTTGCTGTCCCTAGTTGGTCATTTATACGACCTCTGAATCCATTGCCTATGGTTATTGGTTGTTCGAATATCTCTTTAAGCATGAAGTGTTTAAAGTCACCTTTTTCTATAGCGGAGATATCCCAATCGACAACTGAAATCTGTGGTTTCACGCTGTGCTTATCCAAAGTAGTTATCTCAAATTCATCGGCTTTAACAATGCACAATTCGTTATCCTGAAGATAAATAACCCGCTTTGTATGAATAACTATAGCACTTACATCACTGGCAATAAAGTGTTCTGTATCGCTTATGCCAATAATAAGCGGGCTGCCCTTGCGAACAGCTATAAGTTTATCAGGTTCATTCTTGGATATCACTACTAAGCCATATGTCCCCTCAACTCTTTTCATCGCTTCCCGAACTGCGTCTTCAAGACAAGCTTCGCTTTTCAGATATTGCTCTATTAAGTGAGCGATTATTTCTGTATCTGTTTCACTTACAAAAGTGTGCCCCAGCTCAATAAGTCTTTCGCGTAACAACTTGTAGTTCTCTATTATACCGTTGTGGACAATGGCAATATTACCTGTGCAATCGGTGTGGGGATGAGCATTAATCTCATTGGGTTCTCCGTGCGTAGCCCATCTTGTATGCGCAATAGCGGCAAACCCGCTGCATTTATTAGGTTCTGGCAGGCTTCGCTCCAGTTCAATAATCTTTCCCTGACGTTTATAGACCTGTAATTCGTCTTCATGAATCAAGGCAACGCCAGAACTGTCATAACCACGGTATTCAAGGCGTTTTAAAGCCTCCACAACAATAGGCAGTGCATTTCTTTGCCCAATATATCCAACTATTCCGCACATTATGAATCTCCTTTTTTAGTAACTCTATGAAA
Organism: Candidatus Cloacimonadota bacterium; assembly: GCA_028681035.1. The sequence continues at coordinate 36,753 of JAQUJJ010000018.1, forward strand.
TAGATATATTGCCCCAGTGAAAATCAATAAAGCAGGTATAACTACCCAATAATGTAATGTATCCTCACCAGAAACAATTGGTTTCAACCACTTTGAGCTTCCATAAGTAACAAGTACAAGAGCCAGTCCGTTATTTATTGTGTGTGAAAGCATACTGTTAACTATAGAGCCGGAGCGAACAGTTAAGTACCCTAAAAGCAAACCTAGTAAAAGTACCGGAACAAACCGGAAAGGGTCTAAGTGGAAAGCAGCAAATAGAAGTGCTGAAATAATCACTGCGATTTTGTTTCCATACTTCTCAAAAAACCGTATCATAAAGCCCCGGAACATCAGCTCCTCACATACACCCGGTAAAACAGCCATAATCAAGAATACTTTCGCCATGTTTTTATCCATGGTAAACAGTTTGGAGAGTGCTTCCAGATAAGCAGGCGGGAAGGGGAAGATGTAGTTTATCAATTGCGACAGTATGGATACGATGATAGCCGCTGGAATGGCAATAAAGGGTATTAGTAACAATTCTTTAATCTTTGGTGCCTTAAAACGCAGTATATCATTCTTCTTTTGCTTTAGTAAACGCAGAACCAGAAACACAGGAATAAAGATAATCCCCAATTGTGTTTGCACCAAGCCACTCATCAGGTCTTTTTGTTGCAAATAGCTGCCAAGATAGAACATAACTATCAAGGCTAATGTGAAATATACTACTCCATAAAAAGGATTAAAGAAATTGCGTTTATCTTTGGCAACTGCTTTCAAGTTTCCACCATCATCATCCGAACGGAACAGGATAGACTCGGTGGTAAACAGTTTGATTGTCCCCCAAATTGCAATTACATCAAGCAAAATGGTGCTGCCAATCGTTATTATTAGCTGTGAGATGGTATATTCGTTTATCATTACAGCTTTGAATAGCAGCGCAATATTTACCACTGGTATCAACGCCATCAGATTGTTCAATTCCACCGCAGGGAGGAAGCTCACCATGCCCATCATCATAGAGACCATCATGATTGGCTGTTCATAAGTTCTGGCTTCTTTCATATTACGGCTGAAGGTGGATATTGAGAGTAGCAACGCAGCGTATAAAGTAGCCAGTGGAACCATCGCCAATATCAAAATAAAGATGGCTTTTACGGGCAACTGAGCGGAACCCATATCAGCACCCATATTGGACATCATATACTTAAGCGAAAAGCTTATGCTGAAGAGGTTTATCACTACATTTAGCATAGACAGGGTAATGATAGTGAGGTATTTACCAAATACTATCTCTTTACGCCCGGCGGAAGATACCAAAAGTGTTTCCAGAGTTTTGCGTTCTTTTTCTCCGGCAACAAGATCGGAAGCAACGGTTGATGCTCCTGCCACCAACATCATAATCATAATGTAGGGTAGGAACATTCCCAACAGCATTCCCATCTTCTTTTGTGCTGTAGATGTATCCCTCTCGCGCACACTTACCAAATCCATAAAGTCCGGGTTTATTCCCGACCGTTGGAGCTGTTCTTTTTGCAGTCTCTTTTCGGTATTGGAAAAGGAAGTATAAAGTTTGTTGTATATTCTCTGGCTACGGTCTTTGGATTTATCGTATTGAATATAGATTTTATAGGATTGCAAACCAACCGAACCGAGTGAATCACGAATCGTTACAATCGCCTGTATATCTTTATCGGCATAAAGCTTAGGAGTGGTTTCGCTGTAGGGAATAATGGTATATTTATCAATCTTACTAAGCTCATCAGTCATCATGCGGGAAACGGCATTATCAACGCTATCTACGATTGCTACTGTGGCACCCTGTTCTTCCAGTGCGATACTTTGGCGGGACATTACCGAATTGAAACCAATTATCAGCAGTGGATAGAGGATTACGGGAAGGATAAGGGTGGTAAACAAAGTTCGTTTATCGCGTAAAACTTCAAGCATTTCCTTGCGATATATCACGCCCACTTTCTTAAAACTCATGAGCCAAAACCTCCGCTTCATCGGTGAATTGATTTACATAGTAAACAAAGATATCGTCCAAATCTGTCTGTCCAGATATTGCCCGTAGCTCTTCAAGAGTGCCATTGGCAAGTAATTTTCCTTTATGAATCATTACAATGCGATCTGCCAATCTTTCCGCTTCCCGCATAATATGCGTGGAGAACAGCACACATTTGCCTCGTACTTTACATTGACGAACGAAGGCAACAATATTTCTGGCGGTTAGAATATCCAAGCCAGAAGTAGGCTCATCAAATATCATTACTGGTGGGTCGTGAATAATGGAACGGACAATTGACACCTTTTGTTTCATACCAGTGGACATAAATTCTATCTTTTTATCTATAAAGTCGTCCATATCCAGCAGCTTGCTCATGTCTTTAATTCTTTCGTCTATCAAAGCATCTGTTACACCATATAGTCTGCCAAAATAGCGGATAAACTCTCTTCCCCGCAGCCGGTTATACAGCCCCGTATCTCCGGTTAAGAAGCCAAGGTTTTCGCGCACTTGCTGCGCCTGTGTCTGTATATTATAGCCTTGAATCTCGGCAGTTCCAGAAGTGGGCTTGAACACGGTTGATAGAATACGCATGGCGGTAGTTTTGCCAGCTCCATTCACACCTAAGAGGCAGACAATCTCTGCATCTCCCGCTTCAAAAGTTAGCTCATCAACGGCTCTGAAAACAGTTCCATCCTTCTTGGGAAACTCCTTGCATAGCTTAGTTACTTTGATCATGAAATCTCCGTTACTGCAATTTTACATAAGAATGGCATTTTTTAAAAACCTGCCTTTTTTGTCGAGGTTTTAATTTTTCCACTTCTTATCTTACAAATAAAAGACGTCTTTCTTGCTTGAACTGCCCTATCATTGCCCTCCACATGGACAATGGGTGGGCAATGATAGGGCAATAATAGGACAATGCAAGCAAAGACGCTGCCGACCAACGCGCAGCCCGATGGTGCTGGGATGGTTTTTTTTTGACTTATATAATCGGCGGCGACATCTCCAAAACAAATGCAACTATTTACATTTTCGCCGATTTATGAGTTAACCGATCTTTACCATTCTGCATAGTTATATGCTTGCACTGCAGGCTGTTAGCTGTTTTATGGGCACTACACAAGTTGACGTTTAGTAACTGTTCTTTTGACAGGGTAGGGGTTTAGATTCAGAGCTTTGTAGATTTGTGTATGGCTTTCTTCGGGGACACTGGTGTCGAGGATA
>JAQUJJ010000126.1 GCA_028681035.1 Candidatus Cloacimonadota bacterium
CCGATTCACGTATCTCTTCGTCAGTAAGCTCGTTATGAGCACCATAGGCGATATTATCCCGCACAGTTTTGGTAAATAGCACAGAGTCCTGAGTTACCACGCCAAAGAGCTTCCGCAGATCATCCAGCTTGATTTTTCTGATATCGATGCCATCGAGCAGAATGCGGCCGGCTTTGACGTCATACATGCGGTTGATGAGGTTCGTAACTGTGGTTTTGCCACCCCCGGAAGCTCCAACGAAGGCGAGCTTTATGCCTTTGGGGATGGTCAAATTCAAGTCCTTTAGGACATACTCTCCCGGTTTGTAATAAAAATCTACGTGCTCAAAGACTATCCGGTCTTCAAACAGCTTTTTCGGCACAGAATCTGCTTCGTCACGGATGCTGGACTCGTGGTTCAAGACCAGAGCAATGCGGTCCAGCGATACTCCGGCCTTCTTGATCTCCGTATAAAGTTGGGTGATATTTTTTAAAGGATGCAGCATGGAAAATACAGCAAAAAGGAAGGCGGTAAAGTCTCCCAGGGAAAAATTGATCTCAGGATTTAGGATCATTCCACCGCCGATGATCACTACCACTACACCCGTGATGGCGGAGTTCAGTTCCGAAAAGGGCACATTCATCGCCGCGTAAATCTGCGACTTTTGCCACTGTCTCAGATGCTTGCGGTTGATCTTGGCAAAAGCCTGATATTCCTGTTCTTCACGGCGAAAAGCCTTCACGATCTTGATGCTGTTCAGCACTTCCTCCACCACGCTAAACATCATCGAAATCTGAATCTGGATCCGCCTGGAATATTTCTTGATTTTTTTGCCCAAAAAGCCGATGGTAAAGGTCAAAATTGGCACCACCAGAATGCTGTAAGCAAAAAGCCTGGCATTCAAAAAGAGAGCGATATACATGTAAACTATCACCGTGCTCAGATCACGAATACTATTAAAGACTGCATAAATGTATTGATTTGAGACAATCTCCACATCATTGACCATGCGCACTATGGCATCACCCACCTGATTTTTGTTGAAGAACTCCAAAGATTGATTTAAGTACTGGCGGAACATATGGTTGCGCATATCCCGGATGGTCTTACCGCGCAGCATCACAAAGAAACTGCGGTTCGCAAAAAAGGCAAGATTCTTGAGGAGGATCAGGACTACAATCACGATGCAAAGCAGGTATAGCAAGGACAGAGAATCGCTGACCAGCATTAGCTCTTTGAGACTCTCCCAGAGCGGGCTGATGTCGCCCAGGCTCCTGATTTGCCAGATGGAGCCAATGCTATCGCCAAAGCTACTTAAGGCCTGGCTCAGAGCTGCGATGATTTCGTTGGTATTGTGATATTCTATCGGGGGTTTATTGGGATTGAAAACATAATCAAAGAGCGGAACCAAGACGGTGACGCTGACTCCACTAAAGAGTGCAAATAATACCATCGAGACCAGGCCAGCGATGATGTAGGGCCAATAGCGAAACATCATCCCGTACAGCAAGGCTAAATTTCCTTTGCGGTTACCACTTTCTTTCTTTTTACTCATTGTAAGCCCAATAAAAAAAGCCAGCATAAGCTGGCAAGAGAAAAATCTGGCACGCCCTAAGGGACTCGAACCCCTAACCTTCTGATCCGTAGTCAGATGCTCTATCCAATTGAGCCAAGGGCGCACACTGATATTCCACTCTTTTAAGGCTTGGTGTTTTTGTCAATGAAAATCTCCAGTAGCGCAGGACGCCGTTTCTGCGGTACGTAGCTGAGCCTTGATTGAACCCGATATCGGGTTGCCAGGCCACCCACAGGAGAATTGTAAAGCATTACATGGTTCTTCCTGCATAGGATGTCGTGGAGATGACGTGGAGATAAGAGGATTTATTCCTGCTATCTCCACGTCATCTCCACGACAACAGATGGGGTAGGGCGATGCTGGCAAAAGCATATCGAGGCGCTAAGGGCAGGGTGAATCGCCGGAATCTATATCGCGCTGCGAGGTAAGAACTGCTCTGGACACGATAAATACAGATATACAAGGATGCGGCAGGGCAGATTTCTCATTGACAGATATAGCCATTTGCATAATCTTGTGGAATTCGATATATGTTCACAGATCCATCGAACCGACTGAATCAATATTAGAGGAGAGAAAGAAAGATCTATGAGCCAATCACACTCACAAATCGCATCTTTTATCTGGAGCATCTGCAACCTGCTCCGGGGACCCTATAAACGCAATGAATACCGCAAGGTGATCCTGTCACTTACCGTAATCCGCCACTTTGATTGCATCCTGGAGTCTATCAAAGACAAGGTATTAGAAGCCATACCCCTCCTGGACGATACCGAAAACATTGCCATCAAGCTGCAATCCTTTATCAACGGCTTTTTCCAAAATGTAGTAAAGATCATAGAATACTTCTCCTTCTGGGAACAAATCGTCCGCCTGCAAGAAAGCAAGCTGCTCTACATGGTCCTGCAAAGCAGCTACGAGATCCCGCTGAACTGCCATTTTTATGTCTATCAGCCTTCCCTGTTCCTGGATCTGATCGGGGCTCAGCTTAAGACCATTGAGACAGAGAATGCAGACTTGCTGGAGGGATTATGAACGAAAAACACATTGTATCCATGGATACTGAAGCTCCTGAACATAAAGTCATATTATTTAAGACTGAAGATAACAAAATCATGCTGGAGGTGATCCAGGGAGAAGAATCTGTCTGGTTGAGCCAAAAACAATTGGCTGAACTCTACCAGGTGGGCGTGAATACCATAAGTTATCATATTGCCCAGATTTATGCCGATGAGGAATTAAGCCCTAAGGCAACTGTTTGAAATTATCGAATAGTTCAAACTGAAGCAAATAGGAGAGTTACCCGAAATGTAGATTTCTATGATCTGGAAATGATCCTGGCTATCGGCTATCGTGTTCGTTCCAGCAGGGGAGTGCAATTTCGCCAATGGGCTACAGAACGCTTACACGAATATCTGGTAAAAGGCTTCACCCTGGATGATGAACGTTTGAAGGGAAACAATGCCCTTGTAGATTACTTCGATGAACTATTGGTCCGCATTTGGGATATTCGCGCCAGCGAAAAAAGAGCTTACCTGAGAGTAAGAGAAGTATTCGCTCTGGCTACAGACTATAATCCCCAAAGTGATGTGGCAAAGACGTTTTTTGCCACCATGCCAAACAAAATGCACTATGCTGCCATCGGGAAAACAGCCGCTGAACTGATTGCCACCCGTGCCGATGCAGACTTGGCCAATATGGGGCTGACCAATTGGAAAGGCAGCGTAGTACGCAAAGCCGACGTAACAACTGCCAAAAACTATCTGGATGCCCAGGAGATAGACATCCTGAACCGAATTGTGAATATCTTTCTGGAACAGGCTGAATTGAAAGTCCTGCGAAAACAGCAACTATTAACAGCAGATTGGACGCTGTACCTTAATAAATTCTTGCATGATAACGAACTGCCTATCCTGGATGGAGCCGGCAGCATCTCCCACGCTCAAGCCAAAGCCCTGGCCGAAGAAAGCTACGATAACTTCGAACAAAGACGCAGAGCAGAAAATGAAGCGGATGCTTCAGCCAGTTATCTGGAAGACCTAAATCAAACCAGCAAACTGGTGGCTGCCAGAAGGAAAAAGAAATGAGGCTGAAGCCATATCCCAAGTACAAGGATAGGGGATTTGAGTGCTTGGGTGAGGGCTGCATCCCGTTTCTTTGCTTGATACTTGTTTGCCTATTGGCCAGTTTGCTCAGCATTTTCTTCATTTCAGCAGAATCATCTTATGGGTTTGCTTCCAGGTTCCGCTTTCTATTCTGGCCAGGTACACTCCGGCACAAACACTGTTGCCATGGGCATCCGTGCCGTCCCAGGATAGTATCTGAGTACCTCTGGTCATAGCATTGTCAAAAAGAGTCCTGACCTTTTGGCCTCTGATATTGTATATACTTACTTGGGTTTTAGCCGCCTTCGATAGACTTATCTCGATATTAGTAACTGTCTTGAAGGGATTGGGCGAGACGTTGATCTGGTTTGGGATGGCAGAGCTGAGATCATCCTGATTTTCTACACCGCTGATTACTACGCTTACGCTATTTGAAGCGGCCGATTCTACCGAACCATATAAAGCGACCACATAAAAAGTCATGGTATCATTCACCGCAGAGAAATCCCGGAAAAAGCGCAGCGATGGATCCGGAAGCTCGGCATAAGCTTCGCCCTTACGATAGATCCGAAATCCCGATAGACCTCTGTCCATCAGCGGCATTTGCCAGGATAGCGATATCTGTTGCTGCCAGGTTTCACCGACAAGATTTAGCGGCGCATAGATCGGCTGGTATTCATAAGCTCCTACATCTATCACCGTAAGGCCATCCCCATCGCCATCCCAATAGCGTTCATTGCCACCGGCATCCACTGCCTGATCTATCACTGAGGAAAGTTGCCATCCGGCATCTATCAAGGGCGAGACCGAACTCAAGGTGTAAGGACGATTTCCTTCTGCCGTAAACAAAGGTTCGTGGCTGGTATTTCCGGGCCCCCAGATTACAGGATTTTGAGCTGTCTGATTATACACGCCGCTTGAGCCACCCAAAATGTTGTTATTGATCAAGGTGGCAGGGCTAAAAATCCCGGAGGAGATATAGTTTGGGATGAGGATCTGAGTATTCATATCAGGATTATAGAAAACATTGTTGGTAAGCACCGATGTTCCCTGAGCCGCGATCGTAGAGCTACCGCCGGTATTACCCGCAAATGTGCAGTTTGTGATGAACAAGGTGTCATTTAGTGACCTTGCCATTCCCATGTGATTTAGTGTACCTTGATAGTTATCGTAAAAAGCAGAGTTTTCCAGCTCTATGCGCAGTCTGGTGCCATAATTATCAAAAGGGGAGATCTGGAACATGGAATTGAACCCGAACATATCGGATGTAGTGCTGCTATTATCATGAACTTCGCAGCCATCAATTAGTACATCACATTCGTCGATAGAAGATATTGTAATAGCTCGCATTTCCGGTGCTTCGCAATTTGAGATTTCTATATTGTTAAACTCTAAGTATCCCGAAGCTTGAAGACCCATGAGAGCGGTAACGCTTTCCCTTGATTTCACATTGTCAATTATCACGTTTCTTAGTGTGATTGGTCCCTCAATAAAAGTACCATACACTCCCAAAGCCCAGTAATCATTTTCAATGCCGGATATATTGATGTTCTCCAATATGTACTCTTTTGAACGATCATTCCCAATACCCCTATTCGCATTTATTATGCTGAAATCTCCTAAGTACCAGCCCCTACTATGTGCTGATACATTGATGCTTCCAAAACCAGATTCCGCATCCAGGATAGTCCCTTCCCGTGATTCGCCTACCAACCGTGTATGACTCTTGATTGGCAAAGGGAAAAGCTGCCCATTGAGTGATGGTGAGTAGTGTCCGTTTGCTACATGCACGGTTTTTGGGTTTTCGCTGTCTGAAGCGATGCGATACATTGCCATAAAGATGCTTTGCATGGGCTCTGCGGGGCTAAGGCCACTATTCGCATTATCGCCCCAGGGTGCCACATAGAGATCGTGATTCACCTCTTGATGCACCGTGTTTTGGATATCAAAGGTATAGGGATTGGAGATATTGGGATTTCTGGGAATGGCAGTGGCGTAGAAGTTCCAGGGACTCGCTACCGTAAAGGTATCCACCACCACATGCACGGAGTTTACGTTGTAATAGTACAAATCACTCCCAAAGGCAGCGTAATTGTTGTAGATACTGCAGCGGTTGACTGGATCGAAGGTGATGCTGTATGGAGTCGTCAGGGCACCTTCAAATTGCATACCCCCTCCTACAGAAGCGGTATTATTATGTATTGATACGCCACTCAGGTATAGCTTGCAGACCCCTCCCCAGAAGCCACCGCCATTCGTTGCTGTATTTCCAGTCACCACGCAGTTAACAATCGAAGCCTCTCTTTGTCCACTCATATGGCTCACGATGATTCCGCCACCTACCGACATATCATAGCTTTCATTATAATCTCCGGTTCCGTTTGTTATCGTAAAACCCTGTATGTGGATGTTTGATTCACCGCTGGTAGTGCGAACGACTGGCCCGCTATGATTAGCATCAATAATCGTAGAATAAACGTAATCCCGGTTTCCAGTGAGCAGCTCCAGGCTGGCAAGACTTATGTTCTTTCCATTGAACTTCACATTCTCGTAATAGCGGCCGGGATAGACCAAAACGATATCTCCATCCGCGGAAGCATCAATGGCTTCCTGGATTGCGGTGTAAGCCTGAGAGCCATCCAGGGCCACACTTAAGGTAGCGGCATTGGAACTAAGGCTAAGAAGTAACAGAATAGCTAAAATAATGATAGCCTTCAGGCTGTGGGTAAAGAGTGCTCGTCGCTTACCACCAGGGTAAGCGACGAGTCTCATTGAATCTGTACTATGCATTTAGTATGCTCAATATTTTCTTCATTTCATCAGCATCATCTTGTGCACAAAGCTTTTATCCGGAGTGCTAAGACGGTAGAGGTATATGCCGGAGGATACACGGCGATTGTTTTCATCGCGTCCGTTCCATTCCACTGTATGTTTACCTTTGCTAAGCTCTGTATCATTCAGGGTTTTCACCTTTTGCCCGCGCAGGTTATATATCTCCAGTCTGGCCTGCATGTCCCTGGCCAGGGTGAAGGAGATCTTGGTGCTGGGGTTAAAAGGATTCGGATAGTTGGCAGAGAGCCCTGTAACCAAAGGAACCGGGCTGTCACCTTCTTTGTGATTGAAAGAAAGAAAGGCGAATTTACCGATCTGATCTGTTCGGAGAACGGTGTCTTCAAACACCATGCTCTCAGGATTATATGTCTTCCAAGCTTGGGCTGCTTTGGGGCCCTTGCCTTCGTTATAAAACATAATCTGCAGTTCTCCGCTTGATTTTGCATCCCCTAAATAAAGACACACATCCACCAAGCTACTATCAACCACAGCCGCCCCTTGGCATACTCCATTCACATACAGGCCAACTTCATCAGGCATGTCATCCGGATCAAACTCCAAAAATACCGGAGTATAATCAAGCTTTTCTTCATACACAAAAGCAGTGGCTTGTGGCCTTACTCTGGGTTGAGCTGAGCCTAATGGTGCTTTCCAATACATTTCCTGTGGAGCATCAGGTAGTAGCATCAATACAGCCATATCACCTTCAGAGAACGTGTAGGTATTCGGATCGATAATCCAGGGGCTGCCAAATGCTTCACTCATCCTGCAGGTACCCCAGGTACGGGTTTTTATGGTGTGCACATAATCCAAATATTTGAAGCGGTGGCTGCCGGGTAAATAGCTTGATAAAGCATCTCCAGCTCTGACCGTTCTACCCGACATACCGGCATCATCAAAATAACCAACCCAATTCTCAAAAGGCTGCATCTGTCCATTTACATTTACGGACACCACCCAACTAACCGGTGTCGTACGTGGGTTTGCTTTAAACCCATTGATAACCACCGGAGTTGGATGAGTACCCCGTGCAAATTGTACCTTGTAGCCCTTGGGTTGGCTTACTGGGTTAGTCGTATTTACCCAACCTGACGCTAGGTATTTCATTTGGGAGGCATAACCATCATAGCTCCACAGGATTTGGTTTAGTTGTGAATTCGGAGCACCTTGCATGTGTGGTTCAAACAAATACCCGAGTTCATTCCAGTACTCTCCATCGGTATCTGTCCTGTCATCCACTACGGGGAAGGAGAGCCAGTATATATTTGAAGGACTCACATCCGTGAAGTACTCTCTATGCTGATGTGGATAATAGATGGCTCCGATATCAGGAGGGGTGCCGTCGGGATCTGTTTGAATTACGCCCTCGATTTCACAGCCGGCGTTGATAAGTGGGCTACGATTTTCATAATCCCAGAGCAGTGAATAGTCTCTATTGTCGGCATCAACGAACAGGGGATCAAGATCTATGTTATCTTCTAAGGTTGATCCTTGGTAGTAATCATTGAGCTCGAAACTATCACCGATACTCAAGCTATCTACATTTTGAACGCAACTGTTCTTCATATGAACCTTAGTCCTCATCCAGCTTACTGATCCCATACCGGATGAAACCTGAACTGCATCATATGATACGCCTTCTACAGCATGATTATCAGTAATCACTGAATTGGTGATGTATATATTAGCCTGGAATCCAGCTAGTCCATCCAAATCTATTGACTTGGTTAACAGTGTATTGCGACCAGAGGTGTTGTCTACTATATTTGTATTTTGAATTTTTATATTACCTCCGATAAAATAGAAATTAACGGTGTGCATGCCACTCACATTGTGATCTATAATCGTATTGTCTATACGAACATCAAATAGACTGCATTCACAGAATGTTTGTATACTGATTGTCTCAGAGTATATATTATTATGGTTATAAATTCTACTATTGGTTATCTCTGTGTCTATGGCATGCAATGAGAGTGCTGCTCCACTATTATGGCTACTGTTAGGCGAACCACCAAACACATTAGAATATATCTGGCAATCTGATATTTTCAAGTATTTTCTCCCAGCCATAGCCGAGTTAAGCGCAAATATTCCAGCTCCATTAGCACCAACATTGTCACGAATGTGACAATTCATTAGCTCTACATTATCTGAATCTTGAATCTGTATGCCTCCTCCCGGGCAATCAAAACTTTTAGTGATAGTGCCATGTGTTAGATTATCATCATCATCCAAAAGGTAGATCCATTTATCTGCTGATATCTGTTCTTGATAAGCATCCCCATTCTGAATTATAAATCCATCCAGGATGAGATGATTTGCATTATGACATTTTACACATGGCATGTCGCCAAGCCCATCATCATCAACCACGTCCCCATCGATTATTGCTTGGTGAGGACTTGTGCTTTTTAAATGCAATGATTCCCATGAAGGTCCTTCGATCACAATCGGGTCATAAGTCCCAGGATCTACATAGATAATGTGTGAACCTTCCAGATCTGATACATCATCAATTGCATCTTGTATGCTCACAAAAGGGAATACACTTGAACCGTCTGCAACATCTGGATTTGCTGCTTGGTCAACATACACAGAAACTCCGTGCAGGTAGCTAAAACCACAAATCATCAAAAAAAGTAAAGCTACAGCCAGAAGCTTAGCTATTACTCTGGTTCGTAAGTGTGGGCAGTGCACCCCCCCCTGGATTCGTTGAGTTTTTATCGTTCCTCCTTTCTTTGGCGATGTTGAGTTTTTAATCACCGGATATCATTTCCGGTACCATAAGATCATACTATCGTATCAAATCGATAAATAAAGGATTCTCTTCACGCTATGTCGCCATCATCTTTTGTTTATTAGGCTTGTTTGATGTTCTAAAACAAATTTAGGGCATACGTAAATCGTGTCAATGGATATTTTGACAGGCATTCCCCCATTTTTTTCAGAACCTAAATTTGATCTGCTCTCGATCACGTCTTTCCTGTATATTTGGCCTTCGTTTGTACTGGACAACCAGCGTGATGCAGATAGCGACAACCTCGGCTATTCTGTAGTAAACGAACTCCTTGGGCTTGTACCTGTCTGATTTTATGTACTGGATGATCTTTGGAAAGCCGGCTGCCAGGATATGGATATGATTTTTGCATTTATAGATAAAGAAGAGAGCCAAAGCCATAAAAGCATTGAGGTTTTTCATGCCTTGATAGCTGGCCAAACGCATGCTTTCCCATCTCATACTCTGCTTCATTTGGCGATGTACTTCCTCAATAGACCAGCGTTTTTAAAAGTATCGATAGCTTTCGCAATGAGTTCTTGCTCAGGCATATTGGGATCATCAAAGTCACACAAAAGATAGAAGTCCTTACCTCTTAGGGCACCTCTTTTATACTTAAGAGCTACAATCAGACTGAGCTCCACGCTGTTTGAATGCTTGCTCGGGTGACCATCTGTACGCACCGCGATTCTGCGGGCTGCACAGTGGAAGGTTTCGCCAGCCTTAAAGCCAGCAAACCGATACTTAAAGCGCATATCCTCAACCACTTTCTTGAAATTGGTTTCTAGCAAACCTTCTTTAACAGCTCTGGTCCCCATGCCACGAATAACAAAAGATACAGCATTATCTTTGAGAAAGCCGA
>JAQUJJ010000127.1 GCA_028681035.1 Candidatus Cloacimonadota bacterium
GCATACATTATATTAGGAGATCGCAGCCTTGTTAAGAGACTGTTTGATGAAATTGCCCCTAAATACGAAGGACGCAACGGTGGTTACACTCGTGTGCTGAAAGCCGGATTCCGTAAGGGTGATTCCGCTCCCATGGCAATTATCCAGTTCGTGGAAGAATCTACGATTAAACCCAAAAAAGACGCCATTAAAGCGAAAGACCTGAACAAATAAAAGGTCATTAGCTTACCTATATGAAAGGCGGGAAGTTTCTTCCCGCCTTTCTTTATCATCAGATTATCTTGCTACTATCTGCCTATGACCTTCTTTGTTTTTGCAGGTGTTCTTCATAGCTACGGGAGAATATATTATTTCCCTTGCGATCTGCAAAGAAATACAGGTATGAATGATGGGCAGGTTGCAGCACTGCTTTTATTGATTCTACGGAAGGATTTGCTATCGGGGTGGGAGGTAAGCCGCTAATCATATATGTGTTATACGGAGAACGGATTTGAGTTTCTTTGTAGCTCAATACTTCGCGTTTTATTCCCTTAGGCTCCAAGATATAATCCACTGTAGGGCACGATTGCAGCCGCATTCCTCTCGACAGCCTGTTCAAAAATACTCCTGCGATAATCTCTCGTTCCCCGGCGGGGCCTGCTTCTTTCTCCACTATAGATGCTAGTATCAGCTTTTTATAAAAATCAGGCGTTTCTTTTGGGCTTATAGAGGCAGATTTCATACGCTTAAAGAACTGCTCAGTTTGAACAGCAAGGATGGAATCCGCACTCATAGTAATAGAGAAACGATAAGTATCGGGATATAGGAACCCTTCCAGAGAAGGGAAATTAAAACCAGTTAATCTCCTAACCAAAGCAGAATCTGTAGCAGCGGCAATAAGGCTATCATAGGGCATTAATCCACTTCTATCAATCTTCATGAGTGTTTTATATAGCGACATCCCTTCCGGAAAGGTGAGTGCAATCGTTTCGCTTTTACCATCACGTAGGCGACTTACTGTCTGCCATAAATTGGTTCTCCCTCCAAAGACATAGCTTCCAGGCTTCAAATTGCGATCCGCAACACGCAGCTTGGTAAGTAGCTTGAATATGGTCTTGCTGCTAATAATGTTCTCTTCTTGCAGCTTTCTGGCGATTCTGCCCGCATTATCTCCCGGTATGATGTTCACTATCCTCTTCTCTGCAAAAGAGGGCACGAACACGATGTACGCCAGTGTAAATATTACTAAACTAATCAATGTTATCCCGATCAGAAGGGTAGTTCTAAGATGTGTCATAAACTTTCCAAATATTCTTTCAAAAACATACAAGCTGCCATAGCATCTTTGATCTTGCGGGATTCTTGCCAAGTATAGCCCATCTTTTTTAGCTCATCATCTGCAGAGCAGGTGGAATAACGCTCGTCATAATCTATCACAGCTACACATAGTGCCTTGCTTAGCGCATCCGCAAAGGCTTTAGTCTCTGTGGTTTTAGGGGTAAACGTCCCATCAATGGCATACGGCATGCCCACTATAACCAAGCTGATAGAGTTCTGTGCGACTATTCCGTTAATTGTAGTGATAGTATCTTGTATTCCATTGTTAGCCAGCACCATATATGGTTTGGCAAACATCCGCATCGGGTCGCTTAGCGCAAGCCCAATACGCTTTTCGCCATAATCCACTGCCAGAATCCTGCCTTGGTTAATCATAGATAGGATTCATCTCTCCAGATGGCTATGTACCAGCGGTCGCCTACAGGTCTAAGATAAAAACTCGCCCTACCATTTGCATTCAGGGACGAATTTGTGGCTGTATAGCTTAGTGTTAAATTAAATGTGCAGGTGATAATTATCCAATCCTCATGCCCAAGAGCTGGGTCTTGCTCCCATTTATCCTGAGGGGGTATTATCAAGCGTAGGTCAATGTCATCAGGAGGGGGGTATATGCCATCGCTGGAGCCTTCTATGAACATTCTGGTAGTAAACTCCCTTTCCTGATCATAGTCCCAATAAGAGTCATTTATGTTGTCACCATTAAAATCCACCCCAATCTGGTTGATTTCGCTAGCAATTAGCTCAAAGCGAAAATCCGGATGCAGCAGAGTAAGGTACAAATCTATGTTCTTTTCCTGATATGCTCTTTCCAGATTACGTAACAGTTTCTCAGGGGAGTCATTCAGCATATCGTCGTTAATTCCTGAAATGTCTTTTAGCACGGGGCGAAAAGGATTATTACAACCGCTTAACAGCATCAAGGATAGCAGCAATAGAGCCAACAGCTTAGGAATTGTCATATTTCAATTTCCCCCAAGTGTCAGCATTAGTTAAGCGGTAGTCGTACCATTGCTCAATATACCAGTAACCTGATATCCTTTTAAGATGCAGCTCCATCTTCCCATTGGCAATAATCACAGCTCTTTCAGGGCTATTTCGCATAGTACCACGGATAGTGTATGGACTGTAGATAAAAGCTTCGTTTTCGCTTATCTGATCGTCGCTATCTATCTTAAGAGAATCCATCTCAATCTGCGTGTAGTTATTGTGTAGCAGCTCGATCATATTCTGTTCCTGGCTTCTGTTCCAGGTGGAAGGTATAGAGAAATCACTGATATCCTGTACGGCAAAATGAAATACATAATCACCCGTAAACAGACCTGCATAGTGAATCTTATTACGGCTGTCAGTATAACAATAGCCTAAGTTTTCCAAGACGTATTCCAAATCATAGGCATAATCGTTCCACAAGGGAGGTTCCCCTGGTGGCTCAGATTCACGCACTTTGAAAAGGTCGCATCCGCAAAGTAGCACTAAAGCTAACAGAATTATCAATACATCTCTCATAAACTCATAATTAAGTGGGAGCTAATATGTGTCAATGGAAAAGTCCAATCTGGGCGGTAAACCCCGATCAGCAATACCAGGATGCCAATCTTTGAAACATGTAAGCTCACACGCCTCGTGCGAGAACAGACGAGGCGGCTGTTCTTACCTTACACTAAACACCGGATATATCTTCCCGATAGGCTGTTTATCATCATTCAGATTAGGCTGGATGTGAAACCGCTCAAGCTTGCCGTATTCTTCCTCTGTTAACAGCTTTAGTTCGCGCAGCACCTGCATTGCGGCGCAAGCTGCCATTCCTGCGGCACCATCCTCTATCTTTAGGGCAATGCCAAGCTGCGGCTCTCTTATGCCAATGCAATAAACCCCTTGCGCTCCTATCTTGCCTATCATTCTGCCTTTGGTTGCCTGCATCAGTTCCGTACAAAAGCCCCCGGTACCTGCCACCATTTCAGGATACTTACTCATTGCTTCAAATATCCGCTTAGCGGGGTTCTGGTATTCTTCCGCTAAAAACTCCGAATTGGCAAAACGGGCAAAGCCCAAAGCCATATTATAAATTGGCATGGCAAATACTGGCACATTACAGCCATCAGTTCCAATAGCAATCTTATCCGCAGGATAGGCGCAAACGTCACTAAGGATGGCAAGTATTTCCCTTTGTACAGGGTGTTGCGGCTCCAGATAGCTCTCCAGAGGGTATCCTTTCATCAGGCAAGTTGCTAGCATACCGCTATGTTTTCCGGAACAATCGCTCTTAATCCGCTGGGCTGTAATGCCTGCTTCTGCCTGTGCAAAGGCAACTTCCACATTTATAGAACGGGCTACTCCGCACTGTAAGGCACTTTCATCCAGCCTCAGCTTTGCCAGAATACTCCGCACCGCTTCAATATGTATATCCTCAGAATAGTGAGATGAGCAGATGAGGGCAAGTTCCTTAGGGCTTATCTTATACTTATCCACAGCCCCTGACAGCACTACGTTTAATGCCTGCATGGGCTTTGCCGAAGAACGGAAATAGGTGTATTTCTCCTTATCCCCACAAACGGCAACCACATTTCCCTGTGGATTTACTACTAAAGCATCACCACGGTGAATACACTCCACCACATCCGCACGCGTTTTATGAATAAATATCTCGGACATCTCTATCTCCTAACATTCTATATTCGGTATAAATCGTTAATGTACACAAAATAGTCAAGCCTAAATTAGCAGTTCAGCGGTTTCGGAATGCTGCTCTACACTTCAGTAACCCAGCACTCCAGCACGTCAACACCCCAGCACGTCAACACTAAAACACTCTATACACCCATCAAAGAACAAAAAGCTTCTATAATGTAAGGGGGACAAATCTGAAGTTTTGGGACAAAATTGCGATTTATTTTCGCAGTCCTAAAAAAAAAGCGGTGCCAAATCAAGTTCAGCACCGCAGTTGTTGGAAAAATCCTTATTAACAGCTTGACACCAAATCATAGTTAGTTAAACAAGGTTCCATAGACAAGATAAAATAAACATGTCTGGAGGTCAAGCAAAATGTTTAAAAGCAGTGAAAAGAATTATCGCCTTGGTATTGATTTAGGCTCAACATCACTAGTATAAAGTCTCACTGAAAATTGCAAATCCTTTCACCGAAAATTGCAAATGGCGAAAACGGGCTATTTCTTGAGCTTCTCTGTTGGCAGTTTCTATCACTGAAAATTGCAAATGTATCACCGATAATTGCAAACTTATCACTGAAAATTGCAAGGAATTGTCACCGAAAATTGCAAGAAAGTTTCACTGAAAATTGCAAATGGCATTGAGGGACACCTGTAAAAATTAAAAAACGTGGAGAGCACTGGGTAGTGTATCCACGTATCGGAGGAATACTAAAAGGCTAAGGCGATCAATTGATATCTTGCTTGTTCGGCATCGAAGTTATTGCCAATACCGATGGTGATGCTTATCTGGCTGCCATCCTGTTTGATCTCAGAGATGAAGAGAAAGCAGTTACACTGGTTGGTTAAGATGATGTGAGGGGCAGTAGCGTATTCGTTCTGCAGCTTATGCACGATAAAACGGTCGTCTCTGCAACTGGCAGGTGAGGATTGAGTGTTGTCACCGATTCCTTTATCTTGATCCTGTAACTCGTATTGAAGCTTGGAGAGCGATAATAGACCATCTTGCAGATGATTAGTGGAGATCGCTGCATTGGCTATCTTACTGCCGGTAACCACTCCATCTTCTATGTGATTTCCATAGATGCAGTTGTTCTGTAAGCCCCTGGCATCGAGCTTGCCGATCGTGCAGGATTTGCCACTGAATTGACCTGCTGGATTACCGAGATTGTCCCATAGCTCATAGAAACCGCGGTCTGCTTCTGTTTGGATGCCGATCTCATAGTAACCGGAATTTGGTGTGGTCTCGATCAGTTTCTTGCCTTCCGACCAGGACTGTCCCGGTCTGAGCAAACGGATATCCACTCCTGATTGGGGCTTGCGTTTGACGTTACCCCCAAAAACTGCACCAGGATCAAATGGACAAATTTTACGCTAACGCGCCCTCAGTACAAGTAACACTTGTTCGCTAACTCTCGAGCGTTAACTTGTCCTGAGGCAAAAGAAAAGCAGGAATAATGAAAGGTAAGCGACACAATCCGACTCAGATCATCAAGATACTGAAAGAACACGAAGCAGGTACTGAAGTAACCGAAATTATCAGGAAATATGGTATAGCCAGAAATACCTTCTACCTATGGAAGAGCAAGTACGGGGGCATGGAGAACAATCAGATCCAAAAGCTCAAGGACTTGGAGTCAGAGAATTTGAAACTCAAGAAACTTCTTGCCGAAAGATGTCTGGAAGTAGAAGCCCTCAAGGACGTACTCTCAAAAAAATGGTAGAGCCCCGGCAGAAACGAGAAGCTGTCGGGGTGGTTATGACGCACAGTCTCAGTGAAAGACATGCTTGTCGCTTGGTGGAACTCAACCGGAACACTAAACGCTATCAGACTAGGATAAAGCAGGAGAATGTCGCTATTGAGAAGTTCCTTCGGGAAAAGGTAGCCTTACCAAGATCACAATGCTACGGCTTGCCGAGGTTGCTTGTCTTGGTCAGAAAGAAGTTCGGGATAGTCAATCACAAGCGGGTTGAAAGGATATATCGATCTGCCAACCTGCAGTTGGCAAGGAGAGCCAAGAAATATGTGAAACGCACACCAGTTCCACTGGATAAGGCGTTTGCTCCAAATCAAGTATGGGCAATGGACTTCATGTCAGATACACTGCAAAATGGCAGAAAGTTCAGAGTATTCAACCTAATCGACACCTTCAGCAAAGAGAGCGTTCATCAGATCATCGATAGTTCACTGCAGGGAAGCAGGATTGTCCGGGAACTGACCCAGTTGTCAGAACAGCGACGGCTACCCCAGGCAATAATCTGCGATAACGGACCGGAATTCACCAGTAAAGTAATGCTCAAATGGGCAGATGAGAAAGGAGTTAAGTTAGGATTTATTGCCAAGGGAAGGCCGACTCAAAACGGCTTTGTTGAGAGCTTCAACGGAAAGATGCGGAAGGAATGTCTTGACAGGGATATATTCAGAAATTTAGTTGAAGCAAAGGAATTAATTATGAACTGGGTTAGCCACTACAATGAAGAACGACCGCACAGAGCCTTGAATTTCATGGCACCCTACGAGTTTATCGAAAACTACAACGTCAAAGCAAAATGTCCATTACAAAATGGTCTATAAAATGGGGTACGGTCACGGCCCATAATAATTTACTGGAGGTTCTTGCATAACACCATTCAAGGGGCTTCTGTAGGCAATAAAGACCATATCTGCTATTCCATCTGGTTGATTAATATGATTGTATCCAGTTGTGCTAATAGTCCAGTTATCATACAAGCTAAAGTCAACCGGGTCAACTGCCCGATTATCCAAACTCTCAATTATATAACGGTTTAGACCTCCATAATTGGTGGATACTACACCCGGTGGGTACACTTGGGGAAGGGTAAACCGATAAACATCACCAACAAATTTGAAAGCCCCACAAGACATTTCCCACATGTATTTGGTTATGTTGATATCAGATGACCATTGGAAATCAGGCAGTAAAGGATTGATACTGTTATTTTCGATGAAGCAATTCTGATATGTTGGATTTCCTGGTGATGGCCATTCATTGGTTGACGGTGCTTCTGTTCCATCTCGATCAACAAAAATAACACAAACCCTGAATACTCCACTTGAAGGAGCATCTGCTCCTCCCCTTTGGAATAACCGAAGACTGGTTGTATCTGGAGGGGTCGAATAATCAGTATCGTTAAAAATGCCATTATCCTCTAACGATTGTGCCGATAATAATGATATTGATAAAACGATTAGTATAGCACATAATAAAGTACGCATGTATCCTCCTATTTTAGATAAATCAACTTTGTTGTTTTACATAACCGACTATTCATTGAGATTTTGCATAAATACATCCCAGAAGATATGGAGAGTCCATTTTTATCAGTACCATTCCAAGAAAACACTCCTGTACCACGTACAAGTTCTCTTCTAAGTGTCTGTCCCTTAACATTTAGTATTTCAAGGATACCATCAGTCGCTTCTGACGGAAGATCATATTTGATAACGGTATCGTGTTGAAATGGATTTGGGTAGCAGTTTATCATTATATTAGATATAGGGGTAGTTGTATCGTCCTCTGCTAATACTGATGTATCGCCATAAAGAATCCCATTTATCTTACAAGCTATTATTGAGATGTCCGCACCATCGGGAATATCGTTAGTCCATTGAAACATCCCGAAACCCCTAGCCCAGCCTATTATTGTCATACTATTATATTGTTCCGGATAGTAATACTGATGCCATCTTAGATATGTCGGAACTCCGAATGCGATTAAAAATGATTCATCCAAGAAAAGACAATTCCAAGGAGCATGATGAGGATAATAAAATGTAAAATCATGATACACACTTATCTGACCTGTAAATGAGAAGTCTTCACATATTAAGTCCTGCGTAGCTGGATTGTTATCATCATCATATTGATCATAAACTAGAGTTGTATCACCTTCATTTCTTACCCAAAAATCTTCTCCCGTGCCAAGAAGTCCGGTAACTTCATAATATATGTGGTTGTTAATAAGCAATGAATCAACCACTTCTCTAACGAGATAGTGCGGACCTCCTAATGTTCCGCGCCACCACTTATTGCCCACTTGTAGTGGATTATAGGAGAATAATTCAGGGTCTTTGTTTACATTTCCAAAGATCTCAGCTTTCTGTTCTTCGGTTGGTTCCACATTGTTCTGAAGGGCTGATGCTTGTGTTAAATATGCTGCTCCCCAAAAGAGCAGCCCCAGCAGAAATAAGGACAGCTTTCTCATCATCTCAACCTCCTTGTCTTTCTTAAAAACACCTAATTGTCTCAAGATATAGCCACCATATTTTAAATATAGTTTAAATGTGGAAGCTGGCAACACTTTTTTTGTTTTTCTCAGCATATTTGCATTTTCTGCCCTGAAGGTACTTTCCATAATTCCTTATCAGCAACTCTGTCTCGGTCTGGAACGCACCTGAGACGGTGTATTGGGCTTCGACTTCATCAATGGTGAAGCCTTGGTAGAGTGTGCGGATAAAAGGATCGTTGTTGTAAGATAGCAGGAACTTCCCTTTGATCTGCTTCAGGATGGCTGATAGTTCTTCATGCTTGGTAAAGGCATCAGCGTCTTCTCTATCGTATAAATGCTCCTTTGTGTAGTAAGGTGGATCGAGGTAGAAGAAGGTATTGGGTGTATCGAAGCGGGCAATGAGCTTCGCAAAGTCTTGCTTTTCGATGATCACCTGTTTGAGCCGTTCTGAGGCTGCTTTCACCTTCTCAAGGTTTCGCAGTGGCATATACTTATAGCCCTGCATGATGCAGAAGTTCTTGCTTCTTGAGCCATAGCTGCAGGATAACTGGAAGTAGAAACGGATAGCCCGTTCAAGCTCGGTTCTGGGCTCATGTTGGGCGAACGTGTCGAACATCTCTCTGGATACGAGGTATTGATTCAACTCCGTAACAAAAGCTTCAGGGTGCTGTTTTATGTACTTCCAGAAGTTCACCAGATCACCATTGATATCGTTATAGACTTCGGTGTATCTGCTCTTGGGACCGGTCTGCCAATCTTCCTTGTTTGCACTCTTCCCGAATAGTATCCAGGCTGCACCGCCAAAGACCTCGCAGTAGATGTCGTGTTTGGGGATGAGTGGCAGTATCTTCTTGCGGAGGAGACGCTTACCACCTACCCAGGAGATGATGCTGTTCACGATATCCCCCTGATCTCTCTGGTGGTTTTAGCTTTCGCTTTAATGGTGTCTGGATCGGATTCCACGAGATCGAAGTTGGCGATGATCACTTCATTGAACTCGGACTTACCTTCTTTGCGGTTGATGCCTTTTGTTCGGGTGACATGCTTGATATCATAGCCCTTGTAGAATTTCAGGACTTCCGGGTTGTCATCATAGCTGAGGATAAAGCGTCCTTTGATGCTCTTGAGGATGTCCCGTAAGGCTTCATGACTGAACTGCTTGCTATTCTCATAAGTGTAACCCAGCATATAGGGTGGGTCACAGTAGAAGAAGTTGCTCTTGGTGTCGTACTTCTCAATCACCTTCTCGTAGGACAGGTTCTCAATGATTACCATATCCAAGCGTTTGTGCAGTGCTTTAATGCGTTCCAGACGGTTATACATACTGGAGGTGCCCCGCTTCTGAGATGTGCCAAAGCTGTCACCCTTGGAGCCGAAGCTACGGGTGATCAGGAACATGAATCTGGCTGCCCGCTGTATCTCAGTTAAGCCTTCCTGCTTGAAGATATCGCCAAAGAGCTTGCGGCTGGCTACTAACCAGTCTAACTCTTTGATTAACTCATCAGGGTGATACTTCACCTGCAGGAAAAGATTGACCAAACGATAGTCGAGATCGTTATAGACCTCTAAGTCTCCCCACTTGTCTTTGAAGAGCAGCATCCAAGCAGCACCACCGAAGGGTTCGATGTATCCGGTAATGTCAGTTGGCACGTATTGCGCTATGGTCTTTCTCAGCAGCCGTTTGCCACCGATCCAGCCGATTAATGCATCCATTAACCGATCTTTACCATTTGGCTATTTTTTACCCCCCAAAATCTGGTGTTTTATCGCCATTATGACCAAACAGTGAATTTGGTATATAGTTTAATGTCAATGTTTTAGACATTTTGGTTTTGCTTAAAATCGTCCATAATCGGCAAATGTAGTGCCCATAACTATTCATAAAGGTCTTGACA
>JAQUJJ010000128.1 GCA_028681035.1 Candidatus Cloacimonadota bacterium
TTCAAAGAGGTCTTGAACACGTGGCAGACCACCTGTGATATCTCTTTGTTTAATAGTCATACGCGAGGTCTGACTCAGAATATCACCGGTATGCACGAAACTACCATCTTCCACCCGAATAACTAATCCAGTGGGAAGAGGGATGAGGCGTACTGTTCCATCTTCACCAACTACTTTGAACTGAGGTTGTTTCTTGCGGTCTTTGGATTCGATGATAGTGAAATCCCTAGTAAAGGTGATATCATTGTATTCTTCTTTATAGGTGATGTCTTTTATGAAGTTTTCGTAGTGAAGCACACCCTTGGCTGTTGATATTAATGGATTGTTGAATTGATCCCAAGAAAGCAGCTTAGTATCTTTAGCTATCTTTTGTCCATCTTGAACATGGACAGTGGCAGCGTATTCTACTTTGAATTCTTCCAGTATCTTAGTTTCATCATTTTCATCAATTATCAGCAGACGCCCCAGATGGCTAACGGATATAAGTTGATTCTCAGGGTTGGTAACCGTGTTCATGCGATCGAACTTTACTATTCCGTCATAGTCAGACACAAGCTCTGCCAAATCTGTAGCAGTAGAAGCTGCGCCACCTATATGGAAGGTACGAAGGGTGAGCTGTGTACCAGGCTCGCCAATGCTTTGAGCTGCTATAATGCCCACAGGGTCGCCTATCGTGGCGGGTTTCTGGGTAGCAAGATTACGTCCATAACACTTGGCACAAATGCCTCTATCTGCCTCACATGTTAATGCGCTACGCACATGTACCGTGATAATTCCGTGGTTCTGTAAGGTTTTCGCCATTTTGTTTGATATCTCTTCACCAACTGCAACCAGCACCTTGCCCGTAACCGGGCTTATGATGTCATCTACCGCAGTGCGTCCTTGAATTCTTTCTGACAAGGTTTGCACTATTTCGTTCCCTTCTTTCAGGACGGTCATGTGCACACCACGAGCAGTGCCGCAGTCTTCGACGGTTATAATGGCATTTTGTGCCACGTCAACCAATCGACGTGTTAGATAACCCGCATCGGCAGTTTTAAGAGCAGTATCAGCCAAACCCTTTCTGGCACCGTGAGTTGACACGAAGTATTCCAACACAGTTAAGCCTTCTTTGAAATTAGACTTAATAGGTGTTTCGATAACATCTGCTCCGCCACCGACTCCAATCTTGGTAGGTTTATCCATCAAACCGCGCATTCCACCTAACTGCTTAATCTGGTCTTTGCTACCACGAGCACCAGATTTATACATCATGTAAATAGAGTTCAATCCGTTTCTTGTCTGAGATAACTCATCCATCAATTCGTCTGTAACGCGAACTGTTGTTTTCTTCCATTGGTCAACTACACGCCCGAAGCGTTCGTTTTCGGTGATTCCACCTTTCTGGTGAAGGTCGTTTATCTTTTTTACTTCTTCTTCAGATTGAGCTATGATTTCGTTTTTTCGTTTGGGGACAACAATATCACCAAAGCTGAAAGTAACGCCTGCGCGGGTTGCATACTTGAATCCCATTGCTTTGAGGTCATCTAAGCTCACAGCAGTACGCCATTGTCCAACCGCATCGAAACAAAGCATAGCAAGGTCATTGAGTTTGCCTTTATCGTAAGTAATATTTTGGAAGCCCACTTCTGGCGGGATAATTTGATTAAAGATAACTCGACCGACAGTAGTGGTAACTAATTTTGAATCCAGCTTTACTCTAATCCAGGTATGTAAATCAAGACTCCGCTCTATTACTGCTTCACCTTTTACGCTGCAAAGTTGCTCTTCAGTTTCGTAAGCGGCAATTACATCATCCATGCCATAGAAATGACGCAGTGTGTGCAAATCTTTAGAGACAGCATTTTCTTCCATAGTAAGATAATAGCAGCCTAACACGATATCCTGGTTAGCAGCCATGGCTAATCTGCCATTGGCGGGCAATAACAAGTTTCGTGTAGATAGCATTAATACTCTTGCCTCAATTTGAGCTTCAAGTGATAAGGGAATATATACACCCATCTGGTCACCATCAAAGTCTGCATTAAAAGGTACGCAGACCATGGGGTGAAGCTGAATGGCTTTATTATCGGTCAGCACAGGCATAAATGCTTGAATACCGAGACGGTGTAGAGTAGGAGCACGGTTTAGAAGAACAGGATAATCTTTAATAACTTCTTCAAGAATAGACCATATCTCAGGTTGCTTTTTCTCTATTAGTTTCTTAGCGTTCTTTACCTTATCAACTTCGCCCATCTTTTGGAGTTTTTCAATAAGATAGGGTTTGAACAATTCAACAGCCATCTCTTTAGGCAAACCACACTGATATAGTTTTAGTTCAGGACCTACAGTAATAACCGAACGTCCGGAATAGTCAACACGTTTTCCTAAAAGGTTTTGGCGGAAACGTCCCTGTTTACCTTTCAACTGATCGGTAAGAGATTTCAAAGGACGATTTCCTCTACCCCTAACTGGGCGAGCCTTGCGGCTGTTGTCTATCAATGCGTCCACAGCTTCCTGCAACATCCGTTTCTCGTTGCGTAAAATCACTTCGGGAGCACGGATTTCTAACAAGCCTTTCAGGCGGTTATTACGCGTAATAACTCTTCTGTATAAATCGTTGAAATCGGCTGTAGCAAAGCGTCCACCCTCCAAGGGTACAAGAGGTCTTAAAGTGGGGGGCAATACTGGCAGTGCTTCCATAATCATGTATTCAGGCAAATTCCCGCTCTTGATGAAAGCATCTACAATCTTAAGTTTATTTATTAGCTTCTGTTTACGTAGTGCGGATTCTTCGAATTTGAGACGCGTCCGCAGGTCTAGCGCATCATTCTTTAGGTTTATACGAGACAGAAGTTCTTTAACAGCCTCTGCGCCCATCAGGGCGATAAAGTTGTCGCCCACCTTGTCTTTAATCTCGTAGTATTCATCCACTTCCAGCAGTTCCATCTTTTCATAAGGACTGTCACCTGGGTCTATTACGATGTAGGACTCGTAATACAAGACTCTTTCAAGGTCTTTAACGGTCATGTCTAATATTGTACCAATCTTACTCGGCGCACTTTTCACAAACCAAATGTGTGCTATCGGCACAGCTAGGTCAATATGTCCCATTCTGGTTCTACGTACGCGAGAGGTGGTAACCAACACGTTACATCTATCGCAAACAGTGTTTTGAAACCGTTTCTT
Source organism: Candidatus Cloacimonadota bacterium (assembly GCA_028681035.1). Next base: position 3,169 of record JAQUJJ010000128.1, read on the forward strand.
TTTATATTTACCGCAAGCACACTCATAGTCTCTTTCTGGCCCAAAGATACGTTCACAAAATAGACCATCTTTTTCGGGTTTGAGGGTACGGTAGTTCAAGGTATCAGGCTTAGTAACTTCGCCGTGAGACCATTCGTTTACAATCGTTTCCGGAGAGGCAATCTTGATGCGGACTGCATCGTATTCATTGGGTTTTATTTCACGTCTGGTGTCTTTTAACACGATTGTCTCCTCCTACCTGTTCTCTGTATCTTTGATAAATTCTATATCAAAGCCAAGAGATTTTAGTTCACTGGTAAGCACATTGAAAGATTCTGGAACACCTGGAGGTGGTGGATTCTCGCCACGTGTTATGGCTTTGAAGGCATTATTACGCCCATCCACATCATCACTCTTGATGGTTAACATCTCTTCCAAGAGATGCGCTGCTCCATATGCTTCCAAAGCCCAAACTTCCATTTCACCCAAACGCTGTCCGCCATGTTGGGCTTTACCACCCAAGGGCTGTTGGGTAATTAGAGAATAGGGTCCAGTTGATCTGGCGTGCATTTTATCGGCAACCAAGTGGTTAAGTTTCATCATATAGATTACACCAACAGTTACCCTTTCTTTAAAAGGCTCACCGGATTTACCGTCATAAAGTACGCTCTTGCCATCTTCGGGTAATCCCGCATTGTGGAGTTCTGCACGGATGTCTTCTATTGAAGCTCCGTCAAATATAGGAGTTTCCACCTCGAAACCTAGAGCACGAGCAGCCATACCTAAATGGGTTTCCATAATCTGCCCGATATTCATACGGGATGGTACGCCAAGAGGATTAAGCACTATATCTACCGGTGTGCCGTCTTCTAAGAACGGCATATCCTCAATTGGGGCAACTATTGATATAACGCCCTTATTGCCGTGGCGTCCTGCCATTTTGTCACCAACTTCAATCTTCCGTTTCTTAGCAACATAGACTTTAACCATTTTACGGACACCGTATTGTAGCTCATCACCATGCTTGATTCGTTCACGTGATTTCTTGTATTCATTATCACTTTGCTCTAAAGACTGTTTAATCTTTAGTGCAACTTGAGTGTAAATCTGATTGTTGATATCAGAGCTTTCCACCAGTTCAACATCCATATCCAGCTTTTTAAAGTTGATACGTTTTATATCGTCCTTACTAATCTTCTTGCCTGGAGCGATAAAAGGCGTGTTGCTCTTTTCGTCCCAAATAGTTTTTGCTACCTGCCCAACAAGCATAGCAGTAAGCTTTTCTTCTTTGAATTCATCAACTTTCTTGCGGCGATAGTTTAATTCTGCTTTTAGCTTCTGTATCTTGCCATCGTTTTCTTCGTCTAGATCACTACCTTCTTCAAGTCTGCTGAACATTTTTACATCAATAACAACACCTTCCATGCCAGGTTTGGCTTTCAAGGAGCTATTGGTAAAATCGCCTGCTCTATCACCAAACAAGGCTCGCATAAGGTTCTCTTCAGGAGAGGGATCAATCTCTATGCTCTTGGGAGTTACCTTACCAACTATCACGTCGCCGGCATGGATAACACTTCCCACACGGATAATACCAGTTTTATCTAAGTTTCGTAAGGCTTGGGCAGGAACGTTGGGAATATCATATGCCAATTCTTCACGCCCGTTTTTAACGTTACGAACCAATACCTCCATCTCTTCTATATAAATGGAAGTTAAAGTATCTTCTCTTGCCACTTTTTCGCTTAGGATAATAGCATCTTCATAGTTGTAACCATACCAAGGCATGAAGGCTACCAGCATGTTTGTCCCCAATGCAAGGCGGTTATCTTCCACACATGCACCATCAGAAATGGGTTGCCCCTTTTTAATGGTATCTCCTATGCGGACAACAGGACGTTGATTGTTGCAAGTATCTTGGTTCGTGCGCACGAATTTCTTAAGTTGAATTCTATTACCGGAGCTCAAGTAAAAGGCTTCATCCTTTTCATTTATTGGCTTCAGCTCAACATAGGAAGAAGTTACATTGCTTACCGTGCCATCATACGGGGCAACTGCTATACACGAAGTATCCATAGCGGCTATCTTTTCCATTCCCGTACCCACAAGCGGTGCTTGGGGATTAATTAGAGGAACAGCCTGACGTTGCATATTAGAACCCATCAAGGCACGGTTGGCATCATCGTGCTCCAAGAAAGGAATCATAGCAGCAGATACAGACACCATTTGTTGAGGAGCCACATCCATGTATTGCACTTGCTTTGGATCTACCTCAAGAAAGTCACCACGTTCGCGGGCAAAGATAGTTTCATCAGTTATACGTCTGTTGTCATCGAGATGAACATCCGATTGGGCAATAATGAATTGCTCTTCTTGCGTAGCATCAAAATATTCATAATCATCGGTTACATAACCATCAACAACCTTGCGATAGGGAGTTTCTATAAATCCTAAGCGGTTAATGCGAGAGTATAGTGCAGGAGAAACTATCAGACCAATGTTTGGCCCTTCTGGAGTTTCAATTGGGCACACACGTCCATAATGTGAGGAATGAACGTCTCGAACTTCAAAACCTGCTCTATCACGAGTTAAACCACCAGGTCCCAACGCGGAAAAGGCACGTTTGTGACGCAAAGCAGCTAATGGATTTGTTTGTTCCATAAATTGTGATAGCTGACCAGTGAGGAAGAAAGACTGTACTACAGATATCAGGGCATTGCTGTTCACCAAGTCGTGTACAGTTATCTCGTCAATATTTGAAATAGCCATCCTTTCCTGGATGATTCTGGCAACCATGGAGAGACCCGAGGTATATTGCTCTTGTAGGAGTTCTCCCACAGTTCTTACTCGACGGTTCGCCAGGTTATCTATATCATCTATTTCGTCTTCATCGTGGTATATGTTAATAAGTGTCTTAAAGATTGCTACGAAGTCATCTACAGTAAGAGTCATTGTATTGAGATCGACATCCACACCGATTCGGCTATTAATTTTATAACGACCAACTTCACCAAGATTGTAACGTTTTTCGTTAAAGAACATCCTGTCAACAAGCTGCTTGGCAGCTTCAACGGGAGCGTCCTCGCCGGGGCGTATCAGGCTGTATATTTTCTTTAAAGCTTCTTCTTGCGTAACCGTGGGGTCTTTAGCAAAAGTGTTCTCTAAAACCTTTCGTGCAATTTCAAAGTTATAATCAATCACTTCTACTGAACTGATTTTCTTTTCTTCAAATATCTTAGCAAGAGCGTCAGTAAATTGTTCGTTTGCATTTGCAATAGGTTCTGGGTTTCCAGTTTCAAAAATGTCAGCATAGAGATGTCTATTCTTTGCTTCTTTAAGGGATAGCACTTCGCTCTTATAGAAAGTCTTTCTCAGATCAGTATTTGTAGAAATCCCGATAGCCCGCAGTAAAGTAGTTACTGGGAGTTTTCGGCGTTTGTCGATATGAACATACATCACATCATGGATGTCTATATCGAACTCAAGCCATGAGCCATTGTAAGGGATAACTTTGGCAGAATAGAGGGTTTTACCGCTAGGGTGTTTTTCTTCTGAAAAGAAAACTCCAGGTGATCGTTGTAACTGAGAGATTATAACCCGCTCAGCTCCATTTACGACAAATGTTCCCTGCTCTGTAACTAGTGGGATTTCTCCTAAGAATACATCTTGTTCTAATGTATCCTTGTGTTCCCTAACGCCTTCATTGATCTCAAATACACTAAGGCGCATCTTGGCTTTAAGTGGAGCTTGATAAGATAAGTTACGCTCTCGGCATTCTTCAATCGCATACTTTTCTTGTAACACGTTGTAGTCAATAAACTCAAGCAAAAAATTACCCTTAGAATCCTCCAACGGGAATATGGATTCAAATACGGCTTGCAAACCCCTTTTTTCTCTGCGCTGCGGGTGAACATCCTTCTGCAAAAAATCGTTGAAGGAATCCACTTGCATTGCCAGAAGATTTGGTATTTCTACTTCTGGGATACCTAACTCAGCAAATCTTCCGGATATTCGGGAATAACTTTTGACCTTTCTCAAAAGCTCTCTCCTTTGCGGTTTTTCATACCAACATCATGGTTCTTTGGTTAATAATATTTCTTCTCACGCTTTGTGCGCCACAGCTATGAATGGGTACGTATAAAGCTCTTCTTATGGTAACAATGTTTATTAGTGGTTATGCTCAAATTAGTCCAAAAAAAGTCCCTCGGGACTTTTTTTGGACATTTATCAAACTGAGAAGTCCTTACTTGACTTCGACAGTTGCGCCAGCGTCTTCAAGTTTTTTCTTAACTGAATCAGCTTCTTCCTTGGTAACTTTTTCTGATACAACTTTAGGTGCACCATCAACGAGATCCTTAGCTTCTTTCAAGCCAAGCTTGGTAATTTCGCGGACAACTTTGATTACGTTGATTTTCTTGTCACCGGCATTTGTCAGAATTACGTCGAACTCAGTTTGTTCTTCTTTGGCATCTTCAGCGGCTGCTGGAGCGGCAAATGCGGCTGCAGGAGCAGCAGCAGAAACGCCAAAAATCTCTTCCATCTCTGTCACTAATTCAGAGAGATCAAGTACTGTCATCTCTTTAATCAGATCAATTACTTGTTGCTTTTTATCGGACATTGTTCCTCCATCGGATATATGAATAATTTCTTAGCTGGCTTCAGCTTGTTTTTTTACTATGGCATCAAGAGCATACACAAATTTGCGGATGATACCTTGGTTGATACTCACGAAGTTGGATATCGGAGCTTTCATGCCACACAATACCTTCGCAAGGAGTTCTTCGCGAGATGGAAGTTTTGCTAAAGCTGTTAGTTCGGCAGCACTGAATAAATGCCCTGCTATGTAACCAACTTTAAACTGTGGAAACTTTTTGTCTTCCATCACTTCTTTCAGGAATTTGATGAGCTCACGAGCAGGAGAAACTTCATCCAGTTTACATACTGCTAAGGCTGTGGGACCCACCAATTGGGAATCCAATTCTGTAATACCCATCTCATTAAGTGCTATTTTGACAAGGGTATTTTTCTGGACAAAGTAGTCCACTTGACTAGCTCTGAAGCGGTTGCGCAATTGATTCACTTGTTCGATGTTTATTCCCTTATAATCCACCAGTACGATCGCTTTTGCGCCACTTAATCTTGCTATCAAGTCCTTTACAATGTCGTATTTAACATTTTGAACCATCTAATACTCCCTTAGCTCTTCGCTTCCAAGGTTGCGCTTGCGACCAGAATTTTGATGCCGGGACCCATTGTAGTACAGAGGGTTACACTTTTAATAAAAACACCCTTTAAGGTAGCGGGACGTTCTTTGATTATGGCACCGAGAATCGCCTTGATGTTTTCTCTCAGCTTATTCTCTTCAAAGCTTAGTTTACCAGCAGGGATATGAAGATTGGCAAACTTATCTACCCGATAAGTAACCTTTCCGCCCTTAGCTTCTTCTACAGCTTTAGCCACATCCATGGTAACAGTTCCTACCTTGGGGTTGGGCATAAGTCCTCTGGGTCCTAAAACGCGTCCTAGTTTCCCGATACGTCCCATTAGATTGGGAGTGGAGACAACCACGTCAAAATCAAACCAACCGGCTGTGATTTTTTCCATGAGATCATCTACACCTACGTAATCGGCGCCAGCTTGTCTGGCTTCATCTGCTTTGTCACCTTCAGCAAACACTACTACGCGCATCGTCTTGCCTGTTCCATGAGGCAATACCAGCGAATTGCGTATCTGCTGATCGGCTTTACGAGGATCTACGCCAAGATTGAAATGAACCTCAACAGTCTCATCAAACTTTGAAGCAGGTAATGTCTTCAATAGTTTCAATGCTTCTGAGAGATCAAATCTCTTTTGGCGGTCGAACATCGTATAGGCGACGTTGTACCTTTTACTATGTTTCATTGACTCTCCTTATGAATACTATCTCCTGCAAAGGAAGCATTAGTCATCAACTGTAACACCCATGCTTCTTGCAGTTCCAGCGATCATACTCATAGCGGATTCAAGGGAATGGCAATTCATGTCTTGTATTTTAAGTTCGGCAATAATTTTCAATTGCTCTTTGTTAATCTTACCAACTTTGTTCTTATTAGGAACGTCACTGCCTTTGGCAAGTCCCGCTTCTTTCTTTATTAAAACAGCAGCGGGTGGGGTCTTGATTTCAAAAGTGAAAGATTTATTCTTCGCTACGTAAATCAATACTGGAAAAACCATCCCAGGTTGATCAGCGGTTTTCTCGTTAAACTGACGGCAAAATTCAGGAATGTTAACACCTGCCTGACCGAGAGCGGGTCCCACTGGTGGAGCAGGAGTTGCTTTTCCAGCAGGAAGCTGCAGTTTAATTGTTGCTACGGCATCTTTAGGTTTTGCCATTTCTATTACCTCTATTTTATGTCTTATTTCTTAACAAGTTCGACTTGGCTTGCGTTTAGCTCCACAGGAGTTCGGCGTCCAAAAACTGTAACGTCTATAATTAGCTTATTGCCATCTTCGGTAGATTTCTGCACTAAGCCTTCAAAATCTGAGAAGGGACCTGCGGTAACCTTCACCATATCTCCTGGCATAAAGGAGAAAGTCTTAATATCCCTATCGGGATCAGTTATCCCTAGAAGCCTATCAACTTCTTCCTGGGACAGAGCAGCAGGTTCTTTTTTATCTTTACCAATTCCTAAAAAACTCGTGACGCCAGCTATACTTAGTACATAACTTTTTAACTCGGAGCTCATATCGGCTTCCAAGATAACATAGGAAGTGAACAGCTTCTTTTCCCGCTCTATCTTCTTACCTTCTCTGATGATAAAAGATTTTCTTACCGGAACCAGTAATCTGCCAACCGACGATTCCATCGGGGTGCTGATTATACCCTTCTCTATAGCGGTCTTCACTTTGTTTTCATGACCTGAATAGGTATGAATTACATACCATTTCATCCTATGTTTCCTATCCTTTTAGAATATAAGTGTGATGATCTTGTTAAATCCA
>JAQUJJ010000129.1 GCA_028681035.1 Candidatus Cloacimonadota bacterium
TATCAAGAAAGCCTATCGCAAGATGGCAATGCAGTTTCATCCAGACAAAAACCCCGATAACAAAGAAGCCGAAGACAAGTTCAAAGAAGCCAGCGAAGCATACGAGATTTTAAGCGATAAAGATAAACGTCAGTTATATGACCAATATGGACATGCCGGAATAGAGAATCAGTTCGGCTCAGGCGGGTTCAATTGGGAAAACTTCTCGCATCGGGGAGATTTGAACGACATCTTTGGTGAAGGTTTTGGCGGCATCTTCGAAAGCCTCTTTAGTGGTGGCTTTGGGGGCAGAAGTCAGCGCAGCTCCAACCGTGGGGAAGACCTTCAGATAGAGCTTTCCCTCTCCTTAAAAGAAATAGCCGTGGGTGCGGAAAAGACCATCAAAATAGGCACCAAAGAAGCCTGTGACAAGTGTAACGGTTCAGGTAGCGCAGATGGTGCCAGCGAAAGCTGTAGCCAATGCCGTGGTACAGGGCAGATACGCCAAGTACGCCAATCACTTTTTGGGCAGATGCAAACCGTGGCGGAATGCCCGTCCTGCCGTGGTGAAGGCAAGATAATCAAGAACAAATGCCCAAAGTGTTATGGCGAAGGTCGCATGGGCAAAGTGAAAGAAATAAGCGTGAAAGTGCCTGCCGGAGTGGAAGAAGGGCAATACATCCGTCTGCGCGGACAGGGCAATATCGGTCCCCGTGGTGGGACAAGAGGCGATATCTTGGTGCTTATTCACGAAAAGCAGGACGACGTTTTTGAGCGCGAAGACAATAACATTATCTTGGAATATCCCATCAGCATGTCTCAGGCAGTGTTGGGAGATGAGATTATCGTACCCACGCTCACCGGCTCTGTTAAGATGAAGATACCTACCGGAACTCAGAGCGGAAGGTTGTTCCGCCTAAAGGGGCAGGGCATTCAAGGCTTGAATAGCTATTCCCGTGGCGACCAGATTGTGCGGGCAATAGTTGTTACCCCCACCAAGCTTTCCAAGGAAGAAATAGAGCTGTTTACTAATCTGAAAGAATTTGACCACAAACGGCAAATGAAGCCCGGTAAGAGCTTTCTCTCAAAATTGAGAGAGTATTTTTCGTAAGCTGATTCAGTTTATCTTGACATATTATTTAGCCAATTGTATCTTGGCATTAGTGAGGTAACGATGCCAACAATAAGTATGTTCTATGGAATTATTGTCCGTATGTACTGCGGTTCAGCAGAACATGAGCCTCCTCATATTCATGTGTACTATCAGGATAATTCTGCTGTTTACAATTTTATTACTGGTAGATTTGCCAAGGGGAAGCTCCCTGTTAAACAAAGTAAACTTCTAACTGCATGGTGTCTTATACATGAAGAAGAGCTAATGGCTAATTGGAGATTAGCTTCTGAAGGCGAGTTACCGTTACCAATAGACCCCTTGAAATGAGATAATTATGAGAAAACTACTTTCCGTTAAACCTGTGGACAATTACAAGCTTGAACTTACCTATGACAATAATGTAAAACGCTTATTTGACGTTAAGCCATACATGAAAACAGGTAAGTTTAGAGAACTGGAGGACAAAGACAAGTTTAATAATGTGAAGGTCAGCTTTGATACCGTTGCTTGGGTGAATGGTGTCGATTTATGCCCAGACGTCTTATACGATAATAGTAAACAGATATAAACTAATCATCTGCAATGCCATCTTACTACACTCCCGATTTAAGCACCTCCAGCAGCGTTGTTATTCTGGAGGGTGAGGAGTTTCACCATCTCAGCCATGTAAAGCGGATTGAGGTGGGGGATTCCATAACCCTGAACAATGGCAAGGGCATTATTGCTGAAGGCAGAATTAGCGAGCTTAACAAGCGCAGTGCCCGTATCGAGGTGCTTTCCAGCCAATTCCATGAACCTCCAGCCAAGCAGTTTGCCATTGCCTTTGCGCTGCTGAAGAACAAGCACGATGAACTTATTATAGAGAAGTGCACTGAGCTTGGTGCATCTACGTTCTTCCCTTTGGTTAGCGAGTATAGCGTCCGGGTTCCTTCCAACAACACCAACCAACGCTTTGAGCGTATTGCTTTGGCGGCTATCAAACAATGTGACAACCCCTACCTACCTTCAATACATCCCTCTCTTCCTCTGGAACAGGTAATTGTTGCCATTCAGGATAGCGGATTTGCTCCTATTCTGTGTTCTGAGCGCAGACCGGATGTGTGGCTAAAAGACATTCAATTGGGTGCCTCACCTTGCTTTCTTATAGGTCCCGAAGGTGGCTGGAAGGAAAGCGAATACGAACTCTTTGCCAAGCACCATATCCCGGATATCAACATTTCCCACCTTATCCTCCGTGCAGAAACTGCCGCCATAGCCATAGCTGCGCAGTTTGTAGCCCTGTAGCATGGTATTGGGTTGCCGAATTCCGATTCGGCAAGTGGAGAAACGGAGTTCTCCACCCCATCACTCCAGCACCCCAGCACGTCAACACCTTATATCTCCCCTTCCATCCTCTCATATCCGCTCACTTCCGGTAACAACCCTGCTTCCACTGCCCTTTTGATGCTGATACAGGGCAAATCCTGCGCATAAATCTGTTCTCTGGTGATGGTGGTCAAATCCACTTCCGGCATTGCCTTTGCCATATTGTGCATCAGGTGAATATACAGATTCACCCAAGAGCGCAAGGGCTTGGGTGTGTTCTTTAAACAATTGTAGCGCATCAGATACAGCCTTAGATTGTCCTTGTAAGCGTTCGATGGCAGAATGGCAAATAGCTGCTCCGATGTCCTTCCTACTCTCTCGTTTTCCTGTGTCAGTCTGGGATAACGGTACCTACGCGCACACACTCTTCCCTCGGTTTTGTCCATGTAATACACCAAATCCATCAGTTTGCCACTGTAACCTGCCAGTCCATAATTGAATACTACTTTCATTTTTGTCTCCTCATTTATTAGCTTCTATAATGTAAGGGGGACAATAGCCAAGATTTGGGACAGAATTGCCAAAAATCTTTCAACACAGGCATAATAGTTTTAACGCCAATACAACGTGAGCAAAGCAAAGATATTATTTAACAAAGAGTTAAAGAGTAAAAGAGGAGCTGTGTTTGGAGTCCTTTACATGAAAGCGATTTGTGTCTGGAGTCTTTTATGCCTATGCTAATTATATGTCCACCTATAACTTAACGGCACCTTGGACTTCAAATAACAAGGGGATATTGCTGAAGTCCAAAGAGCCAATAAACTATAGGTATATATGAAGATAGTAGAGGCTCTTTGAACTCCAGACACACTTTCATTATCGGTAGCGAAGGCAAGGCTTCAGTCAAGTTCAGGAAACACTTTCATTATCGGTAGCGAAGGCATGGCTTCAGTCAAGTTCAATTGCGAGCATGTATTTGCAAATAATAATATTAGCATAATTGTAACTGTGAAGTCCAGACCGCTTTCAAGATTATATTGCCAGTATAAAACGAAAAGTACATGTTAAATGGATAAGCCAATACAAACACATCTAAGCGGCAAGGACTCCACATACAAACTCCCTCCTCCCTTCTTAGCCACGCTTATCCAGCCAATAACTATCCGCTAACTATCCCGTATGGCGATATCGGATAGTTACGGGATAGTGTTTGCCAACACAAGGGTGGGAAGGAAGGGAGGTACTTTAAAACGGAGATAGGTCAAGTCCTGAATTAGGGGAGTGTTATTCTCTTTTACTCTTTTACTCTTTGTTAAATTGTTATGTATTAAGCAGTAACGCTGTAGTCCTTGCTGCCCGAAGTGATAGGTATCGTTAAACTGCGTTTGGCAGCAACGACTCCAGACTTAAATATATGGCAGATACTTATTGCAAGGTTGGAAGGTTAACATGGAGGATTGAATAGTTTAAAATTGGGGTTTGTTTAAGACAGTGTTGTTGTTATCAGGTCTTGAAAATCCTGCTCCTCGTCAAAATGATAGCCAAGCACCAAAGCCCGTAAGCGGGGAGCAAGCTCCGGGTGCCGGGCAAGCTTCATGATATCTTTCTGGGTGCAGAGGATAATGTCCGGCAGCTCGTGCAGCAGCTCTGAAACAAGTTCCTCATCATCAAAGCCATGATGATCTGGAAACATATAATGTTTTATAAAGCTTAGCCCCAGTTCCTTAACCGTTTTCTGGAATGATTTGGGGTGCGCAATACCAGAAACAAGCACCAGTCTTTTGCCTTTCAAAGTATCTATTGCAAAGGGATTACCCTGCGTGTCCACACATTCGCTTGCAGTGGCATAGCTGTGAAATACATACGGAGTCTTTGCATGTAAAGCTGTTTCCCAGGCTTGGGGTTTGTTCGCTTGCTGCCTGCGGTACACCACCGCCACGCATTTATCGCTGATGGTATCCAGACTTTCCCGCAGGTAGCCAGCCGGCAATACAAAGCCATTGCCGATTCCGGATTCTGTGGAGAAGGAGACAATATCCAAGTCTCTAAACACTTTTAGGTGCTGGAAGGAGTCGTCCATTATCAGCACTTGTGTGTTGGGATAGCTTTGTAACAGCAGCCTGATGGCATCTTTGCGTTTTCTTCCAACTACTACAGGTATGCCGGGGAGGGAACTGGCGATTAAATATGCTTCATCACCTGCAACATCGGCGGGAAATAACAAAGATTTGCTATCTGAGATAAGGTGTGGGTTGTTCTCAAACTTGCCTTTATAACCCCGGTGCGAAACTGCCACGCGCAGCCCTTGTGCGGATAGCAGTCGGGCAATGGCAATGGTTAAAGGGGTTTTACCGCTGCCACCGCTTACGATATTGCCGATGCTGATTACTTTGCAAGGTGCATGGTAGGGGCGGGGGTAGAGGCGGCGGCGTCTGAGTGCCTGATAAGCACTATATACCCGCCCCAAGGGATAGAGAAGGTAGCTGAGCGGGCTGCGCTTCAGCAGATGGGTTTGGATTAGGCAATGCAGGTTTGCACGCATAGCAACAGCGCGGTGTTTTTATTCGAGATGGGCAAGGCGAATGTCTATTAAGTTCACCAGCTTTTCGGTATCGAAGGGTTTGAAAAGAACATCTTTCAAGCCATCCACCTTGGCGCGAACTAGCACATGATTGGGGTCGTAACCAAAACCGGTCATCATGATTACAGGGATTTGGTTGTCATAGTCTTTCACGCGCCAGAATAGCTCATAGCCATCCATATCAGGCATAGCGATGTCGGTTACTACCAGGTCAACCTTACCTTTGATAATCTCTTGCGTGGCTTTCATACCGTCTGGGAACGTAAGCACTTCCCAATCTGGACGCAGGGCGCTAACTTCGTATTTTAGGTTTTGGACGAGATCTTCTTCGTCGTCCACAATACATATTACTTTAGGCATCTTATATCTCGTTTGTTGTAATAATTTTGTGTATTGCAAGATATTTCTCGCGGGTTTTATGGATTACTTCTTCGGGTAAATGCGGAGCAGGAGGTTGTTTATCCCAAGCGATACTGCTTAAATAATCTCGCATGTATTGCTTGTCGTAGCTCTTGGGGCTAGTGCCCATGGCGTATTCATCCAATGCCCAAAAGCGTGATGAATCGGGGGTTAGCACTTCATCTATCAACAGCAATTGATTGCCGATAGAGCCGAACTCAAACTTGGTATCTGCCACGATGATGTTTTGCTTAATCAGCATTTCGTGACCGTATGAATATAGCTCTAAAGCCTTGTTTTTGATGTAGCTTGCCAGCTTTTCATCCATGCGGGAGAGAAACTCACGGTAGCTGATGTTTTCGTCGTGTCCATTCTCCACTTTGGTACTGGGGGTAAATAGCGGATGGCTAAATTTTTGGCTTTCCTGCATATCTTCGGCGATAAGCATGCCTCCGATGGTATTGGTCTTGGAATATTCGCTCCAGGCAGAACCGCTGATATAACCACGCACAATGCACTCAAAGGGTATTACGCGGGTCTTTTTTACCAACATGCTACGCCCTTCCAGATACGCTGCGTATGGGTGCAGTTCTTTGGGGTATTCGCTCATATTAGCGGTGATAAAATGGTTGGGGATGATGTGCTGGGTGGTGTTAAAGAAATGAACTGAGATGGAATTTAGTATCTTTCCCTTATCCGGTATGGCTTCAGGAAACACCACATCAAAGGCGGAGATACGGTCGCTGGTAACAATTAACAGGGTTTCACCCAAATCGTAGATATCGCGTACTTTGCCTTGACGGTGATGCTTAACTATCTTAAGTTTAACAATCTCTTCGTGCATCTATTTCTCCCTTTTCCTCAGGTAATCGTATATAATCCGGCTTTCATCCACGGTGTCCAAGTTAAGGGCAAGGGTCTCGTTAGCCCTAAATTCAGTTCTATCCATGGGAAATTGGTATGCTTTGTTGTTATATTGGCAGCTTATTACTTTGCCGCCCACTATTGATACGTTATCGTCTTCATAATCCAGCTTCTTGGCTGCATAAAGAAAGATGAGCCAATCGCGGTATTTGCTTAAAACATCAATCTCATCATCCAGCAAGCCTGCTTTGCTAAACTCCAGGTTATCAAAGTACTCATTCCTGGTCTTGCTAATCATTTCTATAATGCCGTTATCAGGATGTAGAAAGGCTTCCTTTAACAGAGCGTCCAGCTTTTCCAGGCTAAGCTCGAGCTTGCTTTCTTTGGCGGGAGCAAGGCTTAAGCACCACCCGCGGCAAATGTCTTTATCAAACTTTGCACAGGGGAAATCAGAGGTCTCACAATAAGGTAGCTTAAGGATGCGGGAAAGGGTGTCTATCGCATCCACAAGCATGAAACGGCTACGGAAGGGACCGATGTAAAGCCAATCGTCATTAGTGTGTTCCACTGTGGATACAAAAGGAAAGCGGTGTGCACTAACAGCCAGATAGGCATAATTCGCCCAAGGAAGGATGCGGTGCTGATAAAGAGGCAGGTTCTCGGTGATGGTAGCCTTGTACTGAATAAGTGCCGCCAAGCCATGTGGATGGGTCTTATATTCAAGCTTGCTAGTTTGTTGCCACAGCTCGGCATACAATCCGCCTTCCTCTGCCTTGCCTTGCATAGTTTTTAGCTTAAGGGAGAGATTGGCTGTGTAACCTGAATATAACACAGCGTCGTTGCTGTGAAGGGCAAAAAAAGCCCAGCCCTTTGGCAAGCTATCTAATTGATTCTTTATCTGTTTATCCAAAACAAGCTTAGTCATAATACCATGCTATAATATACTACAAAAATGTCAAACTAAATCAGGCTGAAACATTAAATGAATGGGGGAGAAGGGCTGGATTGCTATACCTTAGCACTCATCGGCAAGCATTGTAAGAACCGTATATAAATTACACAATTGCAATCTATTCATGTCCCCAGAAAGGAGCAGAGAGCTTAGTAACTGATTGGAGAAAAAAAACCTTTGGACAGCATCGGAATTCCCAAGAGTATTAGCCCTATCTTGCACAAAAGGCTGAGAAAGGTAGCTTGTCTTGGGTTGTTTTTTGAAGTTATTCTTCAGCTTGCTAATCAGGTTACATCTTCGCATCTTCAGCAGTAACGCTTGCAGAAACGGATATCCAAAATCATTTGGCGCAAGAAACTCATCTGCAAGAGACGTGTTTCCCACACTTGGTAGTATAGATTTCATAAATTCCAGATAAAAGCTTTGATTATCTTTCCACGATGGCGGTATCGAAAGCGCAGAACGGTAGAATCGGAGGTCGTAAAATGGAGTTTCGGAGGCACAGTAGTAGCGGTTTCTATCTTCGCCCTCAAAGAGCCACCTTCCACCTCTCTCGGCTAAAAGAAAGTATCTGTACTTATCGTTCCAGTCTGAAACAGGATATGAGCGCAGTAAGTTAAGCAGGTAATCTTCTAAGCTTGCAAGCGGAATATCCAGTAGCTTTGCCACAATATCTCGCTTAAACACTGCATTATGCTCGAAGATGTATTCTACAACATTAGATTCGTTTAGATGTGCCTTGAAAGGAAGGAGAGCAGAAACCACTTTGTCACCACCATCGCCAGTTAGTAACACAAAATCATCTCCATAGTGATTGCGCAGCTCTTGCAGGAAAGATATAAGAAAAGCTACTCCCATGTAATTCAACCCATGCTTAATAGCGAATAAAGCAGCATATAGACTTGGATTATCCTTAGGAAGTTTCAAGTTGCTGTGTGCAATGTTAAGATGTTGTGCCAATCTACAGGCAGAGCTTACATCGCGTCCCGCAGTGTTGTCAGTATCCTGATAGGTTGCACTGCAAAACTTACTTTTGTTATTTAGCAGAGCTGCTGCCACGCTTCTAGAATCGTAACCACCGGATAAAGCCAAAACTCCAGGTCTGTTATTCAAACAAAGTTCAGTAGCCTTTTCAAAGATAGTCTTCAATTCTGTTAACCTGGCTTTTTTGCTGCCTTGTTTAACAATTACCGGCAATCTGCGTGTTAGGTCAGATGTAGTAACTGATGTATCGTTAGCAAGATTATAGCAGGCGGCTGTGGAGCATTTTAGAGTATCAATCTCTCTGAAGGGTGACCCAAACCCAGGAGCATAGCCAAACAGCAGGTATAAAGCTAAGATTTCTTTGTCTGGCTGAAGGGTTGGAGTGAGGAGACGGAGCAGTGAGTATTCTCGGCTTATGTATAGTACCCCATTTTGATGGTAAACATATACAGGTAATCTTGCAAGGTCGTCGTTGGCTAATACGATGAGTCTGCTTTCGTGATTGTATGCTGCAAAAAAGAAGGCTGAGAAGTTATTGGCAAAGAGTTTGTCTCGCCATTCACGAAGAACATTAGCAGATAGGTTGTCAAAGGGCAGCGCATTCAATGAAAGAGCTACTAACTCAAAATCAGGAATCTCAATGCCTTCCCACACAAACGTCCATGACCCGATTTGCTCGTAACACAGAGGATTTGAATTGTGACTGGTCAAATTGATTAATAACTCAGGGCTTTCTAATATGTTGTTTGAGCTTATATGTGGTAGAGCAGACGCAAGTTGCCTTTGATACTTCTTAATTGCATCTAGGGCAAGCTCTTTGTCTCTGGTATTGATTATGCTGATTCCAGGCACGGTTTACTCCGCTTTCAGCTCGCGGGTCATTAGTTCAGTGATTGCTTCCTTGGGGTCTTTAGTTTCAAAGAGGATTTGATAAACTTGATGGACTATAGGCATTTCCACACCAAGTTTTAAAGCAAGGAAATGCACACTACGTGTAGTGGCAACGCCTTCGGCAACCATGCTCATACCTGCTAGAATCTCAGGGAGTTTGCGTCCCCTGCCAATCTCCACGCCAACATAGCGATTGCGGCTGTGGGGGCTTGTTGCTGTAGTGATGAGATCACCTATTCCTGATAAGCCTAAAAAGGTTTCAGAACGAGCGTGCATGGCAATACCAAGCCTGCTGATTTCCACAATTCCGCGAGTTAGCAGTGCTCCGATGGTATTATCACCAAAGCCGAGACCACTTACTATTCCTGCTGCAATGGAGATGATGTTTTTAACCGCTCCACCGATTTCCACACCAATAAGGTCATCACTGCGGTAAACACGGAAATAAGCATTGCTAAACACATCTTGAAGTTGTCTTAATAGCATATCATCGCTTCCAGCAATCACCACAGTGGTGGGCACTTTACGGGCTACTTCCTCTGCATGGGAAGGACCCGAAAGAGCACAGATAAGCGGGTGAACTTGCTTGGGGAGAATATCCTGCAACACAGCATCAATAGTTTGCAAGCTACCCTCTTCAATGCCTTTAGCCACATTAACTATTGCTTTTAGTTGAGGAGATATCCATAATGTAGGGGGTATATTCTGTATAGTTTTTCTAACAAATTGCGCTGGAGTAGCCAGTACCACTATTTCGGGAGAATAACTAACAACCTCATCAAGGCTGGAAGTAAAGCGGATGGAAAGAGGAAGCTGAATCCCCTTAAGTAGTTGCGGATTAGCATGCGTAGTCTGTAGTACATCCAAATAGGCGGGGTTATACTCCCAGACTAAAACATGATGATTGTTTTCGCTAAGCAGCTTGGCAAGTGCCAAGCCCCAGACGCCGCCACCGATTATTGCAATGTGCATGGTATTTACTGACTGGGTTGTTACTTATTCCGGTCGAACTTAATGTCGCAGATTAG